>JANNCN010000128.1:0-19508 GCA_031386665.1 Rhodoferax sp. | reverse complement strand
GGCCAAACCCTGGCGTTGGCGTCCACCACAGGCGGGCTGTGGCTGAGCGTCAACGCAGGTGAGCACTGGGCCTGTGTCTCGCGCGACCTGCCGCCCATTGCGGCGGTGAGGTTCACGTCGGCGTAGGGGGCCGCAGCCCTGCTACAAGCGGCTGACGCCGCTCAAATACCCCACCAAGCGCCCATCTGCGTACAAGGCACCTTCGGCGGCACCGGCTTCGGCATAGAACTCAAGCTGAGGGCAGGCGTACACGTTGCCTGCAGCGGTGAAAGCACTTTCACTGGGCACATCGACAACAGTTAGCTCATGTGCCACGCGGGCCAATGCTTGACTGGCCGCGCGAAGCACTTTGGCTGCGACTTGGCGACTGGAAAAACCTACTGAATAACCGGGTGAGACGCCCGCTTGCGAGTATCTCGTTGGGAAGCTCTCTGTCATGATGATTCTCCTGGGCCTGTTGCGCGCACCCAGAAAAAAGGGTTGCGCGCCAGGCGGTGATTTATTGGGGGCTGGGCGGTCTGGCTCGGCTTGGTGCGAAGCGCATCAAAACTGGGCTGGGTCGGTGGTCAATGCCAGGCTGGCGGCCAATGGCAAGGCCCACCACCTTGGGTTGGCGGGACGGGGTGTACTGGGTATTGATGGTGTTCATGGAAGGCTCCTTGGGTTGAAAAACATTAAAAAAACTGTCAAAAAAAGGCGATATCGACGACTCAAACTGACGGCACAAACTAAAACGGCCCGGGGCAAAAATGCTCCCGGGCCGTTGTGAAGAAATCTCTGTTGCTTGAGATCAGCTCACATCGCCCCAGGGCGGGACGTCAAAATAATTCATACCTGCTGCGCTTGGGCTCACTTGGCCTTGGCGGTTTGCCTGATTGACAAACCGACTGCCAATTTGACTGACCATGGCACCACCCACATGACCCTTCAAACCCCAAGCGCCAGTGCCTGGCAGGGCGCTGGTGCGAGAGCAATTGAAGGAAGACACGATGGGTTTCATGGACTGACTCAAAAATTAAAAAAGGGTGGATCGGGAGCCAAAGCGGAGTCACTTTGCAGTGCCATCCGTTTGGCTAGTTAATCAAATGATAAACGAAGCCTTATCTTTTGCAAGCCCCATTTTTGTGATGCCTGCACGGGGGCGCAAGAATGCTCGCAAACCCCTACTTTTTGCGTCGCAACGGCGCAACACCCGCTTGCGAGCGCAACCACAGCGCGTGAATATCGGCGGTGCTGGCGTCTGTTTTAGACGCTGGCGGATTGCTTTTAACTGCGGTGAGAGCGGCTTGTTTCACGGTCACCAAGGCGCTGGTGGCCCGGTTTTCAATCGGTGCCAAACCCCCACCTAAAACCTCGCCCAAAATGTCGAGTAATTGCGTGCGCGCCCGCTGCGGGTGGCGCCGGTAATAAGTCAACACCAAGCCCACAATAAAACGCTCATCTGCGTCTTGCGGGGTGGCATTGTCATTGGGCAAAGCCACCACTTGCGTCAACTGCCCGGGTGCTGGCACCGCGCTTGAAGTTGAAGCTGAAGTTGAAGCCGAAGTTGCGTTTGCAAATTCACCGTGCGGCTGATCCATCCAGCCATTGGGCTTGCGGCACAACTGCTCAAACTGGCGCGCCAGCCGCTCGCCAATCTGGCGTGATCGGCCCTTGATCTGGCTCCAGTAACTCGGCTGAATTTGCACCTTCTCGGCGAAGCGCCCTTCGAGCCCGCGCAAGGTGGCGGCGTCGGGGTGTTTGATGGTGTTGTGTACAAACTCCTCAAACAAGGCCAAGGCGTTGTCAAAGCGAATTTGCGCAAGGTCAGGGGCGCGGCTCATGGGGCAATGATAAAGGAGTCTCAATCATTGGTTTTGGGTCGCAGCGTAGAAGGCAGAAAAATGGCAAATCCACAGCCGAGTTCGTCTTGAAAAAGAATCGTCTCGCCTCCTCATCGAAAACCCTTTAATTCACCGTTCTAGAACCTTGGCTGAAAAATGTCATGTTTGACCTACAATTTGGGGATAAATCTATTCAATAGGGCTCAAAAATGCAAACTTTCAGCATCCGTGACCTGCGTGATCGCTCGGGCGAGCTCTCTCGGGAGGCTGAAGCCGGGCGACTGTCCCTGGTCACCCGGCATGGGCAACCGCTGTTTGTGAGCGTGCCCTTCACCGAAGACGTGGTGGCCTCGGGCGTGCACACGGCGCTGGCAGTTAGCTTGTTCAAGTCGGGCGATTTGTCATTGGGATTGGCTGCCAAGCTGGCCCGCATTCCTTATCCTGACTTTGTTGAGTATTTGGGTGAACTCAAAATTCCGGTCGTCAACTACGATGCGGCCGAGCTGGATGACGAGCTCAAATTGCTCAATGATTTAGCGGGCTGAGGCTGCGACTGAGGCTAAGGTCAAGGCGATGAAGAAACCCGTCATCGTGGCTGATGCAGGGCCGCTGATTGCGTTAGCGAAATGCGAACAACTGCCTCTGCTGAGCAAGTTGTTTGGTACGGTGCACGTGCCACACACGGTGCTGATGGAGGCGACTGGCGGCAAACCCAAACCTGATTCTGAATCCATCCGGATCTTTGTCACGGGCCACTGCACGGTTCAGGCCGACCGTGATGACGCGCTTGTGCAACATTTACTGGGGCGCTTGGACGCGGGTGAGTTTCAAGCCATCAGCTGGGCACGCCATCTGGGGTGCGCGGTTTTGATCGACGAGAGGCAGGGGCGGCTCATGGCTCAGGCTCAGGGTTTGCCCATATTTGGAGTGCTGGGCCTGTTGTTGCTGGCCAAGCAGGCAGGACATGTGCAAGCCTTGGCGCCGTTGATCGACAGCCTGCGGGAACACCGCTACAACTTGAGCGATGCCTTGGTCGCCGCAGTATTGCTTCGGGCTGGTGAGCAGTAAGGCGAATGGTCAGCCTGCGCAAAAGCTTTCAAGCCGCCACTTTGTGCCGCGCCTGGCGCTGGCTTAGTCGCCCTGCGGCATCGGCTGGATGCAGGTTGATGCCATTGGCTGCGGCGGCGCGCCGGGTCAATAGCGCCTGCAAAACCTTGGGCTTGGCCCGTGCACCGCTTTGCACATAGTCAGCCAGCAAGGTTTGGCGGGCCAGTGGCGCGTCGATTCCGCAGGCCGTGGTCAGGTAGTCAAACAAATGATCGACCAGGGCTTCAGGGGTCATGCCGCTGGTCTTTTGCGAGGTGCGCCAAAGCCAGTCTGACCAGTTCAGAAACGCTTGAAACGGGGACGGTGTGCCGTCCATCAGCAAATGCAAACTGCGCTTGAAACGCCCCGAATTGGCGACCAAATCCCAATAGCGGGCCAGCCGCGTGAAACGCTGCATCTCGTCGGCACTGACCTCGCTGGTTTGGCGCACGGTGTAGGGCGGCGCGGCGTCGTAAACCATGGCGAATTCAGCCGTGTGGCGAGCAATGGGCGTGCCGCGCAGGCGCTTCAAAATACCCAGTTGAATTTCATGCGGCTTAAGCGCATACAAGCGGTCAAACCCGTCTGAAAAGCTGGCCAGCGTCTCGCCCGGCAGGCCAAAAATCAAGTCGGTGTGTAGATGCGCGTTGGATTCGGTCACCAGCCAGTGCAGATTGGCCACGGTTTTATCGTTGTCTTGTTTGCGCGAGATGCGCTGCTGCACCTCGACGTTGAAGCTTTGGATGCCGACTTCAAACTGCAGAACGCCAGGGGGAAATTTCGCGATCATTTCCTTCAGTTTGTCTGGCAAATGATCGGGGATGACCTCGAAATGCACAAAGAGTGTGGCCCCCACGCTTTCCCACTTCGTGTGGACGCTGCCCCCCGAGGGGGCTAATTCTTCTAGGGGCGGCCCGTCGAAGAATTTCGCGTCATCTTTGGGCAGTCGATCCAGAAAAAACTGCAAAATCTGAATCGACGCATCAATCTTCAAATTGAAGGTTCGATCTACAAACTTGAAGTTGCGTGCCCCGCGTGCGTACAGGGTACCTAGCTCGGCCAAAAACGCATCCAGATCAAACGCCCAGGCGGTTTTGTCAAGCGAACTCAGGCAAAACTCGCACTTGAAAGGGCAGCCGCGCGAGGCCTCAACGTATAGCAAGCGGTGGGCCAGGTCGGCGTCTGAATATTCGGCGTAGGGTAGGGCGATTTGGTCCAGCGGTGGCTGTTCGCCCGCGATGACTTTCATCAAGGGCCGCGGGCCGTGCAACAAAGCGCGGCACAGTTTGGGAAAGCTCACGTCTCCCCAGCCGGTGATGACGTGGTCGGCCAGTTGCACGATGGTTTGCTGATCCAATTCGTGGCTGACCTCAGGTCCGCCCAATACGATCTTCAGATCATTCGGGTCGGGCCGAGCGGCTTTGAGCAAGCGCACCACCTCGCAGGTTTGCGTCACGTTCCAGATGTAAACGCCAAAGCCGATCACCTGCGGCTGCAACGCCAGCAGCTCGTCTGCCAAGTCTTGCGGGCTGCGGGCGATGGTGAATTCGCGCAGCAGCGTTTGCGCCTTTAAATCGCCCATGTTGGCCAACAGGTAACGCAGGCCGAGCGACGCGTGAATGTATTTGGCGTTCAGCGTGCACAACACAATGGCAGGGGCCGGGTGTGAGAGAGTTTGGCTGATAGGGCTTGAAGACCGGGCCGGTGAATGGGATGCCATGGCTGAATTATCGAGGGGCGGTCTGACAAATTGGCATGCAGGGGTTTTGCTAAACAATGGAAGCTGCTAAATGCTATGATATAAATAGCAAACTATGTAATTATTTCGGGAGCTAGAGGCCTATTTGCTTCATAATTTAGCTAAAACTGCGGCAAAATTCAAAAAAATAACCTGGGGGTTCATTTATTCTAAAATTGGGCTAAAATTAACCCTGCGGTTCATTTTCAGTCCCCCCTGTCGAAGAAAGCCCCTTTTATGAGCACCAAATCCATCAACGCGCTGGCTGAGCGGCTGTCTGCTTTGCCAGAAGGCCAGGCCGAGCACCTGGCCGTGGCGTTTTTGCTGCAAGCCAACTTGCGCATGCACGACCTGAACATGAGCAATGCCGACCTGGCCCAGCGCCTGGGCACCACCCCCACCTATGTGTCCCGGCTGTTCAGCGGCGGTGTCAATCTGTCGGTGCAAACCATGGTGAAGTTGGCGCAAGCCGTGTTTGGCAGCGTCAAGTTGGAGTTTGTGGCCAACGATAATCCGCAGGGCTAGTGAGCCGCACGCCGGAACTTTTCGACTTGGCTCAGCTCTGACAGCCTTTGAATCGGCTGGCACACAGTGGGGTCGTGCAGTGTGAAGCGTCGCTGCTTCGCTATATCCACCTTGCTGTGACTCCCATCTTGCGGTGCTTCACCAGTTCTTTGTGCCGTTTTCGCGTTGGTTTCGTTCTATGACGCAATTCTTTAGCCGCCCAGGTTTTTGGCTGCCCTCCATTTTGGCGCTGCTTGGCGCCGTGTCGTCAACTGTCATGGGGCAAGGCTTAAGTCCTGCAAGCGCCAAAACAGTCGTCAAAACGCCGCAAGTGCAAGCCGAGCTGATGGCGCATGCGCCTGAGGGGGGCGATGCGGGCAAAACTGTCTGGCTGGGTTTGCAACTCATTCATAAGCCTGAGTGGCACACCTATTGGAAGAACTCCGGCGATTCAGGTCTACCCACCCGGCTGGAATGGACGCTGCCTGAAGGCGTAACAGCCGGTGAAATCGCCTGGCCCGCGCCGCAAAAAATACTGATCGGCAGTTTGGCCAATTACGGCTACGAGGGCACGGTCTTGCTGCCTGTGCCGCTGACCATTGCCCCCAACTTCAAACCTTCGCTGCTGGCGGGCGATATTGACATCAAGCTCAAAGCCACCTGGTTGGTGTGCCGCAAGGAATGCATTCCTGAAGAAGGCGAATTCGCGTTGAAATTGCCGGTCAAAGGCTCCACTGCGCTGAATGCAGCCGTTTTCACCTCTACTTTTGCAGCGCTCCCTCGCCCTGTGTTGCCCGCAGACGCGCGATCACCACCCAGCAGCGTGACGATTGACGGCAATGCCATCAAAGTCATAGTGCAGGGCCTGCCTGTCGAATGGCGTGGCAAAACTCTGGAGCTTTACCCCGAATCCAACGAAGTCATAGAAACCGCCGCCGCCTGGACGCAAAGTTGGAACGGCGCTGTATGGAGCGCCAGTGTTCCTCTGTCAGCCCAGCGCAGCAATAGTCCTGCCGTCATGCCTTTTGTGATGGTGGCGGTGGCGGACGGCCAGCGCCAAAGTTACCGCACTGAATTGAAGGTGGCCAGTACCTGGCCTGCCTTGGCCGCCGCCGTGCAGGTGCCGCCCGCGCTGGAGGCGGCACTCAAGGCCAATGCGGCCACCGGCGCGCCCATTCAGGCGTCTAACGCTGCGCCCATCACCTTGTTGGCCGCCATTTTGGGAGCGCTTTTGGGTGGCTTGATTTTGAATTTGATGCCTTGCGTCTTCCCCGTGTTGGCTATCAAAGTCATGAGTTTTGCGCAAGCGGCAGATGACCGCCGGGCCCACCAAATCAGCGGTTTTGCCTATACCGCAGGCGTTATCGCCTCGTTTTTGGCCTTGGGCGCGCTGATGTTGAGCCTGCGCGCTGCGGGCGAGCAACTGGGTTGGGGCTTTCAATTGCAGTCGCCCGCCGTGGTGGCGGCGCTGGCGGTTTTGTTCACCGTTTTGGGCTTGAACTTGGCCGGGTTGTTTGAATTTGGCAACTTTGTGCCGTCCGCCGTCGCGTCCAAGCAAATCAAAAACCCGACGATCAACGCCTTTTTCTCAGGGGTTTTGGCGGTGGCAATTGCCTCGCCTTGCACCGCGCCGTTCATGGGCGCATCCTTGGGTTTAGCCGTTGGCTTGCCCGTTTTTGAAGCGCTTTTGGTGTTTGGCGCCATCGGCATGGGCATGGCCTTGCCGTATTTGGTGGCCAGCCTGGTGCCCGCCCTGGCCCGCGCCTTGCCGCGCCCTGGCGCCTGGATGGACACGTTTCGCCGCGCCATGGCCTTCCCCATGTTCGCCACCGTGGTGTGGCTGGTTTGGGTGCTGGGCCAGCAAAGCGGCATCGACGGTGCTGGCGCGCTGTTGGCGCTGTTGGTCGGTTTGAGCATGGTCATTTGGGCCTTCACCTTGCAGGGCCGCAGCCGCAGCATCGTCGCCACATTGTCCGTGGCCGCCTTCGCGTTGATGGCGGTCAGCATCGGCCCCAATGTGGTCAAACCGCTTGAGGTGGCCCAAGGCCCCGCTGCCGGTGAGCGCTGGCAAGCGTGGGAGCCGGGCCGGGTTGAGCAAATTTTGTCAACTGGGCAGCCGGTTTTTGTCGATTTCACCGCTGCCTGGTGCGTGACCTGCCAGTACAACAAAAAAACCACCCTCATCAACCCCGACGTGTTGGCCGATTTGGCAGCCAAAAAAGTCGTCACCCTGCGCGCCGACTGGACCCGCCGCGACCCCGCCATCACCGCCGCCTTGCAGCAATTAGGCCGCAACGGCGTGCCCGTTTACGTGGTCTACAAACCGGGCAACGCACCGGTGGTGATGTCTGAGATTTTGAGTGTGGATGAGGTGCGCGCGGTGTTGGCGCGGCTGTAAGCGCGCTCAGGCGTGGTGCAAAATCAGGGTGGGTAGGCTACAAAGCCTCTTGAGGCGCCACCTCGAAAAACGAAAGCTGATATTGACAACACCTACTGCAATTGTTCCCTACCAAGGCCTCTGGCCCGCCCTGCTGACACCACTGGACGACCAGCTCAACATCGACATCCCCGCCTTCGTGCGCCATTCGCTCAGCCTGCTAGATGCGGGTTGTGCGGGCGTGACGCCGTTTGGCACGACGGGCGAGGGGCCGTCGTTCAGCGTGGCAGAGCGCATGGCGGCGGTGGATGGGCTGATTGCAGGTGGCGTGCCGCCTGGGCGCATTTTGGTGTCGACCAGTTGCGCGGCTATTCCCGATGCGGTGGCGCTTACCTGCCACGCCGTGCAGGCAGGGGCCTTTGGAGTTTTGCTGTTGCCACCGTTTTTTTTAAAGGGCGTTCCCGACCAGGGCGTGGTGGATGCTTATTCGCAAATCATCGACCAAGTGGCCGACCCGCGCCTGCGCGTGGTGCTGTACCACATACCGCAAATTTCGGGCGTGGCGCTTAGTCATGGCGTGGTGAACGCTTTGGTCAAGCGTTACCCGCAAACCATCATTGGCATCAAAGACAGCGGCTGCCAACGCGCCGCGTCCTTGGAATTTGCCGCGGCTTTCATGCCGCCCTTGCAAGTGTGGGTGGGCAATGAGCCCGATTTGCAAGTCATGGCGGCGCGCGGCAGCGTGGGCGCGGTCAGCGGCGTTGGCAATGTGTTGCCACGGTTGTTACAGCGGCTGGTGGCGCAATTTGACGGCCCCCAAGCTGCGCGCGACTTGGCGCGGGTGAAGGCTTTCATCGACATTTTGGGCGGCTATGGCATGACGGCTGCGTTCAAAGGCATCATGGCTTTGGTCAACAACGACCCCGGCTGGCGGCGGGTTCGAGCACCGCTGGTGGCGCTGACCGATCTTGAATTGGCCCGCTTGTCGGCGCAATGGACGGCATTTGCGGTGGATCGCAGTCAAGATTGAACGCTTGGCGATAGGCTTCCAAGTTGCTATTATTAATATAGCAAACTATTGATATTATTTGAGAGCTAGAGGCACATTTCGTTCGCATTTTGGTAAAAATCGGGTTTTCACGCTAAATTTACCACAATTGTGGTAAAAATAGGCATTTTTTAATCAAACTCGAGCGCGGTGACTGTTCCTTCGCCTAAAATGCAAATTTGACGACCCTATTCAGCGTTTGCAAAAACCCGACTCAGCACCGCTTCAAACTCTAACGCCGCGCCCGGGTCAACTTTGCGTTTTTGGGTTTTGTCGCAGGCTAGCCTGGCGCGGTCCAGGTCAGAATGGCGCACCACGCCTGCGGGTTTGATGTTGTGCCGCCTTGTGATGTCGCGCAGCAAGGCCACCAAAGCCGTTAATTGCGCTTGCGGGAACGGATCAACCCCGTCGCCGTCGTTGATCAGTTCAATGGCTACTGACCGGTCGCTGTAGCCCATCGCGTGGTGCGCGACTTGCGCCTCTGGCACGCTGGTGCGCAGGCTGCCGTCGCGGTCAATCATGTAGTGAATGCCCAAAACCGGATGGGCTTCAATCGTTCGCAGGTTGTCGGCCAGGGTGCCCGCGCCAATCCAAACCGGTTTGTTGGTTTTGGCGTCGCAAGTTGGGCCGCCAGTTGAATGGATGACGATCAGGTCGATTGGTCGTGTGCGGGCGGCTCCTGTGGCGCGCGCCGCCGCGTCAGGCATTGAGATTGGGGTGGCGAACGCGGCCACAGCGACCAAGGCCGCTGCAAAGCCCCTCAAATTGGCCAAACCACTCCGTTGTCATTCAAAATCGCATTCAGTGGCACGTCGTGCGGTTCGGGCTCAAAGTCGTCCACATAGCCTTGGGTGTAGCCTAGGCCCACGGTGTAGGGCTTGGGCGACAAGGTGGCCAAAGTGCGGTCGTAAAACCCGCCGCCATAGCCCAGCCTGAAGCCGCCCGTGCTGTAGCCTACGCAGGGCACAAACAACAGGGTGGGCACGATGATCTCGGTGTCTTTGGGTTTGGAAATGCCAAAGGCGTCGTCTTCCATGGGGCAGCCTGGGTACCAAGACCAAAACGTCAGCGTTTTATGCACTTTGTCCATCACCGGCAGGCCAATGCGCCGGGGTTGGGGCTGGTCCAGCAGTTCGCCGTCTTCCTTCCAGCGGTGCAAGGCGGGCAGGGGGTCAAACTCGCCTTTGATGGGCCAATACGCGCCAATCACCACATCGGGGCGGCCTACCAGCCAAATTCGCATCACACGCTGCAATAAATCGGCCCGCTGTAGTCGATCTGGCAGGTTCAGACGTTGTTCAATCAAGGCCTTGCGCAAGGTCTTTTTGGCAAGCGCCTTTTCATCCTTTGAATTGTCCATAATCCCCCTATGCAGTTACGCGCCATTTTGACATTGATTCCCTTGGCCTTGGGGCTTTGCATGCCCTTGCTGCCCCTGACCGCCAGCGCCCAAACGGGTAGCCAAGCGTCATCACTGAACGGCGGGTCGGCCAAAGGCGACGACGCCATTGCCGAGATGGGCCAGGCCTTCAAAAAAGCCGACCGCAAGCGCCTGGTCGCTTTGCTGCCCCAAGTGGCGGGCCACCCACTAGAGCCTTGGGGCGCTTACTGGGAGCTTCGCAGCCGCCTTGATTCTGCCAATCCGCAAGAAATCCATGACTTTTTCAGCCGGTTTGCGGGCAGCTACCAAGAGGACCGCCTGCGCAACGACTGGCTGCTGTTGATGGGCCAGCGCCGCGACTGGGCCGGTTTTGCCCAGGAACTGCCGCGTTACCGCATGAACGATGACCGCGAAGTGCGTTGCTACGCGCTGGCGTCCGACAGTGCGCCCCCAGACGCCGACGGCACCACCACCGCCAATGAAGTCAAACGCCTTTGGTACGCGCAGCGTGACGCTGACGATGGTTGTTTGCTGGCAGCCAGCCGCCTGTATGGGGCCAAAAAACTGAGCAGCGCAGACATTTGGCGCAAAGCCCGCTTAAGCGTTGAAGCCAACCGCGCCACCGCCGCCCGCGTGGCGGTTGAAATCGTCGCGCCTGATGCTGCACCCGGCCTGGCCGAACTTCAGGCCAACCCCGCCAAGTACCTGAGCAAGCACGCCAACTCGCACAACCGGGTCAGCAAAGAGCTGGTGGTGTTGGCCCTGATTCGCATGGCCAGCAGCGATGCCGATGCCGCCGCCGGCATGCTGGACAACTTTTGGAGCCCGCACCTAACGCCCGAGCAACTGTCATGGGCTTGGAACGCCATTGGCAAAAGTGCCGCACAGCGCCTGTCCAATGAAGCTCCTGCCTACTTTGCCAAAGCCAAAGGCCGCGAGCAGTATGACGACCATTTGGCCTGGCGCGCCCGCGCGGCCTTGCGCAAAGGCAACTGGAAAGACGTGCTGTTTGCCACCAAAGCCATGAGCGACGACCTGCGCCAAGATCCAACCTGGGTGTATTGGCAAGCTCGCGCCCAAACCAAACTGGCTAAAACCGAGGCCGACCAGCAAGAAGCCACCAAAGCCCTGCAGGGCTTGGCCAGTGGTCGCGGGTTTTATGAACAAATGGCGCTGGAAGAGCTGGGTCAGCCTATCACCGTGCCTGTGCGACCCGCGCTGTTGCTGCCTGAAGAAAAGGACGCTGCGGTCAAAAATGCGGGTTTGCAACGTGGTTTGTACGCCATTCAAATTGGCCTGCGTTCCGAAGGCGTGCGGGAGTGGAACTACGCCACCAACCTGCACAACAAGGGCGGCCTGTCAGACCGCGACCTGCTGGCCGCCGCCGACCTGGCGTGCCAGCGCGAAGTTTGGGACCGCTGCATCAACACCAGCGAACGCACCAAAACCCTGATCGACCTGGAGCAGCGCTTTCCCATGCCGTTCAAAGACGCCGTGATGTCGCGCTCCAAACAAATCAACCTCGACCCGGCCTACGTGTATGGCCTTATTCGGCAAGAAAGCCGTTTCATCATGGACGCCCGCTCTGGCGTGGGTGCCTCAGGTTTGATGCAGGTCATGCCTGCCACGGCCAAATGGACCGCCAAAAAAATCGGCATCACCGGGTTTCAAGCGCATCAAATCAACGACCGAGACACCAACATTGCCATTGGCACGGGTTACCTGAAGCTGGTGCTGGACGATTTTGCCGGTTCGATGCCCTTGGCCGCCGCCGCCTACAACGCTGGCCCCAGCCGCCCTAGAAGCTGGCGCGGGCAAGCTGGTGACCCAGTGCTTGAAACCGCCATTTGGGCCGAAAACATTCCGTTTGCCGAAACCCGTGACTACGTCAAAAAGGTGCTGGCCAATACCACCAATTACGCCGCCCTTATCACAGGCCAGCCGCAGTCCTTGAAGGCTCGCCTGGGCGCAGTGGGCCCGCGTGAGGCTCAATTGCCCGAGGTCAACCGCGAATTGCCTTGAGCTTGTCGATGCGCCAGGCGTGTGCCTTTGGCAGGCCAATCACGCGCCCGCAAGGGCAAATTTTGTTTCTGTTTTGATTCAGTGCTTTCATGAAAAAAATTCTCGTTTTGGGCGGAACCGGTTTTGTCGGCAGCCATGTTTGCGAAAAACTGGCCCGCCTGTCCTGCAAAATCACGCTGCCGACGCGGCGCGTTGACAACGCCAAACATCTGCAAATGTTGCCAGGTCTTCAAGTGTTGCCGGCTGATACTCACAATGAAGCCAGCTTGACAGCTTTGATGCAAGGGCACGATGCCGTGGTTAACCTGGTGGCCATATTGCATGGCGACCAAGCCGCCTTCACACGGGCGCACGTGACGCTGGCGCAAACGCTGGCGCGCGCCGCTCAATCATCGGGCGTGAAGCGCCTTGTGCATGTGAGCGCCCTGGGTGCGGGTACAGCCGCGCCTTCCATGTACCAGCGCAGCAAGGCTTTGGGCGAACAGGCGCTGCAAGCGGCGGGGCTTGATTTGACGGTGTTGCGCCCCAGCGTTATTTTTGGTGCCGAAGACAGGTTTTTGAACCTGTTTGCCAAGCTGCAGCGGGTTTTCCCGGTGGTTCCGCTGGCGGGGGCAGGCACCCGGTTTCAGCCGGTTTGGGTGCAAGACGTGGCCCAGGCCATCGTCAATTGTTTGCAAGACGATGCGACGGTCGGCCAGGTTTATGAGCTGTGTGGCCCCGATGTATTCACGTTGAAAGAGCTGGTGCAAATCGCCGGGCGGCAAAGTGGCATCAACCAGGGCTTGGGTCGCCCCGTTTTTGGTTTGCCCATTGCTTTGGGCCGTTTGCAGGCGGCGCTCATGTCGCTGGCACCCGGCGCGCCGCTCATGAGCCGTGACAACCTGGATTCCATGGCAGTTGACAACGTCAGCAGCGGGCAATTGCCGGGTTTGGCGGCATTGAGCATCACACCTGCATCTTTGGCCGCCATTGCGCCTGAGTACTTGGGTGGCCGTGGCAGGTTTGCCACCTTGCAAGCGCAACGCCGACAGGCGGGTCGGTCTTAGTGGACATCGATTTTTAAGCCGCTAATTTCTGGGCTTCCGATTGCCTGGGCATCAATATCGCATTGATTTGGCAACAATACCGCGCATTCGTCGCGGTAGTATCTGGCCTCTTGGGGAATGACACCTCGTCTGCCCACACTTTGGAGTAAGCCATGCTGAAGCTTTACGTCGGTAACAAGAATTATTCCTCCTGGTCGATGCGCCCTTGGGTGCTGCTCAAACAGGCCGACATTGCGTTTGACGAGGTGATGGTCCGGTTTGACTCGTTCGAAGACGGTTCGGAATTCAAAAAAGTCATGGGGCCGATTAACCCTGTCGGCAAAGTACCTGTTTTGGTGGCCGACGGCTTGGCCGTTTGGGACACTCTGGCCATTGCAGAATACGCGGCTGACCTCTATCCCCAAAAAAATCTTTGGCCGATCACCGTCAATGCTCGAGCCCGCGCCCGCAGCATCTGCGCTGAAATGCACTCTGGCTTCACCGGTCTGCGCAGCAATTGCCCCATGAACATTGAAGCGTCGCTGCCAGACATTGGCAAGCTGGTCTGGCGTGACAAACCCGCTGTGCGTGCGGATGTCGCCCGCATTGTGGCCATGTGGAGTGCATTGCTTGAGCAGCACGGTGGCCCCATGCTGTTTGGCGAGTTCACCATTGCCGACGCCTACTTTGCGCCCGTTTGCATGCGCCTGAGCGGCTACGCCTTGCCCGTGCCCACACACATCACAGCTTACCTTCAGCGGGTTCAAAACTTGCCGGGCGTAAAAGCCTGGATTGATGGCGCATTGGCTGAACGCGATTTTCTGGATTTTGAAGAGCCGTATCGCTTGGCTCGCTAACTTCTAAGAATTTCTAGGACTTTCTAGATCTTTCTAGATATTGCCAGGGCTGATCATTCCGGCAGCAGCCCGATCTCTTTGGCCACCACGGCCCAACTTTGGTGTTCCTCGCGCAGAAAGTTGGCGAATTGCTCGGGGGCACCACTGCCTTCAACCATCGGGCCAATGGTAAGAATGCGATCAGCAATTTCGCGGTCCACCAGCAGCTTGTTCAACTCGTCATTCACGCGCGCAATGATGGCTGGCGGAGTGCCTGCAGGCGCTACCAAGCCAAACCAACCCACCATCTCAAACCCCGGTAGCAGTTCGGCCAGTGCGGGCACTTGCTCCCAGCCTGCAACGCGCTTGGCTGATGAGACTGCCAACAGCCGCAAACGGCTTTGGCGAACCAGTTGCGCGGTGGATGCCAAATCGGCCACCACGGCATCGGCATGACCACCAATCACGTCCTGCACGGCCATGCCCACATTGGCATAGGCTACCAAATTCACCTGTGCCTGCGTTCTGGCATTGATTACCCGGGCGATCAGGCCGCCAAACGTGCGCGGCCCTTCATTCGCAACCGACAAGGTGCCGGGTTTGGCTTTTGAACGGGCAACCAGGTCCTGCATGGATGCGATGGGAGAATCGGCTTTGACCAACACGGCAAACGGACTTTTGGCGACAAAGGCCACGGGAACAAAGTCCTTTTGCGGGTCATACGGCATGGTTTTGAACAGATAGCTGTTGGTAACCAAAGCCGCAGTAGTTGCAAAATAAAAGGTGTAGCCGTCTGCCACGGAGCGAGCCGCCGCTTGTGCCCCAATCACGTTTTGCCCACCTGGTTTGTTGTCGATCACAACAGCTTGTCCCAAGGTGCGCGCCAGCCGTTCGCCCAAAATGCGGGCCACATTGTCTGGCCCTGAGCCTGCGGGCTGCGACAGGATGAATTTGATCGGCTTGTCTGGCCAGCTTTGGGCTTGGGCTTGTACCCAGGTTGGGGTGGTTGTGATCCAGGGCACCAGCCCAAGCGCCGCGAGATTTCTTCTTTTCATACAGGGTCTCCAATCAGTGTGACGGGTTCTTAAGGATTGACTTTGACTGCGTGTTCAGCCTGCGTGACTTGTCTTGCGGCTGAGCGCACCAGATCGTCAATGTCGGTAGTGCTTGCGGCAACACCGAAAACATAATGATCGGGGCGAACCAAGGCGGCGACACATTGGTGTCTTTGAAACCATTGCGCCACCACGCCGTCAGTCTCTTGCAGCGCCCCAAGTTGTGGGGTGTTGCTCAAAGTGATGTGACTCAGATGCAAGGGTTGAAGGAGATCAGCCGATCCATCCGATCGTTGCAAGAATGCCGGGTGCCCTTCGACTCCTCGAACCATCAGCCGCCAACCAGTCCCCGTCACAGCGTCCAGCCTAGTCCGGGCACTGCCTTGGACAACCCAGGGCTGCGGAAAAAGCGTTCCTCTTGCAGGGTGAGGCTGGGGCGACAAAATGCCTTGCTGCAAGGCGGGTTGCACGTCTTGCCTGGGCACCGATTTCACCAGTCCGTGGCACTGTGCCAGCAACTGCGCGTCGCGGATCCTCGCCAGAGTGGTATCGCGTTCACCAATCAGTTGACCAATCGCTTTGATGCGCTGGGTCAGTTCGGTCACATGGGCTTTGCGTTCAGTTCCGTAGCTTTCAAGCAAGTCTTGTGTCGCTTCGCCGCGCAGCACGGCGCCGAGCTTCCAGCTCAAATTGGCAACGTCGCGAATGCCTTGGCACATGCCTTGCCCCAAAAATGGCGGTTGCTGATGGGCTGCATCGCCCGCCACAAAAACGCGGCCTTCGCGCCATGGGTTGGCCACCAGCGCATGAAAGCGGTAGCTGGCTTTCCGCCACAATGTGCCATCTTCAGGCGTGATCCAGCGTGACAGCAGTTTCCAGGTGCCTTCGGGTGTTGCCAGCGCTTTGGGGTCTTCGCCCGGGTTGATTGAAATCTCCCATCGGCGATGGTTTTTGGGTCCAATCAAAAAGGTGCAAGGCCGCGACGGCTCGCAAAACTGGACGCTGGTTTGAGGCAACTTGGTCAATCCCCGGTCATTCATCAGCACGTCCACCACCAGCCAGGCTTGGTCAAACCCCAAGTCTTGCAGATCGATGCCCACTGCATTGCGAACCGGGCTGGTCGCCCCGTCGCAGGCAATCACATAGCGCGCACGCACTTTGGTCGGCGTTATGTCTTCATCCAAACCATCGTCATCGTCATTGACGTTGACGTTGACGTTGCCATTGACGCTGCGGGTCACCGTCAAGGTCACGCAGTCTTTGTCTTGCACCAGCCCTGTGAACTCGCAACCCAAGGCGACTTGCACATTGGCCAGGCCTTGCACGTGGGCGCGCAAAACCCGCTCGACCGGCGGCTGGGTGAACACCAAAGACGGCAGGTAACCCAGGGGGTAAGGCGGCTCAACAGTCGTGAAGCGTTTGATCAACTGGCCGTCAACGCCAAAAAATTCTGAGGGTGTAAAGGGTTCGGTGAAAGCGAGAACCTCATCTTGAATGCCCAGCTGCTGAAAAACCCGCATGATTTCGTGGTCCAGGGCAAAGGCTCGGGGCAGCTCGTACACGTCCTGTGACTTGTCGCATACAAAAACCGATAGGCCTTGCCCGCCCAGCAAGCCTGCAGCGACTGCGCCTGCAGGGCCAAATCCCACGATGGCCACGTCATAGATGGGGGCGGCAGACACGGTGCTTGGCATGCTCACTGCGCGCTGGATGACGGCGCTTCATCCTGGATTGGATTCGTCAATAAGCCCACTTGCTCAATCTCAATCTCGATGGTGTCGCCATGCTTCATCCAAACGGGTGGTGTGCGCGCTTGCCCAACGCCTGCCGGGGTGCCCATGATGATCACGTCGCCCGGCTCCAGGGTCAGGCATTCAGTGAGCAAAGCGATGGTCTCGGCCACACCCCAAATCATGTCGGTGGTGTTGGCACTTTGCATGACTTGGCCGTTCAAGCGGCTTTGAATGTTCAGACCGACGGCCCCTGGCGGTAAGTCGTTAGCCGTTACCAACACCGGGCCAAATCCGCCGGTGCCGTCAAAGTTCTTGCCAATCGTCCATTGCGGTGTTTTCTTTTGGTAGTCGCGCACCGACATGTCGTTAAAACAGCTGTAGCCAAACACGCAGCTCAAGGCATTGGCTTCGGTCAAGTGGCGTGCCTTTTTGCCAATGACCACCGCGAGTTCGGCCTCGTAGTCAAAGCGCTCTGACACGCGCGGGCGTATGCCCGCTTCACCATGCGCAATCAAGGATGTCGCGCCGCGAAAAAAGAACCACGGGTAGTCGGGCTTTTCGCGCCCGCCTTCTTTGGCATGGTCAAAATAGTTGAGCCCCAGACAGATGATTTTTCCCGGGCGTGTCACGGGTGCGGCATATATGAGTCTTGCCAGTGGAATGCGGGCGGCATTGGACGCCAGTGCGGCTTTGGCTGCGGCATGCAAATCAATGCCCTGCCACAGGGCTGCGCCCAGATCGGCTGGAACGTGCGGTTGGGCCAGGTTCAGGTCGATGACTGTATCGCCCGAAATCACACCAAGTCGTGTTGTGGCGCCTTGGCGGTAACTTACCAATTTCATGAAAACTCCAGAGGTTGATGTGGTTTGTTTGAGTGAATGAATGAGCGTGAATTGCAGGCCAGCCAGCGATCAAGACCAGAATTCCGCTGTAAATGAGATTTGCCGCTGTGCCTCTTTCAGGCGCGGCGATGGGGGCGCAGAGATGCCCCATTGGTCAACCCGGCCGGGCGGCCATTTCCAGTCGTCCGGGCTACCTGCAACGTAGTGGTCGTCTACCTGCTCAACATCGGCGGTGTACTCAATGACAAAACCAGCTGGGCCGACGAAGTAATTGAAAGCGTTGTCACCCGGGCCATGGCGGCCAGGCCCCCATTCAATGGCGTAGCCCGCATCCTTCATGCGCCCACCGCCTCGCATGACCGATTCGAGGTTGGGCATGACAAAGGCAATGTGATTGAGGCAGTCGTTGTCGGCATCGGCCAAGGCCACGCTGTGGTGATCGCCTCTGGGCTGGGTGGGAATGCGAATGAAGGCCATGATGCGGGTGCGGTCGGACAGCTTGAAGCCCAACGCATTTTCATAAAAAGGCAGTCCAGCTGCGACGTTGTGGCTGTTCAAAACGGCATGGGCCAAGCGGATCGGTTTGTCTGGCTGGTCTGCGGAGTCAGCGTGGCGCGCATCGCCCCAGACAAAACGCAAGAATCTGCCTTGCGGGTCGCGCACTGTGATGCTTTCGCCACCTCCTGGCTCGGTCATCGGCGCACGATCAGCCACCACTGAGCCGCCATGTTGAATCGCCTGCGTTGCAATCAGGTCGAGCGACTGCGATGAGACCGCCCGAAACGTCACTGCGCGAATTTCGGGCCTTTCACTGGGGTGCAAAGACAGCAAATGGTGGTCGGCCCCGGTGCCGCGCAAGTAAACGCTTTGGCCCTGGCGGGCGACCACGCTGAGCTGCCAGGTGTTGACGTAAAACGTCTCAGCCGAGGCCACATCGGGCAGGCCGATTTCAACACTTCGCAATGACGATACAGGAGGCAGAGAGTCTGACTTTGGAGCCGATACGTCTGACACAGGCAGAGTATTCGTCATTCTGCTTTGAGGCCAGCCAGGGCGATGATTTTGCGATTTTGTTCTATGTCGCGAGCGGCCATGGCGCGGTATTCGTCGGCAGTGCTGGCCGTGGGCACTGCGCCGTTGGCTTCAAATGCTTCGCGCAGGCTGGCCTGCTGCATGGCCAATTGCCAGGCTTTGCGCAATTTTTCAGCCACAGCGGGTGGCACGCCCTTGGGAGCCATCAGGCCAATCCAGCTGCTATATTCAAACCCCGCCACGCTGTCTGCCAGGGCCATTACCGGCCCGAGTGGGCGCGTGCCTTTGCCCAGGCTGTGCCCCAGTACCCGTAGGCGACCCCCTTTGACCAAGGCCATGGCGGCGGGTGCAGGTGTGAGTGTCCAATGGGTTTCACCCGACATGACGGAAGCAACCGATTGGCTGCCACTTTTGTAGGGCACATGCAAAGACTCAAAGCCTGCGGCTGCGGTCAGTGCGACGCCTGCCAGGTGGCTGGCTGAGCCCGGCCCGGCAGACGCCATGTTGACGCGCCCAGGGTTTGCCTTCGCATACGCCACCAAGTCCGCCAGGGACTCAACTTTGAGCGCTGTGTTGCAAACCAGCACGCTGGGCAACAATGCAACCAGCGTGACAAAGTCAAAGTCTTTCAGCGCGTCGTAGCTGATTGCCTTTTGCAGCAAGGGGGCTACCGTCATGGCGCTGCTGGACGCAACGATCAGGGTGTAACCATCGGGAGCGGCGGTTTTGCCTGCATCAACTCCCAACGCACCCGCTGCACCGGCTTTGTTGTCCACGAAATTTTTAAACCCTGCCGCTGCCGTTAACTGAGCCCCCACAATGCGGCCGATGGTGTCTACCGAACTGCCGGGTGCATTGGGCACGATTAATTTGAGGGGTCGCGATGGAAAGTCCGCATCTTGCGCGAAGCCAGTGAAGGGCAACACCATTGACATGGGCAGTGCAACAGATTGCAGAACAAAGCGGCGGCTCATCCCTGGGGTCATGAAGGCACTCCTAAAAATCG
>JANNCN010000118.1:0-2694 GCA_031386665.1 Rhodoferax sp. | reverse complement strand
GGTCACCGCAAAGCCGCCGTCGGCTGCCTTTTCAATTGCCGTAACCGTTTGGCCAAGGTGAAAAGTAGCATTGAACGGTGCTGCTTGTTTAAGCAAATTGGCCGTTAGCTGACGCCCGGTTGTGTGCGGCGTGCCGGGTATGTCGTAAATGGATTTGTCAGGGTACAGCTCAATGCACTGGCCGCCGGGGTAGGGCAGCGCGTCGATGACGTGGCATTTGATTTCAAGCAGGCCGAGTTGAAAGACCTGAAACAAGCCGACGGGGCCAGCGCCAATTACAAGAGCATCAGTTTCGATGGGCATGGTGTATGACAAATCAAGAACGCCGCAGAACTGGCTTTGCCAGGCTGCCAGCGTTGTCCCCTTCAGGGGAGGTGGGGCTACACGCAGTGAGCATCCGGCAGGGGTGTTACCTGATTAATTCGCTAAGCTTGCCCGTTTTGTCTTTCCACTCATCCGCATCAGCCGGGGGCTGTTTGCGCTTGGTAATGCTTTTCCAGCCTGCCGCGCGGCTGAGTTCGGTGTTGATTTTGATGAAATTCATCTGGTCAGCTGGCGTGTCTTCTTCAGCGTAAATGGCATTGACCGGGCACTCGGGAATGCAAACGGCGCAGTCAATGCACTCGTCTGGGTCAATCACCAGCATGTTCGGGCCTTCGCGAAAGCAATCTACCGGGCAAACGTCCACACAGTCGGTGTACTTACAGCGGATGCACGATTCAGTAACGATATGGGTCATGGGGCACTTCTATAAATTCAATTTTCGGGCGCTTATGGGCAAAAGAGGACGTCGTTGGGCAATTCTCGCAATCCTCATGCACACAAGTGCATTCCGGTGTGCTGTGCTCCGTCCGCCTAGCACTTCATCCCGAAAGTCTGAATTTCTAGAGATGCCCACGAGGCATGTGATTGAGCTGCAACACAGCAGATTTTAAAACGATTACAACACCAGGGCCGCGCCTGAGGTTTTGTGGCTGGCCGTGTCGACCAAAATCAGCGCGCCCAGGCTGCGCGACTGCTTGTACGGCACGGCGGCGATGGGCTCGAGCAGCGCCAACTCCACCACGCCGATGGCATTGGCATCCAGCTGGGTGGCATCCATGCTTTCAAGCGTGTTGATGTTGATGTGGCTGACGATGCGCTTGACCTTGGCTTTAACCCAGCGGTGGCCGTGCAGCGCCCAGTAAAGGCGGCCGGCAACCAGTGGCTCGTCGTCCATCCAGGCGACGGTGGCCAGGATTTCTTTGGTGCCGGGAAGTGGGCTTGAAAAGTTGCCATCGAGCGACGACGGGCCGCCCCTAGGCGCGAGCGCCCCCTCGGGGGGCAGCGAAGTACTCGAAGCGACGAGCGTGGGGGTCTGCAGAAGCCAGTTGCCGCGGGAGACGTCCAGTTCACGGTCGAGAACAATGCCTGCGCTGTGATTGGCGGCTACGTTTTTCGGCTGGCGCGTGTGGCTTAGCACCTGCGCGATTTTGGCGGTTTTGCCGCTGGGCATGACGGTGATTTCAACGCCGGGTTGCGCGATGCCACTGGCGATGCGGCCCCAAAAAATGCGCCGGCCTTTCGAGGTGTCGGCACTTGAAGAAAACTTCTCTACCCACTGCACGGGCAACGCGAACGGCTGCTGCACGTCGGCTGGCGTGCTGCTGAGTTGCTCCAGTATTTGTAGCAAGCTGCGCCCGTTGTAATTGCACCAACCGGGGTTTTGGTCCACCACATTGAAGCCAATGAGCGCTGAAATCGGCACGATGGAGTTGAAAGCAATACCCGCCTCATTGGCAAATTGGGAGAGGGACGCGCTGATATTGGCGAACGCCATAGCAGGGTCGCTCACCGCGTCCAGCTTGTTGACAGCAAAAACAATGGCTGGCACGCGCAGCAAATTCACCAGTAGGGAATGGCGGCGGGTTTGGGGCAACAGCTCGGGCAAGGCAGCTTGCCAGTTGAGCTTGGTTGCATCAACCAGCACCACAGCCGCGTCTGAGCTGGATGCAGCGGTGACCATGTTGCGGGTGTATTGCTCATGGCCAGGCGCGTCGGCAATGATGAATTTGCGGGCTGCGGTGTTGAAGTAGCGGTAAGCCACATCAATCGTGATGCCTTGCTCGCGCTCGGCCTGCAGCCCGTCGGTCAACAGCGCTAAATCGGTTTGCCCGCCGCGCTGCACGCCTGCCAGCTGGTCTTGCAGCACGGCTTTGCTGTCGACCAAAAGCCGGCCGATCAGCGTGCTTTTGCCGTCGTCTACGCTGCCGCAGGTAACGAAGCGCAGGGCGGCGCGGGTGTCTTGCTCTGTGGCGACGTTGGTGGTTTGAGGAAAAATGGTTGCAGTGTTCATATCGATCTAACTGGCGGTGGTGTCTTAACAAGCGGGGGCCACGGAACCGGCTTTGCCGGGCCGTAGGCGCCGCCCCCTGGGGGGAAGCGGGCAAAGCCCGCCCGGGGGGTACTAAAAATAACCTTCTTTTTTACGTTTTTCCATCGACGCATCGGACGTTTTGTCATCCATCCTTGTCGCGCCGCGTTCGCTCACGTCGGCGGCCAAAGTCTCCAGCACCACATCAGCGGCATTCATGGCCGGGCTGTCGACCGGGCAGGTGCAGGTGATGTCGCCCACGGTGCGAAAGCGCACGGTTTGCTCTGATGCCACTTCGCCCTCTTTAAGCGGCGTCACTTCAGTGACCGGCACCAGCAAAC
>JANNCN010000117.1:0-23581 GCA_031386665.1 Rhodoferax sp. | reverse complement strand
AAAGTTGCCATGCTGTGCCTGCTCTATCTGTAAAAAAGGTGGTTTGTTGATGGACGGTCAAACCACAAATTGGCATTTTCGCCAATGGGTTATTGGACCAACCTACTGCGCAATCGCATCGTCAAACGCAATCAATACTTTCAACGACTGCGACTTGTCCCCCGCCAGTTTGAATGCCTCCACCGCAGAGTCAAAAGGCAAAATACGAGTGATCACAGGCTTGCCGTCAATCAAGCCTTCATTCAAAAACTGAACGGCAGTGGCAAACTCTGGATGAAAGCGAAAAGTCCCGCGAAGGTCGATCTCTTTGGCGACAATTTGGTTCATGGGCAGCGTCATATCGCCACCCAAGCCCACTGCAACCAGTACGCCCTGCGGCGCAATCACGTCCAGCGCACTTCTAAGCGCCCGCTCGTTGCCTGAGCACTCAAACACGCTTTGAAACTGCCCCTTGTCGGCCATGTACTTTGTCAATCCATTGGGATGCGTTGTCAGGTTAATGGCTTCATCAGCGCCCATTTTTCGGGCGCAGTCCAAAGGCATTTGCGCGACGTCAACTGCAACAATGCGGGCGGCCCCAGCGCGACGCAAACCACCAATCAGCAGCGATCCAATCGGGCCGCAGCCGGTCACCAAAACCTGTTTGCCAAACACACCGCCTGCCCGGTTGATGGCATGCAAGCCAACTGACAAAGGTTCTGCCAGCGCGGCTTCTGACAAACTCAAATGATCAGCCACCGCATGAGCCTGGTGTTGCTCAATCACCAAACGGTCCCGAAACCCGCCTTGAATATGGGGAAACGGCATGGCACTGCCATAAAACCGCATCGCCAAACAGTGGTGCTGTTGCCCCAACTGGCAAAAGCGGCAAACCCCACAAGGACGTGAGGGCGAAATTGCAATGCGCTGGCCTGGTTTGAAACCCACAACCTCCGAACCGACCTCGTCCACCACACCAGAAATTTCATGGCCCAAAGCCATGGGCTGCTTGATGCGCACCACGCCAAACCCACCGTGCTGGTAGTAGTGCAGGTCAGACCCACAAATGCCGCCAAAAGCCACGCGAATTCGCAATTGGCGAGCACCCAAAATCGGTGGAAAGTCCGCTGCGTCGGGTTGCAGGTGCTCAAGCCGCAAGTCCAGTGCGCCATGGCACATCAGTGAGCGAATACGCCGCTGCGAAGGGTCAAGCGAACTGTCTGGAGGTGTGTGAAGGGAGGTGATGGTCATGCTGTGCCAGCGAGTGCGAGTGAGATGGCGTGTGAGATGGCGTGTGCGACTGCCAAAGAGATCGAAACCAAAATAAACTAAAGGCTGGCAGTGACACCGCCATCGACATACAAAATGTGCCCATTGACAAAATTTGACGCGTCGCTTGCCAAAAATACCGCAGCGCCCGCCAAATCTTCGACCTTGCCCCAACGCCGGCTGGGCGTGCGGCCAATCAACCAGGCGCTAAACGTCTCATCGGCAACCAAAGCCGCGTTGAGCTCTGTGGCAAAGTAACCCGGCCCTAGGCCGTTGACGTTGATGCCGTGGGGGCCCCAGTCAATGGCCATGCCTTTAGTCAGCATTTTGACGGCCCCTTTGCTGGCGGTGTAAGGCGCAATGTTGGGGCGGCCCAGCTCACTTTGAACCGAACAGATGTTGATGATCTTGCCGCGTTTTCGCGTGATCATTTTGCGAGCAACGGCTTGACCCACCATGAATACGCTGTCCAGGTTGGTGCGCATCAGCAGATGCCAATCTTCTTCCAGAAAATCCTGCAGCGGTGCACGACGCTGCATGCCAGCGTTGTTGACGAGGATGTCAATCGCTCCCACCGTGGCTTCAATGTCGTCAATCGCCTCTTGGACAGCTTTGGATTGCGTCACGTCAAACACACGCGAATGAACAGTCAAGCCTTCATCCTTGAGTTGCGCAGCCACAGCGGCCAGCTTGGCTTCACCCCGACCATTGAGAACCACGGTGGCACCCGCCTCGCCCAAGCCGCGCGCCAGCGCGAGGCCAATGCCCGCCGACGAACCCGTGATCAGCGCAACGCGGCCATCTAAGCGAAAGCCATCCTTCATTTCAATCGAATCCCATTTTGGCTGTCAAACAAATGCGTTTTAGCCGCTGCGATGCTAAGGCCCACCGTATCGCCTGGTTGGGCTTGCGTTCTGCCATGCACAACGACGATGATCTTTTCAGTGCCGACTTGCAGCAACAGTTCAGTTTCAGCGCCGGTAGGCTCCACCACGATGACTTTGGCGGGCAAGCCCTGGTCTGGCCCTACCAGCGAGATATCGCCTGGACGCACACCGTAGCTGACAGATTGTCCGTGTGCGCCTGACGTGGGCTGGGGTGATGGCCATTGCTGGCCTTGCGCCTCAACCCAGACGCGTCCGTCGGCCTTATGCAGGACGCCAGGCAGCACGTTCATTGACGGCGAGCCGATAAACTGCGCCACGAACAGATTGCCGGGTTGGTCAAAAAGATCCAGCGGTGTGCCAATCTGCTCAATGATTCCGTCGTGCATCACCACAATGCGGTCAGCCAGGGTCATGGCTTCAATCTGATCGTGGGTGACGTAAACGGTTGTTGTCTTGAGCCTTTGGTGCAAATCCTTGATTTCAGCGCGCATCGAGACACGCAGCTTCGCATCCAAGTTTGACAAAGGCTCGTCAAACAAAAAGACCTTGGGGTCACGCACAATGGCACGACCCATCGCCACGCGCTGGCGTTGACCACCAGACAGCTCACGCGGGTAGCGGTCCAGCAGCGCATCCAGGTTCAATATACGGGCTGCATCGCCCACCCGCTTGTCGGTCATAGCACGGTCTGCGTTTCGCAGTTTCAGGCTGAAGGCCATGTTGTCGCGCACTGTCATGTGAGGGTACAGCGCATAGCTTTGGAACACCATGGCGATGTCGCGGTCTTTGGAGTCAAGCTCGTTCACCACCTTGTCGTCGACCGCAATCTCGCCCGCTGTGATTTCCTCCAGACCCGCCAGCATACGCAGGAGCGTGGACTTTCCGCAGCCCGATGGACCGACCAGCACCACAAATTCGCCATCGGCAATATCAAAACTGATGCCGTGAATGATCTTGGTCTTGCCAAAACTTTTTTCTATATTTCTAAATGAAACGGTTGCCATCTGACTAAGCCTTTTGTAGAAACTAACTTTTGACAGCGCCGGCGGTCAAACCCGACACCATGTACCGTTTGAAGACGTAATAAATTGCAGCCGGAGGCAGCGCGTACAAAAAGCCCGTGGCCATGAGCAGCTCCCAGGGAGAGTCGTCAGCTGCCAAAAAATTGCCCAGCGCGACAGCCAGTGTCAAATCCGTTTCCTTGGACAGCAGCAAGAACGCATAAAGATACTCATTCCATGCCAGAAGCAACGAATAGGTGCCCACGGCCACCAGAGACGGCAACATCAAAGGCAAATAGACGAGGCGAAACAATTGCAAGGGCGTAGCACCGTCCATTCGCGCGGCTTCATCCAGCTCATAGGGCAATTTGTCAGAGGCTTGCTTCAGTACCCAGATGCAATACGGCGATGCGATCGTCACCATCGACAAAATCAGCGACCAGTGGTTGTTGAGCAAGCCATAGGTCGCCATGGTTTTGTACATCGGCACAGCCAAAAAAGCCGCCGGAATGAAGTAAGTGAACAACGCCAGGTTCAATACTGTGCGCCCGCCGCGCACCTTTAAACGGCTGATAGCAAACGCCGCCATGGTAGCAACCACCAGGGTAATTGCACCTACCGCAAACGCAATCGACAGCGAGTTACCCAGTTGCTGCCAAAAATGGTTCAGGTAAAAGTGCTTCTGGTTGAAGACATGATCGAAGTTTTGCAGCGTTGGGTTTTTCGGCCACAGCCGGCCCGACGTGGCCGTATCACGCTCGGAAATGGCAAAGAGGAACATGTGATAGACGGGGATAATCGTCCACAAGAAGACCGGGATGCCAACCAGCAGCAACTTGGCTTCTGTGGTCACTTTTTTGAGTGTGATCTTGCTCATTTGCTCAGGCGCTTCATCATGAAATAAACCAAAGGTAAAACCAAAGGAAGTGCCACCACGATGGACGCCATGGCCACATCAAGCTGGTCAAGCCGCAAGTACCGAATGCCCAAAGTCGCCAGCACATGGGTAAGGTCAGCCGGGCCGCCGCCAGTCAACAGGTACACGCTGTTGAAGTCACCCAAGGTCCAGATCATCGACAGAATCAACGACGTCACGTACAGCGTGCGCATCGAAGGCCAAGTGATGAAGCGAAACTTCTGCCAGGTCGTTGCACCGTCAACCGCAGCCGCTTCATACTGCTCGCCAGGGATCGCCATGCGGCCCGCCACCAGAATCAGGGTCCAAAACGGCAGTGACTTCCAGATGTGCATCAACATCGAAAAACAAAGCGCCAGCGTTGGGTCATTCAACCAGTTAGGGCCATCCAGCCCGGTCAGCTTGTAGATGGTCTGGTTGATCACGCCCCACTCAGGGTTCAGCATGAAACGCACCGACAAAATGGTGGGAATGGAAGGCACCGCCCAAGGCAAGATGAAGAGCACCGCAAGAATTTTGATCCACCAGCGGGTTTGCACAAAGAAACCAGACAGAAAAAGAGCAATCCCCATTTTCAGATTGATGGCCACAATCAGAAAAATCAAAGTATTGACAACTGTGCGAAAGAAAATGGGGTCAGCAAACAGCTTGACGTAGCTTTCGGGGTTGCGTGCCAGCCACAAGCCGTAGCCGACGGGGAACAACACCAGAATGACGAACACCAGCAAGTAGGGCACCACAAAAATGCGGCCCCACAGCTCGTACTGGCTCAACGGGCGCTTGCGCCCGGCTTGAGAAATTGGCAAAGTCGAAACAGCTTGTGTCATAGAGTTCAAATCAAAAGCGCTTCAAAGCCGCTCAGGGCAGGACGGCTGCAGCAAGCTGGCCGCAGCCGCCCCAAAGCCTTGAAGCGCACACCCATCAAAAGCTCAATTTGCAACCACCTTGATGCGGGCAATCATCTCGTCAACTGCTTTGTCGACGGGCACCTTTTCTGACAACACGCGGTTGGCGGCTTTGGCCCAGACGTTTTCGTTGTTCAGCACCGTGAACTTGTAGTTTTTGGTGAATTCGAACGGTGAAGTGCCTGCAGTGAACTGGTTGTAAACAGCCAAGCGGTGCGGGTCACCCTTCCAGAACGGACTTTGCTGCGCTGCCTTGGTCACTGGGAACCAGCGGCCTAGAGAGCCTTCAACATAAGGCGTCAGGTTGGCGTCATCCAACAGGAATGCGACAAACTTCTTGGCTGCTTCCTTGTTCTTCGCATCTTTGAAAATCACACCGGTCTTGACTGCGGCCCGGTACACCATCTTGCTGCCATCGGGTTTGTTCGGAAACCCTGCTGTGGCAATTTTTTCAGTGTAGTTGGCTTTGGCCGTGTCGCGCTGCGCCTGGGTCAAGGTTTGGTTGTTCATATCGTCGAGCCACTTGGCCGCAATGGAAATGGTGGCGTTATGCGTCATCACCGTGGTTTTGTTGTGGAAAGCCACGTTGTTGTCCGGGTCCTTCCAGTTGGTGCTGGACGGTGGCGTGCATCCTCTGCTGTAGACGGTCGTGTAGTCAGTCAGCGTATTTATCAGGCCTTGACGCACAGCCGGGTCGTCCACCAGCAATTTGCCTGAGTCGCTGACCAGCTTGACGTTGTGCGCGTCCATAAAGGTAAGGAACGAGAAAAACGAATCGCTGGAATCCACGCCCAAGGGCTGGCCGATACCAAAAACGCGTGTGCCAGTTTTTTGACGATAACCTGTTTGCACCTTGTCGCACCAGAAATCCCAATAGCCTTTCCAGTCTTTGGGAATGTCGGATTCTTTGAACCCGGCTTCAGCCAGCATGTCCTTCCAGTACTGGATATGCATGGTCTGCTGCTTGATCGGATAGGCGTAGTAGGCACGCGTTTGTTTGGCGTTGTTGTAAAGGAATGTCGTGGCCAAAGCAGCTGGCTCGAACTTGGCCCGCATCGGGTCGATGATGCTGCTCACGTCTTCCAGCTTGCCGTCGTAAGCCCATTTGGCGGTGACCTGAAAATCGTACACGTCACCATAGGCCACGTCAGGTGGATTGCCAGCGTCCATCGCGGCTACAGACTTTGGAATCATCTCTTGCGGCGCATAGAGCGATAGGTCGATCTTGATTTTCGGATTTTTTGCTTCGAATTTTTTGATGGCGGCAAACAGCGCGTCGTCTTCGGCTTTGTAAAAGCCTTTGCCCCACCAGACGGTTAACTTTTCCTGCGCCTGCGCAGCGCCATGCGCCAGTAGCGCCGTGGTCACGCAGGCGGCAGTGGCCAGCAATTTGAATTTCATTTGAGAATCTCCTTTTTGGTTGGTTAGCGACGAAAAATCAGCGACGGAAAAACAGGTGAAACAAGTGATTCAGGGCGGGCTCAAGCGGCCTTCAAAAGCAAGGCGGGCTCATTGACCTGGGGCAAGCGCCTGCGCGAGCTCAAAATTTGTTCAATGTCTGCATGGGCGCCATCAATCAAGACACAGATTGCCCGATCAGCCAAGGCGGGGTTGCGGGCAATGACGGCATCCAACACAGCGCGGTGCAAAGGCAAAGACTTGCGCGGCCCTCCCTTTTTGCTGGTGGACAGCTCGAAACTCGTGCGCAACAAGGCGCTCAGGGCCTTGCTCATTTGAACTAGCATGCGGTTGTGCGAAGCCCGTAGCAGGCCTTGGTGAAAGCGCAAGTCATGGGTGACGTAATCGCCCCCTTCGGTCACGGCCAGTTTCATCCCCAGGTAGGCCTCTTCGATGCCCGCAATGTCTGATGCCGTTGCCCTGACAGCCGCCAATTTGACGGCGGCAGGTTCGACCACGCGCCGCAAGTCCTGCAGGTCGCGAATGAACTCGGGTGTCAACCCGGCCTTGGCTTGCCAGGCAATCACGTCGGCATCAAACCAGTTCCAGTTGTCGGCCTTCAAAACGCGCGTGCCCACTTTGGGGCCGGTGTGAATCAAGCCTTTTGCCACCAGCGATTTGACCGATTCACGCACCACGGTTCGGCTGACACCGAGCTCTTCACACAACACCGGCTCTGGCGGAATCGAAGAGCCCACAGCGTAGCGACCCGCGACAATTGCTTCGCCTAGAAAATCGACCGTGTTGCCGTGCACGTTTTTGATCATGGTTTGCTTCGAAATTGCCAATCAAAATCCGCGACCTAGCCCACGAGTCCAGGAACCGGCGACAACAAAGGCTTGCCTGCGAAATGGGCTTGCAAGTTGTCAAACGCCAAATCAGCCATGGCCCGGCGGGTCTGCCAAGTGGCACTGGCGATGTGCGGCGTGAGCACCACGTTGTCGCGCTCGCGCAAAGCCGCTGGCACATTGGGCTCATCTTCAAAAACATCCAGCGCGGCACCGGCAATCGCGCCGGCATCAAGCGCCTCAATCAATGCGGTTTGATCCACCACGGAGCCACGGGCGACGTTGATTAAGTAACCCTTGGAGCCCAAGGCTTTCAGCACCTCGGCATTGATCAAACCGCGCGTTGCGACACCGCCCGGGGTGATCACCATCAAAAAGTCAACCTGTGCCGCCAAAGCAGCCGCGCTTGGGAAGTAGCGGTAAGCAACATCAGCCTTCGGAGTGCGCGTTGTGTAGCTGATTTGCATGCCAAAACCCTCAGCACGGCGGGCAATGGCCAAGCCGATACGCCCTAAACCGACAATACCCAAACGCGCGCCGCTGACTTTGCGTGCCAACGGCATGGGGCCACTGGGCCAGAGACCAGCGCGAACGTATTTGTCAGCCTGGGGAATGCGCCGCGCAATCGACAGCATGAGGCCAACTCCCATGTCGGCGACTTCGTCGGTCAGTACGTCGGGGGTGTTGGTCAGCGGCACACCGCGCGCATGGGCGGCTGGCATGTCGTAACCGTCGTAGCCCACGCCGAACACCGAAATAACTTCAAGCGCGGGCAACTGAGCCAACAGGCTGGCGGGCACTTTGGATTCGCCGCCACCCGAAATCGCCCGAATTTTGGGGGAGATTTTGGCAAAGGCCACAGGGTCGGATTCATGAATGCGGTCATGCACCGTGAATGCAGATTGCAAGGCCTCCATCAAAGGGGGCCATAATTTGGCGACAACCAATATGTCGGGTTTGGCGTCAGATGTTGACAATTTAAGCTCACTCATTTCTGCATTGCTTTGGGGCCTCTATCGTATTACCATACGATGATTCAACCATAGTGGTAAACCCCGAATTTCCGTCGACTTCAACCCCCAATTACCCCAAAAACTTGACCCAAGATGAGCGCCAATTCCAAAAACCCACCCCCTGAAAACCAGCCGTCCAGCGCAGCTGATTCATCTGATCCGAGCGATTCTGGTACCAAGCCGCCAGGTACGAATTTGCGCAGCCAACAATGGTTTGGGCGCCAAGACCGTGATGGCTTTGCTTACCGCAGCTGGGTCAAAGGAAAAGGCATTCCGCACGATCAGTTTGATGGCCGCCCGGTGATTGGCATCTGCAACACGTTCAGCGAACTCACGCCTTGCAACTCGCACTTTCGCACACTCGCGGAGCAAGTCAAGATAGGGGTTTACGAGGCTGGCGGTTTTCCTCTTGAATTTCCGGTGATGTCGTTGGGCGAAACCTTGCTGCGCCCCACGGCGATGCTTTACCGAAACCTGGCTAGCATGGACGTTGAAGAGTCGATTCGCGGCAATCCAGTGGATGGTGTGGTGCTGCTGATGGGCTGCGACAAAACCACCCCATCGCTGCTGATGGGGGCGTCCAGCGTGAACCTGCCGACCATTGGCGTCAGCGGTGGCCCGATGCTCAATGGCAAATGGCGCGGCCAAGAGCTGGGCAGTGGCACGGGGGTATGGAGCATGAGCGAGCAGGTGCGCGCGGGCACCTTGAAGCTGGCCGACTTTTTTGAAGCCGAGAGCTGCATGCACCGCAGCCATGGCCATTGCATGACCATGGGCACTGCCAGCACCATGGCCAGCATGGTGGAAGCCTTGGGTATTGGCTTGCCAGGCAATGCCGCCTACCCCGCAGTGGACGGACGGCGCAATGTGCTGGCCCGCAATGCTGGGAGACGCATTGTGGACATGGTGCGCACGGATCTCAAAATATCCGACATCCTCACCATTGAAGCCTTTGAAAACGCCATTCGGACACTGGCAGCAATAGGCGGGTCAACCAATGCGGTGATCCATCTGATCGCCATCGCGGGCCGACTCGGCTTGAAGCTCACCATCGAAGACTTTGACCGGCTGGCCAGCGAGTTGCCTTGTCTGGTCAACCTGCAGCCGTCTGGCGAACACTTGATGGAAGACTTTTGCTATGCAGGTGGTTTGCCGGTGGTGATGAAAGAGATCGCGCACCTGTTGCACTTGAATGTCATCACAGCCAGTGGAAAAACCATGGGTGACAACATTGCCGATGCGCAAAACTACGACCCGCGGGTGATCAAAACCTTTGCCGCGCCATTCAAAGACAAAGCCGGTATCGCCGTGCTGCGCGGCAACCTGGCACCTAGGGGTGCGGTCATCAAACCCAGTGCCGCCACGCCTGAATTGATGGTCCACAAGGGCCGAGCCGTGGTGTTTGAAAACATTGAAGACTTTCACGCCCGCATTGATGACGAAAACCTGGACGTTGATGAGCACTGCATCTTGGTGCTCAAAAACTGTGGCCCCAAAGGCTACCCTGGTATGGCCGAAGTGGGCAACATGCCGCTGCCGCCCAAGGTGCTGCGCAAGGGCATTACCGACATGGTGCGCATCAGCGACGCCCGCATGAGTGGCACAGCCTATGGCACCGTGGTGCTGCACACGGCGCCCGAAGCCGCCGCCGGTGGGCCGTTGGCCGTGGTGCAAAACGGCGACATCATTGAGCTGAACGTGCCTGAGCGAAAACTGCATTTGCACATTAGCGACGCAGAGCTCGTCCGCCGATTGGCCACTTGGCAAGTGCCTGCGCCGCCCATGTCATCCGGCTACTGGAAGCTTTACGTCGATCACGTTTTGCAAGCTGACCAAGGGGCTGATCTGGACTTTTTGGTGGGCATGCGCGGCTCGGCCGTGCCCCGCGACAACCACTGATTGTTTGCGATTGCAGGCTCGCTTCAAAAAGTCAGTTGGGGCTGAATCGTGAATGAAAACTCCACCCTGGTTGCAGTCGACTGGGGCACTACGTCACTACGGGCCGCGCGGCTGGATGCTGCGGGCCGGGTGATTGAAGAGCGCACCAGTGACCGAGGCATTTTGAGTTTGGCAAGGTCAGAGTTTCCAACAATTTTCGAATCCCTGTGTGGCAGCTGGATGGCAGAGGACCAAAGCCTCGCCATGGTCTGCGGCATGGCGGGCAGCAAACAGGGTTGGGTTGAAGCGCCCTACTGCCCTTGCCCCGCAGGGTTTGACGAGATCGCCGAACAAATCACTTGGCTTGCGCAACAGCATCTGCCGGGGCATGCCCATTGGCGTATCGCCATCGTGCCCGGTTTGAGCTGTGAACATGCCCACGCGCCCGACGTGATGCGCGGCGAGGAAGTTCAGATATTGGGCGCCATGCAACTGCTTGGCCGGAGCGACGGCTTGTTTGTTTTGCCTGGCACGCACAGCAAATGGGCGCAGGTTGAGGCGGGACGCATCGTGACTTTTCGAACCTGCATGACTGGCGAAATTTACGCCTTGCTAAGCCAGCATTCCATTCTTTCAAAATCGCTCCAAGCCGATTCGCCATTGGATGAAATCGCCTTTGCCCAGGGGGTTCGCTTGGCCCAAGGCAACGAAGGCCTGCTGCATTTGGCATTCAATGTCAGAACGCTGTCACTGTTTTCGCGCAAGAGCGTCTCGGCGCTGACCAGCTATTTGTCTGGCTTGGTGATTGGCGAGGAGCTTCGGGCGCAGAGCCTGCCAGAGGGCAGCGAGGTGACGCTGGTTGGCTCCGATGCGCTGACCACCCGGTACGCGCTGGCCCTGGCGCTAAAAGGCGTCCGCACGCGGCAACTTGGAGCGAAAGCCACCTGGGCCGGCCTGTATGCGCTTGCACTGACATTGACTGACACTTGAATCTGACAATTGCACTCTTTGACAGAGTTCATATCACCGGTGATATGACATTTCAGAAATGGCGATAAAAAGCTCCAAATTTTCCAAAAATGAATAAAATAGGCCTCTAGCTCTCGAATAACATCAATAGTTCGCTATGTATATAATAGCGTTTAGATTTTTGGAGAAACACCAAAAAACTTACTCCCAAAAAGTTTCCGACACCAGCCACCTGCCACCTGCCATACCCCATGACACCTGTCGAAAAATTCTCCATTGCCCTGCAAAGTCTGCCGCTGATTGCGATCTTGCGGGGATTAGCGCCCAGTGAAGCGCCAGCCATGGGTCAGGCCTTGGCGACATCAGGTTTTGCCATGCTGGAAGTCCCTTTGAACTCACCACAGCCGTTCGACAGCATTGCCGTGCTGGCACAGCAGCACCCGATGGCGCTGGTGGGCGCAGGCACGGTTCTGTCGGCCGCGCAAGTGCGTGACGTGCAGGCTGCTGGCGGACAATGGGTCGTGTCGCCCAATTTCGATCCCGCCGTGGTGCGGGAAGCCCTGCGATTGGGGCTGGTTTGCCTGCCCGGCATTGCGACGCCGACCGAGGCATTTGCCGCCTTGGCTGCCGGTGCCCATGGTCTAAAACTGTTTCCGGCGGAGCAAAGTTCGCCCGCTGGCCTCAAGGCGATGCGGGCGGTTTTGCCACCCGCCACTCTGATTTTTCCTGTAGGGGGTATTCGCATGGACAACATGGGGCCGTGGCGCACGGCGGGCGCAGCAGGGTTTGGCCTGGGTTCGAGCTTGTACCAGCCGGGTCTTGGTGCCGTTGCGGTGCAGCACAGGGCCGCTGAATTTGTTGCAGCTTACCGTGGATGGGCACTGGCATGAGCTTCACACCGCCCTTGGGCAACGCTGAAATTTCATTTGGCCATGCTGGCAAAGTCGTCATCGTCACGGGCGGCGCGCAAGGCATTGGCGAGGCTTGCGCGCGCCGCTTTGCACGCGAGGGCGCTCACTTGGTTCTGCTAGATGTAGACGACGTCAAGGGCGCCGCACTCGCCGCCGAATTGGGCGCAATTTACCTGCACTGCGATGTGGGCGATCAGCGCCAGGTTGAGGCCGCCGTGGCGGCTGCCGTTCAGGCGCACCAACGCATTGACGTGCTGGTCAACAACGCGGGAATTTTCAAAGCGGCAGATTTTCTGGACGTGACCGAGGCCGACTTTGACGCAGTGCTGCGGGTCAACCTCAAAGGCTCATTTTTGATGGGCCAAGCGGTGGCACGGGTCATGGCGCGCGCGCAATCTGGGGCCATCGTCAACATGAGTTCCGTCAATGCCGTATTGGCAATTCCGACCATCGCCAGCTACAACGTCAGCAAAGGCGGGATCAACCAGTTGACGCGGGTCATGGCGCTGTCCTTGGCGGACAAGGGCATTCGGGTCAATGCCGTAGCACCTGGCACCATCGCCACCGAACTGGCCAGCAAAGCGGTACTGACCAGTGACGAGGCTCGCGCCAAAATCATGAGCCGCACCCCCATGAAGCGCCTGGGCGAACCTTCAGAAATTGCCGACGTGGTGGCCTGGCTGGCCAGCGATGCCGCAAGCTACGTGACGGGAGCAATCGTGGTGGTGGACGGCGGGCGGATGACTCTGAATTACACGGTTCCGGTTTAGACCCCGAGAGCTCCCCGTGGCGGGTACCGCGCTCAGCTCGTTTTGAGGAAATTGAGCAACAGGCCGCTCACCGCAGCGGCTTGCTCCTGCTGCACCCAGTGGCCTGCGCCACTGACCCAATGGCAGCCGGTCATTTGTGTGCAAGCCGTTGATTGCATGGCTTCAAACGCGCCAGGTTTTTGGTAAATGCCCCAGTCGCTTTGCCCCGCGATAAAGCAGGACGGTTGGTTGATTGTGCGCCCTGAAAACTGTTGCAGACCCTGCGACAGGGCTGGACTGTTGGCACACCGGTACCAGTTCAAAGCGCCTTGAAAACCGGTGTGGCCAAAAGCAATGCTGTACACCGCCAGTTCATCATCGGGCAACCAATTGCAGTTTGAAATTTGCGTGACTGAAGGCATTTCATGCGCTACGGTTTCTGCCATGCCTTCAAGCCAATCCATCACATAATAAGTCGGCATTTTTGCAAACTCAAGGGCGCTTGAGTTTTGCAGTTTAAAGGGTTGGTTTTGCGCCCAGTCTGCGCTTTTGTGGTGGTAGTAGGCCCTTAAAAATGACTGAATTCCCTGCGGCGCATGGCGCATGTTGGCGTCGGCTTCACGAGTCGAGTAATACCACTGGTAGTGCTTGCGCGGGCGGGCCAATGCGGCCAGGTCGGCGTGAAGGTCGGGGGTTGAGGCGCTGACAGAGGCAACCGTGGCGGGCGGCCCGGCAAACGGCGCGCTCATCATCACGACTGACTTGAAAACATCAGGCCGCGTTAACGCGCACCAGGCGGCCACGCTAGAGCCGAAGTCATGACCCACCACAGCGGTCACGTCGATCCAACCCACCGCTTGCACCAGCGCCATGACATCCTGCACCAAATTGAGCATGCCAAACGACGCCACATCGCCGTCATACGTGCCGTCCCAGCCCAGAGTGCGACCGTAGCCGCGTTGATCGGGTGCGATGACGTGGTAGCCCGCAGCGGCCAAAGGCAGCATGACCTTGCGCCAGCTGTAGGCCAACTCGGGAAAGCCGTGGAGCAAGATGATGCGTCCCTTGCACGCAGGCCCTGGGTGGTCAAACCCAGCCTCAAGTAGGTGCAAAGTTAAGCCGTTAACGCCGCCTACCCTGCGCGACCGCACGCCGATGGGAAGGATCACTTGATGCGCTCCACCGTGGTTCTGGGCCAGCCAACTGGCCCAAACCAGGCGCCTCCAGCGATGGCCCAAGCATTCAGGCAACCATAGGCCACCAAGGCAACCGCTTGGGCGACAAACACACCGGTGAGGGAATTCCAGCCCTGAATCGCCAGCCATCCGCCCGCCACGGCAATGACGAGCCGGACAATGTTGCCCATCACGGGCCAAAAGAGCCTGCCGGCCCCTTGCGAAGCAAAGTACAAAACAATCGCCAAGCCAAAAAAACCAAAGGTTGGGCCCACAATTTGCAAATAGTTGGAACCCGCCTCCAGCATGGCGGGGTCAGTGTCAAAAAGTGACAGCCATGCTTTGGGGAACAGCGCCGCCCACAGGCCCACGCATTCTGCAAGCACGAATGACATGGCCGCACCAATCCAGGTGGCCTTGAGCGCCCGCTCGGGCTTGCCCGCACCCATGCAGGTCCCGACCATGGCCACCAAAGGACCGCCAAAGCCAAAAACGAGAGGCACCAACAGGTACTCCAGCCTTGAGGCGGTGCCATAGCCTGCAATGGCCGCTGTGCCAAAAAGACCAACCATGGCGGTTGTAAAGCCAATGGCCACGTTGGTGGCCGCAGTTGAAAAAATCGCCACCAAGCCCACTCGCAAAATGTCCCAAAACAAAACCTTGCGCAACCTGATGCCCGTCCAGCGCAGTTGAAGCAAGCTGCCTTTTGATTGGAGGTAAACCACAAAGATGAGGCTGCCCAGCGCGTAATACGCCAACAAGGCCAAGGCACCTCCCACGATGCCCAAGCCCGGCACGGGCCCCCAACCGAAAATCAACAGGGCAGACAGGGGAACCAGCAGCACGGCACCACCCAACATCACCCAGGCTTGCATCATCATGTTGCCAGTGCCCCGAATCAGCGCCGACAAGGCATTGAAGAACCAGATCAGCATGGCCCCTGCAAAAACCCAATTGGAATAAAGCAAGGCTGATTTCAAAGCTAGATCCCGGCCCCCCATGAGGGAATAGATCCACGAACCACCCAACAGCATGATGGCTGAAAACAGCAGGCCAAAGCCCAAAGCAATGACCACGGCGTGCAGCACCAAGGCATTGGCATCGTCCCGCCGCCCACTGCCCAAAGCACGCGCGACCGCCGCCGAGATGCCGCCACCCATGGCCCCATTGCTGGTCATTTGCATGAACATCACCAAGGGGAACACCAGCGCCATGCCTGCCAACGCGTCCGTCCCCAGCTTGCCTACAAAATAGGTTTCGATCAAACCCACTGCCGCCTGCGACAGCATGACCACCACATTGGGTGCGCCCAGTTTCAGCAAGGTCCAGGCGATGGGCGCTTCCAGCAGCAAGCGGGTTCTGGGGTCCAGCGCGGCTGCCCGAGGCGCCACAGGCTCTGGCACTGGCACTGGCAGGGTCACGCGGCTTTGGAAGCCAAAGGCTCGAGGGTTGGCTTGCGCACCACAGCCGCCTCTTTAATAGGCAGGTGAATCAGGGCGGCACCGATGGCCAGCACGATATCGATGTACCAGACCCAGTCGAAGCTGCCAGTGGCGTCAAATATTTTGCCTCCCAAATAAGCGCCGAAAAAGCCACCCAGCTGATGGGTCAGCATGACGATGCCAAACAAAGTTGCCAAGTTGGCTGTGCCAAAAAATTTGGCGACCAAGCCGGCCGTTGGGGGCACTGTACTCAAAAACGTCAACCCCATGACCGCTGCAAACGTCAGCATGACCGGCCCTGTCTTGGGGGCGAACAAAAACACAATGACTGCAATGGCCCGCACCGAATACACCAGTGACAACAGGGACTTCATGCGCCAACGACCCACGGCCCAGCCCATCAGCAAGCTGCCAATGATGTTGAACAGCCCCAATATGGCTAGCGCCCAAGCACCCCACTGCGTCGGCAAACCACAAGACGCCACCACACCTGGCAGGTGAGTGCCCAAAAACGCCACATGAAAACCGCACACGAAAAAGCCGCCACCGAGCAGCAGGTAGCTTGGGTTTTGCAAAGCGATCTTGATGGCTTCACCCGCCTTCAGCGGTTTGGCAAGGGGCGTCGCGCCACTGGTCGGGATTTGCGGATTTCCCCTGAAAACAAAGGCCGCAGGCAAGGCCAGCAATACGAACAACGCAAGCGTTTGCATAGCACTGGCCCAGCCCAGAGTTACCAACAAGAGCCCCGCAATGGGTGCCATCAAGAACTGACCAAACGAGCCGCCCGCATTGACAACACCAATAGCCATGCCATGCTTTTCAGGCGGAATCATGCGGGCTGTGGCACCCATCAGCACCGCAGGCCCGGCAATGCCCGCGCCACCTGCACCCAAGACACCAATGGCAAAAATCAGGCCCAACGTGGTGGTCATGTAGGGGGTGATAAAAGTGCCCAAGGCCACCAAAAAGACGCCAACCCACAAGACTCGGGCGGCACCGAATTTGTCAGCATAAGCACCTGCAAACGGTTGGGTCAATCCCCAAAAAATCTGCCCAAAAGCAAATGCCAGACTGATGCTGGCCAGGCCCAGCCCTGTTGCCGTATTGAGCGGACTTAAAAACAAGCCCATCGATTGCCGCGTGCCCATAGACAGGGCAAATACGCTTGACGCGGCCAGAAGGACCAGCCAGACGGCATGGTTTTTGGTTTTAAACATGGGCATTGACGTTGACATGCCCTGGCTTGGCAGACAGTGGCGTTAAGAGCTCAAGCGACTCTTGAATGAGCGCATGCAATGCGGCCACCCGGTCCAGACCCAGGGTTTGATTCAGCCCGATTTGGGCCGCTTTCCACTTTCGTTGGGCTTCAGCGCGCTTGTCCCGCCCGGCATCGGTCAAGGTGACGGAGCGGCTGCGCCCGTCGCTGCCATTGGCCAGTTCGACCCAGCCAGCGGTGATAAGCGGCTTCAAATTGCGAGTCAAGGTGGAGGGCTCCATGGTCATCGCAATGGCGAGGTCACCGGGCCGAATAGGCTGCATTTTGGCAACGTGCGACAACAATGAATATTGTGTGGTCTTCAGCCCAATCTTGCTCATCTCAAGATCGTAATGCTGCGACACCCGGCGCGTCAACTTGCGCAGCTGCGAACTAGTGCAGCCTTGCGGCGACGCAGGTTTTTCCGAAGCAGGCTTTTCCAAGGCAAGTTTTGAAATACCGGGCGCCATCAGCACTGCTTCACTCATGTTGATCATTGTAGCTGCAATCATTGCATATACAATCTTTATTTTCATTCCTCTGAACTGAACTCACACCATGACAGCACCCATGCCGCCCCGGATCGATCTGATTGACCAATGGCTTGCTGAGGAACAGGCGATCCGCCAGCGCCACATGGGCGGCGCGGGCGTGGGGGTGGCACGACCCGATCAACTGATCGGAAAAACCGGGCTTGAGCAGATGCAAACCATGCTCAACGGGCAAAGTCCGGCGCCGCCCATCAGCAAAACGCTAGATTTCATCTTGCTCGAAGTCTCGCTGGGACATGCCGTTTTTCAAGGAACCCCAGGCCCGGCTCATTTCAACCCACTGGGAGGCGTGCATGGTGGTTGGTACGCCACCTTGCTTGATTCTGCTTTGGGTTGCGCGGTGCACAGCATGTTGCCGGTGGGGCGCAGCTACACCACAGCCGAGCTGGGCGTGAACCTGGTCAAGGCCATCACCCCCAAGGTGCAGCGGGTCCGCGCCATTGGCAAGGTGATTCATTGCGGGCGACAACTGGCCACGGCTGAGGCGCGCTTAGTTGGGCCCGACGACACCTTGTATGCCCATGCCACCACAACCTGCCTGGTGTTTGAATACGTCGCTAAAAGCTGACCCAAGCTTTGTTGCCAGATTATGGAGTCTTCGGCTTGAGCAAAGCCAGCGAGAGCGACGCAACACAGCACAACATGGCCGCAATCTGAATCGGTCCCAGCGGCTCGGCATGAACAATCGCGCCTGAAATCATGGCCACCACGGGCACCAATATTGACGACAGCCCAGCCACATTGGCAGGCAGCATGCCCACAATGGCAAACCAGCACACATTGCCAATGCACATGGGCACCAGCGCGATGTACAAAATGACAGCGATGGTCTGCGTGGACGGCATGAACCAGTGACCATCACCCAAAATCAGCGCACCGATGACGGTTGGCACCGCGGTGATCAGCAATTGCCACCCCGTCAGCACCGTGGCTGGCACTTCGACCTTGCTGCGTTTAAGCAGCAAGGTGCCAATCGCCCAGCCCAGGCCCGCCACCAGCCCATACAAAAGCCCCAAGGGCGCATCGGCGTAGGCTTTGAAACTGGGCACCATCAGCAATGCCACCGCAGCGCCGCCCAATGCCAAGGCAAGTAGCAAACGCCCGCTCATGCGTTCGCCAAGCACCGCCCAACTGATCAACGCCAGCCACAGCGGCATGGTGAAGCCGAGCACTGCCGCTTGGCCAGATGGCAGCATGACAGCGGCATAGGCCGTAGCGATGTTCCATAAAATCAAATAGAAAAAAGTTGCAATGCAAATGACTGGCCAATGGCGGCGCTCAATCACTAGCGACTGACCACGCAGCCGCGCGACCACCAGCAGGCAGACCCCGGCCAGCGTCACCCCAATGGCGCGAAAGGTCCAAACTGACACTTCTCGCACCGCCATGGGAAACAAAGACCAGTTGGTACCCCACACCAGGGTTAAAACAATCAGCAAGACAAGGGCGCGGCGGGGGATGGTGGTGGCAGTCATCAAAGGCGGGCAGGGCCAGGAACACAAAAAAATGAGCCCGTTTTTGCAACAGGCTTTAAGGTCTGAGCATAATCGCTGCAGGATCTGCCTGCTGTCACGCGAGTTCGAGGTTGCGGGGTCGCGATGGCCAAAACGTCACCGCTCAATACATCCTGTCCCTTCACTTCTCCGCACCTCACCTCACCTCAACTTAACTCAGTTCACCCCACGGCAAAACACTATGCGCCTGCTTCACACCATGCTTCGCGTTGGAAACCTTCAACGCTCTATTGACTTTTACACCCAGATTTTGGGCATGAAACTGCTTCGGACGTCTGAAAACCCGGAGTACAAATACTCGCTGGCTTTTGTGGGCTACGGCAACAACCCGGATCACGCGGAGATTGAACTGACCTACAACCACGGGGTCGAAAGCTACGAGATGGGCAGCGCCTTTGGCCACATCGCGCTGGGAGTTGCCGATGCTTACGCTGCCTGCGACAAAATCAAGGCCAGTGGCGGCAACGTGACCCGCGAGGCAGGCCCCGTCAAAGGTGGCACCACGGTGATCGCGTTTGTGACTGACCCCGACGGCTACAAGATCGAACTGATTCAGCGGGCCGAAAGCGCGTTGGGAGGCGGATTGCGGTAACAATAGGTAACTATAATATTTATAGCAAACAATTCAATAAATTCGGGAGCTAGAGGTCGATATTAATCAAATTTTCGCCAAAATCTCCATTTTTACCACAATTGTGGTAAAAATTGGCTGTTTTGATGATAAATCAACATGCGCGAAGATCAGCGCGCATCCAGCCCGTCAAAACAGGTTGCCAGCACCAGGTCAATGATTTCTTCTGAAGTATGTTGGCCGCTCATTTTTAAAAACTCCAGCACCGGGTCGCACGCGCGGGCGTAGATGGTGTACAGCACGGCTATGGCGGGCAATTTGGGGTTCAGTGCTTTGCTGGCCTGCGCGGCTTCAATCCACTCGCCCAAACGGTCGCTCAAGTCCATCAAACCGTCCATGTAGTCGCGGTTTTGCATCAAAGTGGTGCGCAAACTTGAATTTTGGCTCGGCAAAGACGGCATTTCCCCGGCCAATTTAAGCCCCATCGTCCAACGCGCCACGGCACGAAGCTTTTTCAGCGGTGGGTCTTCGGCTGGCAGTGAACTTAAAAAAGTCTGCGCACTTCGCATGACCAAAACCATGGCGGCGGCGGCCAGGTCTTCTTTGCTGGGGAAATGTTTGTAAAGACTGGCTTTGGCTATGCCCACGTCGGCGGCAACTTCATCCACCGTCATGGCTTCAAAACCTTTTTCAGCCAGCAGGCGATTCACCGACTGGATGATGGCGTCTTCACGCGCCTGTAACATTTGCTCTTTGAAAGAGACTTTGATGACATTGTTTGTAACCATCCGTCCAGTATAAGTCACGCGGTCACAAAAAATGCGCCAACTTCGTTAAAATACTGTATAGTCTCAACATGACCCAACAGTCTAGTTCTCTGTCCACAATCCTTCGGATCAAGGCGCTCGCATGAAAGTCGCGATCATCGGGTCGGGCATTTCGGGCCTTGCAGCTGCCCATACTTTGCAGGGCAAAGCCGACCTGACACTGTTCGAAGCCGGCACTTACTTTGGCGGTCACACCAACACCGTCGATGTGACCTTGCCCACACCGGAAGGCTTTGTCACTCACGGCGTTGACACCGGGTTTTTGGTGTTTAACGAACGCACCTACCCGCACCTGATCGAACTGTTGGCTGAACTGGGCGTTCAAACCGCCAAGTCAGAAATGTCGTTTTCAGTCAAATCCACAAGCCCGAGCACGGGTCGCCTACTGGAATGGAGCGGCACCAGCTTGAATGCCTTGTTCGCACAGCGCAGCAATCTGTTCAACTGGCGCTTTCTGAAGATGCTGAGCGACATCGGTCGCTTCAATGCCCTTTGCACCCGGCTGGCTGAGAATGACGGCGACCACCAGTTGCGCCAAACCGTGGGAGAGTTTTTAAAGACCAATAGCTTTGGTGCGGAGTTTTGTGACGCTTACTTTTTGCCCATGGCCGCCTGCATTTGGAGCTGCCCCACAGCGCAGATGCTGGAGTTCCCGATGGCCACCATGATCCGGTTTTGTCACAACCATGGCTTGCTCCAAATTAAAGACCGGCCCCAGTGGTGGACAGTTCAAGGCGGTGCCAGACAGTACGTCGAAAAAATCACCGCCCGCATCGCCGACAAGCGGCTCAATACCCCAGTGCGGCAAATTGAAAGAATCAAAGCCAACTTGGCCACCCAGTCAAGCAGTGCCGTTCGAATTTCAACAGACCACACGCAGGAAACTTTTGACGCAGTCATCATTGCCACCCACAGCGACCAAGCGCTGGCGATGTTGCAAGACCCGGGGGCTCAAGAACGCACTCTGTTGAGCGCCGTTTCCTACCAGCCCAACCGCGCCGTGCTGCACACTGACGCGTCAGTTTTGCCCAGCCGCAAAGCTGCATGGGCCGCCTGGAACTACGAGCGCGCGGTCAACCCTTTGCACAAAAATTCTGGCGCACCAGATTCCGCACCAAATGTCTGCTTGCATTACCTGTTGAACCGTTTGCAGCCCCTGCCCTGGGCGCAACCAGTCGTGGTTAGCCTGAATCCAATTCGCGAGATCGACCCTCAGCACGTGCTGGGCGACTTTGCCTATGCGCACCCGGTTTTTGATGCGGCTGCCATCAAGGCACAGCGTCAATTTGCATGGCTGCAAGGTCAACAAAACACCTATTACTGCGGGGCCTGGATTGGCTACGGATTTCACGAAGACGGTCTCAAAGCCGGCAAGTCGGCGGCAGCCCAGCTACTGAGCCTGAACGGACAGGCGGTCGCATGAGCGAGCAAGCTTTAATCGGTTTTGGCCAGGTTCGCCACACCCGCCTTCGACCAGCGCACAACGCATTTGCTTACGCCACTTATTTCCTGATGCTGCCGATGCGCAGCCTGGCGATTTCGAAACCTACCGAGACCCCGAACGCATTGGCCATGAACCGGTTCGGCCCCATCAGCTTTTTTGACCGTGACCATGGCGATGGTCGCATGCCAGTCCAAGGCGGTGCATTGGCCTGGGTTGACGAGCTGCTGGCGTCATATGGAATAAAAGACGCCACGGGCGAGGCCTGGCTGCATTGCTACCCCAGAGTTTGGGGCTACACCTTCAAACCGGTTAGCTTTTGGTTTTGCCATCGCGCGGCAAGTGACCAAAACGGTGCTTTGCGAGCCATCGTCGTTGAAGTCAACAACACCTTTGGCGAGCGCCATGTTTACTTGCTTGACCAGGCGCGTTATGGCCACGAAATTCACGTCAGCAAAGCCTTTCATGTGTCGCCATTTTGTGCCATCGAAGGTAACTACAGCTTTCGATTCATGCGCTCCAACCGAAGTACCAGCGGCCCTTTGGGGCACAGCCCAAAGGAGACGGTGCAGCGCACCGTAGCCCGCATTGACTACGACGACGGCGCAGGCCCGATATTGCAAACCAGCGTCAGCGGCAGACTCGAGCCCATCACACGAGCGGCTTTGCGCAAGGCGCTTTGGCGCTACCCCGTCATGACTTTCGGCGTCGTCTTTCACATTCATTTTCAGGCTGCCCGGCTCTGGCTCAAACAAGTCAAGTTCTGGCGCAAGCCTTCCGCTCCCCAAGATTTGGTCACGAGATCCCTTTGAAGCTGACCCCTCAACCATCCCACTATTCATGAATTCCGCTACTGCCACACACCTCACATTGCCTCAAGACGCACCTGCGTCAGCCCGGCCTGCTTTGAAATTGCTTCAGCGCCTGCGCCATGGCGCACTCACCCTTCAATTGCCCGACGGCTCCGTGCGGCGATTTGGCGAACACCCGCATGTCCATGCGAACGATGGGCAGACTGGCCCCGCTGCCATCATGACGCTGCACAACTGGAACGTGTTTGGCGCAGCACTCAAATCAGGTGACATTGGTTTTGCCGAGTGCTTTATTGCCGGTGACTGGAGCACCCCGAGCTTGAGCGACCTGCTGAAAGTTTTCATTGCCAACCGCAGAGAAGTTGACGAGTTCATCTATGGCACCTGGAGCGGGCGCATGCTGTACCGCATCAAGCATCTTTTGAACCACAATTCCAAGGCCAACAGCCGCAAAAATATCCATGCCCACTACGACTTGGGCAACGCGTTTTATTCGCTGTGGCTGGACTCGTCGATGAACTACTCATCGGCCTGGTTTGAGGGCGACCTGACCGCTCCCCTTACCCAAGCGCAAAACGCCAAGGTTCGCCGCGCATTGCGAGAGACCCAAGTCAAAGCGGGCGACCGCGTGCTCGAAATTGGTTGCGGATGGGGTGCTTTGGCAGAAGCCGCCACCACGGACTTCAACGCCAGTGTGGTCGGTGTGACCCTGAGCCATGAGCAATTGGAATTTGCCGATGCGCGCCTGCGCCAATTGAAGGTGCCCACAGGCCCAGGACTGACTGCAGACCTGCGCCTGCAAGACTACCGCGATATTCACGACGAGCCTTTTGACGCGATTTGTTCGATTGAAATGCTCGAAGCCGTGGGACAGTCGTACTGGCCCAAGTACTTTCAGACCGTCAGCCGATTGCTCAAGCCTGGCGGGCGCGCCTGCGTGCAGTCCATCGTCATCGACGACGCCCTGTTTGATCGCTACCTCAAATCGACTGACTTCATTCAGCAGTACATCTTCCCTGGGGGCTGTCTGCCCTGCCCGGCAGAGTTCAAACGGCAAGCCAACGCAGCAGGCCTGCACATCGTGAACGAATTCGCGTTTGGAGCCGACTATGCTGAAACACTGCGCCGTTGGAAAGCCAGCTTCCTGGCCCGCAAGCTGGACATTCAAGCTTTGGGTTTTGACGATCGATTCATGCGCATTTGGGAGTTCTACCTGTGCTATTGCGAAGCTGCATTTGATGCGGGTGACATCAACCTGATGCAATACACC
>JANNCN010000112.1:0-3572 GCA_031386665.1 Rhodoferax sp. | reverse complement strand
CGCCATCAGCTCAGGCGGGGCCAAGCGCGTCTGCACATCGCGCTGGTAATGCTTGATGTCATAGGCGACGCCCAGCTCTTCAAGCAGCCAAAGCACGCGCTGCGAGCGGGAATCGTTGAGGTGGTGAACGGTGATCATGGGGGAACAATCCTTTGCAAAATGACGTCACAACGACGCGTTTTTGAAGGTTACCGCAAGGTGATGCCAGGCGCTGTCGCACACGGGAGTCGCCCGAGATTCTGCCCGCGCCCCCTCAACAAAACCCAAACTGCATCTCAGGCGCGCGGCCACTGATCAGCTCGGCCAGCGCCTTGCCAGACCCCGCGCCGTGCGTCCAGCCCAGGGTGCCATGGCCCGCGTTCACCCACAGCTTGCGCACTTTGGTTTTGCCGATGAACGGAATGTTGGTGGGTGTGGCGGGGCGCAGGCCGGTCCAGTAATTGGGGGTGCCGCCTTCTTCGGCGCTGCGGGTGTCGCACACGCCGGGCAGCACTTGCTCGATGCGTTTGGACAGCATGTGGCAGCGGGCGCGGGCCAGCCGGGTGTCCAGCGACAGGTTGTAGTCGCCCACTTCAATGGTGCCCGCCACGCGCAGGTGGTCGCCCAGGCGGCTCATGGCGATTTTCATTTCGTCGTCAATGGTGGACACCATGGGCGCGAGTTCTGGGCGTTTGATTTTGAAGGTGGCGCTGTAGCCTTTGCCGGGGTAGATGGGCAAATCGACGCCGACCGAGCGCAACAGCGGCGCGGTGTAAGAGCCGCAAGCGGCCACAAAATGGTCGGCTTGCAGCCTGCGAGCGGGTTGGGCATGGCCTTGGGCCGTATCCCGCGCTTTGACTTCGACGTAGTCGATAGCACCCCTGGCTTTGTCCATTTTCACAATGTCGTGGCCATACAAAAACTCGGCTCCGCGCGCCGCACAGCGTGCCGCCAGCGCTTGGGTGAAGATTCGGGCGTCGCCGCTTTCGTCGCTGGCGGTGTAGGTGCCGCCCACGATGTTCGAGGCAAACGACTTGAAGGCGGGTTCGATTTTTAGCAACTCATCGCGGCTGACCAATTGCCGCGCCACGCCGTATTTGCGCATCAACATGGCTGCGTCGCCCGCCGTGTCAAACGACTTTTGGTCGGTGAAGTAGTGCGCAATGCCGCGCTCAAGCCGTTGGTAGTCAATGCCTGTGGCCCGCACCACGTCTTTCAGAGCGCTGTGGCTGTAGGCCCCCAGCGCCACGATTTGCTGAACGTTGCGCTCGAACGCGGCGTCATTGCATTGGGCCAAAAACTTCATGCCCCACAGCCACTGTTGCCAACCTTGGCCGACTGGTAATTGGGGCCGAAACAGCAAAGGGGCATCGTCGCGCAGCATCCACTTCAGCGCTTTCAAGGGTGCGTCGCGATTCGCCCACGGTTCGCAGTAGCTGACCGATATTTGCGCCGCGTTGGCAAAACTGGTTTCCATGGCGGCGTTGGGCTGACGATCCACCACGGTCACGTCGTGCCCGCGCTCCAGCAAGTGCCAGGCGGTGCTAACGCCAATGATGCCTGCGCCTAAAACGATGATTTTCATGGGGCTGAGTGTCGCGGAAGTGGCTTTTTATTAACAGCAGTATGAAATAAAATCAGAAATTAGTAGATTGGCTAATAGTAAAAAGCCCCCCTAGCGCCATAACGTCACAACGCCATGACCCCGTTCGATCCCAGTGCCTTGGAATGCCTGGCCGCCATCATTGAAGAAGGCGGTTTTGAACGCGCCGCGACCCGACTTTCCATCACTCAGTCCGCCGTCTCGCAACGTCTGCGGGCGCTTGAAACCCAGGTCGGCACCGTGCTGATCGTGCGCACCCGCCCGCTCAAAGCGACGCAGGCCGGGCGTTTGCTGCTAAAACACGCCATGCAAATGCGCTTGCTGCGGGCTGATTTGGAGCATGATTTTCAGGATCTGATGCCCGGCGCAGGCGGTGCCAGCCGTGAAGAAGACCGCGTGTCAATCGCCATCAACGCAGACAGCATTGCCACCTGGGCGCTGCCCGCGCTGGACGCACTGGTGCAAGCAGGCATGCCGCTGGAGATCATTGCCGACGACCAGGACTTCACCCACGGCTGGCTGCGCGAAGGCCAGGTGCTGGGTTGCGTCACCACGTTGAAGCAGGCCCTGCGCGGCTGCAAGGTGTTGCCCTTGGGGGCCATGAACTATGTCGCCGTGGCCAGCGCCCCTTATGCCAAAGCGCATTGTCCAGAAGGCCTTACCAAACACAATTTTCGAGGCCTGCCCTTCATCGCTTTCAACCGCAAAGACGATTTGCAAGCTGAATTTGTAAGCAAAGCCTGTGGCCTGAAGCGGGTGAATTTGAGCCAGCGCTATGTCCCCAGTTCAGAAGGCCAGCTGCGCGCCGTGCTGGCCTGTTGGGGTGCCAGCGTGGTGCCCGAGCTGTTGGTGGCGGACCTGCTGACGAGCGGCCAACTGGTGAATTTGTCGCCTGGATATGCGCTGCCCGTGTCGCTGTATTGGCATTGCTGGAAGTTGGATTCCGCTGTGCTGGATTCTTTGACCCAAGCGCTGCAACAAGCCGCAAAAGGCGTTTTGAGGCCATAATTAACCTGCAGGTTCTTTTTTTTTGGATTTTGGGTCGAAATTGGCAAAAAGTAAATCAAATTTGCCTCTAGCTCTCGTAGAATATAATTATATTGCTATATAATTAATAGCAATCACAATCTGCGGTGCTGCATTCCAAAGCCGTTCCAAACTCATTTGAAACCCATTCCTGCTGCAACGCCCGAGCCGCGTTCCACACCCAGGCCCTGTCCAGCTCCAGCCTCACTTCAATGGCCAAATCGATGACTTCACCTTTGCCCAATTCCGATCCCAACGCCAATTCCAGTGCCAACCAGCACCTTCTCGCTCGCTTCCCTAGCCTGCAAGGCATGCGGGTTTTCATCACCGGGGGTGGCAGCGGCATTGGCGCGGCCATGGTCGAGGCTTTTGCCGAGCAAGGTGCCCAAGTCGCGTTCGTGGACTTTGCACAGGCTGAAAGTGAGGCGCTGGTGCAAAAAGTCGCGGCTGCGGGTCACACCCAACCCTGGTTTCGCCATTGCGACGTGCGCGATGTGGCCGCGCTACAAACCGCCATAGGGCAGGCGATCACCGATGTGGGCGACTTTGCTTGCCTGGTCAACAACGTAGCCCGCGACGACCGCCACACGCTGGAAGAAGTCACGCCTGACTATTGGGACGAGCGCATGGCCGTTAACCAGCGGCCCGCGTTTTTTGCGATTCAGTCGGTCGTGCCCGGCATGAAGCGCTTGGGCAGCGGTTCGATCATCAACATGGGTTCGACCGGCTGGCAGACCAAGGGCAGCGAATTCCCTTGCTACGCGATTGCCAAGTCGTCCGTCAACGGTCTGACCCGCGGCTTGGCTGGCAGCCTGGGGCCGCACCGCATTCGGGTCAATACCGTGTCGCCCGGCTGGGTGATGACCGAGCGCCAGATCAAGCTGTGGCTGAACGCCGAGGGCGAAGAAGCCATTAAGCGCAACCAGTGCCTGCCCGACAAGCTGCTGGCCGGCGACGTGGCCCG
>JANNCN010000098.1:0-1716 GCA_031386665.1 Rhodoferax sp. | reverse complement strand
GCCGGGAGCGCCACCTGTTGTGGGTTCGGGCAACCCGGCTCTGGGTTACCTGCCCACCACCATGGCGATTCGCGCGGGTGAGCTCACCGCAGGGGGGCGCAAATTGACCAATGTGGTGGTGGGTGGGTCGCGCGAAGGGCTGACCTGGCGGGCCAATCTGGAGGCTGCCGAATTGAACGGCTATGCCGAATACCGCCAACCCGCAGGCGCTGGATCGGGGCGCGTATTCGCCAGGCTCGCCCGCCTGACCTTGGCCCAGGCGTCTGCCAAAGATGTGGAATCGTTGCTAGATGATCAGCCAGCTTCCATTCCGGCGCTGGACATTGTGGTGGAAGATCTCGAATTGCGCGGCAAAAAACTAGGGCGCATTGAGATAGAAGCCATCAACCGGGGCGCAGGTGCAGGCTTGCGCGATGGCGGTGTGCGCGAATGGCGATTGGCCAAGTTCAACGTGATCCTGCCAGAAGCTGTTTTCACGGCGACTGGCAATTGGGCGGCCCTGAACGCTCAAAATCAGCCAGCTGCAGGCGACGCCCCCCGGGCTGGGGCCGAGCGCCGCCGCACCGTGATGAATTTCAAGTTGGATGTTCAAAACGCGGGCGAGCTGCTGGCGCGGTTTGGCATGAAAGACGTGGTTCGCCAAGGCAAAGGCAAATTGGAGGGCCAAGTGGCTTGGGCGGGGTCGCCCATCACACCGGACTATCCCAGTATGGGTGGCGCCTTCACGGTCAACGTCGAATCGGGGCAGTTCTTGAAGGCCGACCCAGGGCTTGCAAAATTGCTGGGCGTGCTGAGCCTGCAGTCGCTGCCGCGCCGATTAGCCTTGGATTTTCGTGATGTTTTTACAGAAGGGTTTTCGTTTGATTTTGTGCGCGGGGACGTGACCATTGACCAAGGCATTGCCAGTACCAACAACCTGCAAATGAAAGGCGTCAACGCGGCTGTCCTGATGGACGGACGGGCTGACATTGCCAAAGAAACCCAGGACATTCGGGTCATCGTAGTGCCTGAAATCAACGCGGGTACCGCCTCGCTGATTGCCACCGTGATCAACCCTGCCATTGGTTTAGGCACGTTTTTGGCGCAAGTGCTGTTGCGCCGCCCGTTGATAGAGGCCTCAACCCAAGAGTTTCACATTGACGGCTCATGGCTTGATCCGCAAGTGACCCAAGTCAAACGAAAATCAGGTGCAGGCAGCTTGGGCACAGTTTCCGGACCCAGTGGGCAAAGTGAGGGTTCCAAATGAAAGTAGCTGCCATTCAAATGGTGTCAGCCACCACGGTTCAGGCCAACTTGCAAAGTGCGCGGATTTTGCTGCAGCAGGCGGCCCTACAGGGCGCTGAACTGGCGGTTTTGCCTGAATACTTTTGTCTGATGGGGCGCAGGGATACTGACAAACTGGCGGTTCAGGAGCCTTTGGGCGCTGGCCCGATTCAAGACTTTTTAAGCCAAACCGCGCGCGAACTGGGGCTGTGGATTGTGGGCGGAACCCTGCCACTGTCTTTGGCAACCCCTGGTGAGCGGGTCTACAACAGTTCACTGGTGTTTTCTGCAAGCGGCGATTGCGTGGCGCGGTACGACAAAATTCACTTGTTCAAATTTGACAATGGGCAAGAGCGCTTTGACGAGTCGCGCGTCTTGTTGGCAGGACAAACGCCCCAAACCTTTGACATGACCGACCGTGCGGGCCAGCCTTGGCGCATTGGCATGAGCGTG
>JANNCN010000097.1:0-1716 GCA_031386665.1 Rhodoferax sp. | reverse complement strand
GCCGGGAGCGCCACCTGTTGTGGGTTCGGGCAACCCGGCTCTGGGTTACCTGCCCACCACCATGGCGATTCGCGCGGGTGAGCTCACCGCAGGGGGGCGCAAATTGACCAATGTGGTGGTGGGTGGGTCGCGCGAAGGGCTCACCTGGCGGGCCAATCTGGAGGCCGCCGAATTGAACGGCTATGCCGAATACCGCCAACCCGCAGGTGCAGGGTCGGGGCGCGTGTTCGCCAGGCTCGCCCGCCTGACCTTGGCCCAGGCGTCTGCCAAAGATGTGGAATCGCTGCTGGACGATCAGCCAGTTTCCATTCCGGCGCTGGACATTGTGGTGGAGGAGCTGGAATTGCGCGGCAAAAAACTCGGGCGCATTGAGATTGAAGCCATCAACCGCGGTGCAGGTGCAAGCTTGCGCGACGGCGGCGCGCGCGAATGGCGATTGGCCAAATTCAATGTGATCCTGCCTGAAGCTGTTTTCACGGCGACCGGCAATTGGGCGGCCCTGAACGCACAAAATCAACCGGCGGCGGGGGAGGCCCCCCGAGCCGGGACAGAGCGCCGCCGCACCGTGATGAATTTCAAGTTGGATGTTCAAAACGCGGGCGAGCTGCTGGCGCGGTTTGGCATGAAAGACGTGGTACGCCAAGGCAAAGGCAAATTGGAGGGCCAGGTGGCTTGGGCGGGGTCACCCATCACACCCGATTACCCCAGCATGGGGGGTGCCTTCACCGTCAACGTCGAATCAGGACAGTTCTTGAAGGCCGACCCAGGGCTTGCCAAGTTGCTGGGCGTGCTGAGCCTTCAGTCGCTGCCCCGCCGATTGGCTTTGGATTTTCGTGATGTTTTCACGGAGGGGTTTTCATTTGACTTCGTGCGTGGCGACGTGACCATTGACCAAGGCATCGCCAGCACCAACAACCTGCAAATGAAAGGTGTCAACGCGGCCGTGCTGATGGACGGACGCGCCGACATTGCCAAAGAAACCCAGGACATTCGGGTGATTGTGGTGCCCGAAATCAACGCAGGCACCGCCTCGCTGATTGCCACTGTGATCAACCCTGCCATTGGTTTGGGCACGTTTTTGGCGCAAGTGCTGTTGCGTCGCCCTTTGATAGAGGCCTCAACCCAAGAGTTTCATATTGACGGCTCATGGCTTGATCCGCAGGTGACTCAAGTCAAACGAAAATCAGGTGCAGGCAGCTCGGGCACAGTTCCTGCACCCAGTGGGCAAAGTGAGGGTTCCAAATGAAAGTAGCCGCCATTCAAATGGTGTCAGCCACCACGGTTCGGGCCAACTTGCAAAGCGCGCGTGTTTTGCTGGAGCAAGCGGCGCTGGAGGGCGCCGAACTGGCGGTTTTGCCCGAATACTTTTGTCTGATCGGGCGCCGTGATACCGACAAACTGGCGGTTCAGGAACCCTTGGGCGCTGGCCCGATTCAAGATTTTTTAAGTCAAACGGCGCGCGAACTCGGGCTGTGGATTGTGGGCGGAACCCTGCCACTGTCTTTGGCAACGCCAGAGAATCGGGTCTATAACTCGTCTCTGGTGTTTTCTGCAACCGGCGATTGCGTTGCGCGCTACGACAAAATTCACTTGTTCAAATTTGACAATGGGCAAGAGCGCTTTGACGAGTCGCGCGTCTTGTTGGCAGGACAAACGCCCCAAACCTTTGACATGACCGACCGTGCGGGCCAGCCTTGGCGCATTGGCATGAGCGTG
>JANNCN010000086.1:0-63335 GCA_031386665.1 Rhodoferax sp. | reverse complement strand
CGCGGCTGAAAGTCTCACTTGTCACTGGGTATTCGGGCTGTATTTTCAAGCCGTCAATTGCTATTATAAATATAGCAAACTATTGAATAAATTCGAGAGCCAGAGGCCAATTTTATCTCAAAGTCGTCTCCAGAAGCACTTATAGCTCATTTTTACCACAATTGTGGTAAAAATGAGCTATTTTTAAAAGTTTCCCGAAAAACCAGACATTGACTGCCCAATTCAGCGCATCAATTTGTCCAGGGTTCCGCTTTTGAACAGCCCGCCAGTCGAAGGCTCAATTCGACGCGCAGCGGGCCGGCGGGTGCCACCAGGGCCACGGGGCACGACTTCGGGCAAGCCACCGTAGGCGATTTGGCCCACGTCCACATCCACCTCGGTGCCGTCAGACGCTTGCATGGTCGCCAGGCCAGTGTTGACTTTCAGGTAGGTGCCACCCGGCTCGTTGTTCACGGGTTCTTCGGAATAGGCAATTTCAATGTCGGTGCCGCGAATGCCGATGGTCGCCGTGGTCGTGACAAACGACACGCGGTTGCGCACCGTGGCGCGACCCGAGATGTAGCGCAGGCCGCCCTTGAACATGCGAATCGTCTTTTGTCGCAACGCAGCCACGCCCTTGAGTTTGAGCTCCTCCATCTCCAACTCAGAATCGGACCGCACAGCCATTCGGGCGCCATCGTCAAACCGCAGCAAGGCCTCCGAGTTGCCGCTGGTCACAAACTTGTCGCCCTCGCGCAGACGCGAGCCGATCACAGCGTTCCACAGACGCTCGCCACGCTGGATTTGCACGGTGCCATTGAGCGCCGTGACTCGCGCCGCGTGGGCTTGGCCTGCGCCAAGCGACAGCAGTACCGCGACCAAGCTCATGGACAACAAATTGCCCAGGCAGTGGTGCAGTCGTTGGTGCAGTAAGGCGCAGGTGGGTTGGGAAGCAGCGGACGTGGTCATTTGTAAAATCCCTTTTGGTTTTTGTGAGGCTTGATATCGTTGGGCTTGGGGCTGTGGCTGTCAGGTGCCGACCCGATTCGATGTCAAAACCTGCGTTTGCCTTCAATTTTTGCACTATGTTACCAATTCATCAACCGATTTCAGTGCTTGCGCAGTCGCTTTGGACGCGGGTGGCGGCCCAACCCGGCTCCTCCCGATGGGGCCGTTGGGGCAAACCGGCTGCTTTGACTGTCAGTTTGACCGTCAGCTTGGCCCTGACAGGCTGCGCCGATTTGGGCTATTTGGTTCAGTCTGCCAGCGGCCACCTGGCCATGCTGCGCGCAGCCGAACCGGTCGCGCAGTGGATGGGCAGCAGCGAAGCATCGGCTGAGCTCAAAGCGCGGTTGGCCCTGGCACAGCAAATTCGCCGTTTTGCCGTGACGGATTTGGGCCTACCCGACAACCCCAGTTACACCCGCTATGCCGATTTGCAGCGCAAGGCCGTGGTCTGGAATGTGGTGGCCGCCCCGGTGCTGTCGCTCACGCTGCAAACTTGGTGCTTTCCGGTGACGGGCTGCGTGGGTTACCGTGGCTATTTTGATGAAAAAGAGGCCCGGGCTTTGGCGCTTGACCTGCAAACGCAAGGGCTGGAAGTCCACGTTTACGGGGTTCCAGCGTATTCAACTTTAGGCTGGCTGAACTGGGCGGGTGGCGACCCGCTGTTGAACACCTTCATCAACTACCCCGATGCAGAGCTTGCCCGCCTGATTTTTCATGAGTTGGCGCATCAGGTGGCTTTTGCCAAAGGTGACACCATGTTCAACGAATCCTTTGCCACGGCGGTTGAACGGCTGGGCGGCGCGCGCTGGCTGGCTCGCCAAACGGCCATGGGGACTGACAAGCCTGGCGTGGCCAACGCTGGCCCAACAACCGATGCCACTGAGTTGGCGCGGCGCAAGCTGGCCGATTTTGAAGCCACAACCCTGCGGCGAAGTCAGTTCAGGGCGCTGACCCTGACCACCCGAAATGCGCTGTACGCCCTTTACAAACAGCCTGCTTCAAACTCTTTTGAGCTTGGCAAAATGACTGAATTAAAGCAAGCCGCCTACCGGCGGTTTCGTGCGCAATATGCGGAACTTCGCGCAAGCTGGGTGGCTGCCGCCAGTTTGACGCCAGATGGAACCCGCCGCCAACTGGGCGAATACGACACGTGGGTTGCCAACGCCAACAACGCCACCTTCGCAGCCCAAGCGGCTTACGATGAGCTGGTACCTGAGTTTGAAGCTTTGTTTGCACAATCTGTTCGGTCTGCCAAAGCTGAAGGTTCAACCGAATCGGAATGGGCAAGGTTTTATGATGCGGTCAAGCGTTTGGCTGAGTTGCCCGAGGCTGAGCGGCGCAGCCAATTGAAGTCGCCCACGCGGGTTGTCAGCCGCCTGAGTGGGGGTTAGCTGGGCCTAAACTGCATTCGGTTATTCGGTCAATCGACCCCAGGTTCCATTGTTGTCAAAATCGAGTCATCACCCGGAGAAAATCAAGCATGCCTGAGCTTCACATCCTGCGCCAACACAGTCTGGGCCTGCCCAAGGCCCGCAAAATCGCCTTTGAATGGGCCGAAAAAGCCGAAAAAGACTTGTCGATGGAGTGCACCTACCAAGAGGGGAAAACCAGCGACGACGTAGAGTTTTCGCGCTCAGGCGTGAAAGGCATGCTCAAAGTGACGGCTGAGAGGTTTGAGTTGAACCTCACGCTGGGCTTTTTGCTGGGCGCGTTCAAAGGCCGCATAGAGAGCGAGATTGTGAAAAATCTGGATTCCTTGCTGGCCGCGGGAGCGGGCGACAAGGCTGACGATAAATCGGCAACCAAGGCGGCGCAGCCCAAGTCTGCTGCCGCCAAAACAGCCACAGCCAAGACACCTGCCGCCAAAAAAGCTGCTGGTAAAAAATGACTGTGCAGACGAGCCCGCCCGCCCGCCAGTCCTTTAGCCAACCCGAAATCTCTTCAACCCAGTCAGGCTCTGGCCCGCTTGCCGGGCTTAAAGTCATCGAGCTTGGGCAGCTGATTGCCGGGCCGTTTGCCGCTAAAACGCTGGGCGATTTTGGTGCGGACGTGATCAAAATCGAACCCCCAGGGCAGGGGGCGACGCATTCAATGTCCAAGGGGCCGGATGAGGGCGGCGACCCGCTGCGCCGCTGGCGGCTGTTGAAAGACGGCACCTCGGTGTGGTGGCAGGTGCAGTCGCGCAACAAACGCTCGGTCGCGCTCGATTTACGCCAGCCAGAGGCCCAGGCCATTGTCCGCAGCTTGTGTGCTGAAGCCGATGTGGTGATCGAAAATTTCCGCCCAGGTGCCATGGAAGCCTGGGGTTTGGGCCCCGAGGCCCTGCAAGCGGCCAACCCCGGGCTCATCGTGCTGCGCATCAGCGGCTATGGGCAAACTGGCCCTTACCGGGACCGGCCCGGTTTTGGCGTGGTGGCCGAAGCCATGGGCGGCCTGCGCCATCTGACGGCAGAGCCTGGCCAAGTGCCCGTGCGCGTGGGTGTCAGCATTGGCGACACCCTGGCGTCATTGCACGGCGTGATTGGCGTGCTGATGGCGTTGCACCATCGGCAAAAGTCTGTCAGCGTGCTGTGCCCCAAAGGACAAGGGCAGGTGATTGACGTGGCCTTGTACGAGGCGGTTTTCAACTGCATGGAGAGTTTGCTGCCCGAATACAGCGCTTTTGGCGCAGTGCGCGGCCCCGCTGGCAGCGCCATGCCCGGTATTGCACCGACCAATGCCTACCGCTGCCAAGACGGCGGTTACGCCATCATTGCGGGCAATGGCGACAGCATTTTCAAGCGGCTGATGCAAACCATTGGGCGGCCAGATTTGGGTGGTGACGCCAGCCTGGCAGACAACGCTGGCCGCGTGGCGCGGGTGGCTGAGCTAGACGCCGCGATAGGCCTGTGGGCTGCCGGTTTGGCCGTAAATGAGGTGTTGGCGCAACTTTCCGCCGCTGGTGTGCCCGCTGGCAAAATTTACACCGTGGCCGATATCGCTGCAGACCCGCACTACGCCGCGCGTGGTATGTTGCAGCAGGTGGCCATGACCGACAAGACGGCGCTGGCTGTGCCTGGTTTTGTGCCCAAAATGTCGCTGACACCAGGCAGCCATCGGCGCAATGCGCCCACCTTGGGGCAAGACACAGCTGCTGTGTTGCGAGACATTGGGTTGACGCCCGCGCAGATCAGCGCGCTGCGCGAGCGCGGGGTGGTGCAATAGTGGCTGAATCAGCCCATTCAAAATCAGCTCAGCTCAGCGTGCCGATCAAGTCAATGTACTGCTGCATGGCGGTTTTGGAATCTGTGCCCTTCATGCCGTTCCATGCATCCCACTTGGCGCGACCCACCATGTCGGTGAACCCGGGTTTTTTCTCGGTGTTGTCACCCACGCCGCCTTGCTTGTACAAGGCATAGAGCTTCAGCATGGTGGCGTTGTCAGGGCGCTCGGTCAGGCTCTTGCTGCTCGCAGCGGCGGCTTCAAATTGTGCTTTCAGGTCAGCCATGGCGGTACTTTCAGTGAGTTTGGTTGAAGGTGAAATCAAGGATTGAACCAAACCAGTTTATTGAAGATGCAAAAATGAAAATTCAAACTGGGTAGTTGCCCTGTATCTTAACCAGCGGGCTGATTGCAAAATAGTATGCTTGTTTCATTGGTTTTGGAGTAGTTCATGGTGACCCGATTCAAACCCCAAGAGGCCGCCTTTGACGCGGCCCTGGAAGCCACCCGCAAACTGGCGGCCACAGTGGCACCCGTGGCAGCCCGCGCGGGCAAAACGGCGCGCAAAACCGTCAAAGCGGTGCGCAAAGACGTGGAGTCCGCCGTGACTGGCACGCTGGGCTTAAGCGGCGAGCGCATGACCAAGGTCGACACCGCCTGGCTGCGCATGGACTCCAAGTCCAACCTGATGATGATTGTTGGCGTCTGGATTTTGAAACCTGGTATCACCTACGCGGCCCTGTGCCAGCGCATTGAAGAGCGACTGTTACAGTACCCGCGCTTCACCCAGCGGGTGCGGCAAGATTCTGCTGGTGCCACGTGGGTGAAAGACGTCAACTTTGACATCACCAAACAAGTGGTCACCGAAAAGCTGGCCAAAAAGCCCAAGGGCCAAACCCAGCAAGCGCTGCAAGACCGTGTGGCAGAACTGGCCGTGACACCGCTGGACAAAAACCGCCCGCTTTGGCAGTTCCATCTGGTTGAAGACTACGACGGTGGGTCCGCCATGATGGTGCGCATTCACCATTGCATTGCCGACGGCATCGCCCTGATTTCAGTCACGCAGTCGCTGGTGGATGGCGGCACAGCGCCACCCAAGCGCAAAGCCCGCCCCGAGCAGCGCGAGGGCTTGGACGGTGCGCAAGACTGGGTTGAGCGCAGCGTTTTGAAGCCATTCTCTAAATTGGTCACGCAAGCCTGGGGGGCCGCCAGCCAAGGTGCAGCCAAGTCGCTTGACATGCTGGCCGACCCACAAAAGGGCGTGAGCCAAGGCCTGGGTGGCGCAGTGGACGTGGCCAAGCTGGCGTTTCAAGTGGCCAGCGACACTGCAGCTCTGGTGCTCATGCCAGACGACTCGCCCACCCGGCTCAAAGGCGTGCCAGGCACTACCAAACGCGTGGCCTGGTGCCAGCCCATTCCGCTGGAAGAGGTCAAAGCCGTCAGCAAGGCGCTGAACTGTTCTATCAATGACGTGCTGATGAGTTGCGTGGCGGGTGCCATCGCCCAGTACTTGCGCGCGCAGGGTGACGCCGTCAAAGGCAAGGAGATTCGGGCCATGGTGCCGGTTAACCTGCGCCCGATTGAACACGCTTACAAACTCGGCAACCAGTTTGGCTTGGCTCCCATCGTCTTGCCGATTGGCATTGAAAACCCGATTGAACGCGTTTACGAGGTACGCAGGCGCATGAGCGCGCTCAAAGGCAGCATGCAGCCGCTCTTGGCCTTTGGCATGCTGGCCGTGGCGGGTTTGCTAATCAAGCCCGCGCAAGACGCCATGCTGAATTTGTTCTCCAAAAAGACCACAGCCGTCATGACCAATGTGCCAGGCCCTAAAGAAAAGCTGAAATTTTGCGGCTCAACCCTGGAGCAAAGCCTGTTTTGGGTGCCCCAAAGCGGCACCGTGGGCGTTGGGGTTTCGATTTTGAGCTACGGCGGTGGTGTGCAATTTGGCGTGATGACCGACGCCAAGCTTTGTCCGAATCCCCAAGCCATCATTGACGAGTTTGAGCCCGAATTTTTGAAACTGGCGATGGTGACCTTGATGCTACCTTGGGGCGATTGAGTGAAATGAGTCAAATCTACTACATTTGTGGTAAATTTGACCAAAATCACCGGTTTTCCCGAAATCATTGACCAAATATAGCTCTAGCTCCCGAACATTCTTAACAGTTTGCTATGTAAAGTATAGCAACCGAGTCCTTCAATCTGCCAGCTCAGCCTTCGCCAGCGCCACATCCAGGCTCTCGGTGGCATCCATGGGTTTGCTTTGGGCTGCTTGCTCGTACAGGCGCGTGGCCTCGCCTAACTTGGTGTCACCTTCCAGCATGACCAGGGCATTGGCGTACTCGATCATGGCAATGGCAGAGCCGGGGTTGAGCTTCAGGCCATCCTGAAACAGCTTCAACCCCGTGTCTTTGCGGGCGCCATAGGTCATGCCGCCTATCAGTGCACCCACTTTGTCAATCACTTCCGCATGGAACGCGCCCAACGCAACGTGCGCGTCGGCGTGTTTGGGTTGCAGTTTGATGGTGGACTCAAGCGATGACTTGATTTTGCCGCCCAGCCCCTGGGCCAGCGCTTTGGCCACACTGATGCCCTGGCTGTAGCGGCCCAGCGAGTAGGCCAGCCAATAGTGGGCGGGCACGTCGTTTGCGTCCTGGGCCAACTGGGCTTCTGCGCGCTTTGCCACTTCGAGGTACAGATCAAGGCGGGTTTTCTCTTTGCGCTCCAAGTAGTTGGCGTAAATGCAGGTCGCGCGGTTGGCCACAGCGACGCCAGCGCCGCCCGCTTTCAGGCCAGCCAGTGTCGCCTGGTGAAACTCACCCGAGTGAAACAAGGCCCAAGCGTGCAAAACCTCCTCGCTTTTGGGCAGGGGTTCAGCGTCGCCTTGGTGCAGGCGGGTCCAGTTTTTTGCCAGACGCGCGCCGTCAAATTCAAAGTCGTGAGTGTGCTGGAAGGCAGTCCATCTCGCCATAGTGGTCTCCTTTGCGGTCATTGCGGCTTGCCCGGGTTGCTGTAAGAGCTGATCAGCGTCAGCAAATGCGCTCGCTGGCGCGGCTCAAGGTAAGGCGCCAACAGGTTGAGCACATGGTGTGCACCCCGCATCAGCGCGGCTTGCGCACGATCAGGCTCCAGCGCGTGGCGCGGGTCGCGCACGTACTCAAAACTAAACCAATACGTCAGCACCACCACCATGCTGGTGGCTGTGGGTTCGATCTCAACCGAGTTGATTTGCAGGGCACCTGCCCGGTTCATGCCGTCCAACAAGATTTTGAAGGCGCGCGTCTTGTTGGCCAGAATCGCCTGAAAATGGGTTTCAAGGCGTCGGTTTTTGCTGAGCAAATCGTTCAGGTCGCGGTACAAAAAGCGGTACTGCCAAATCAACTCAAACAGCGTGTGCAAGAAAAACCAGGCGTCTTCGACGTCGCGCACACCGTCGCTTGCGTTCAACAGCTCGTTCAAAGCGCGTTCGTAGCGGTCAAATAGGGTGTTGATCAGCTCTTCTTTGGCCGGGTAGTGGTAGTACAAGTTGCCCGGGCTGATGCTCAGTTCGGCCGATATCACCGTGGTAGACACATTGGGCTCACCAAAGCGGTTAAATAGCTCCAGCGTCGTCTCCAGAATACGAGCTGCGGTGCGGCGGGGCGCTTTTTTGGCCATGGTGTGAATGTTCAGGTCAATTTCGCAGCGAATTGGCGGGCTTCAGGCCAGCGCGTGGACGGGTCGCTTTTGCCGCATCACGATGTCGCCAAGGTCGTCCATGACTTCCTGCAAATCGGCAATCGCCTGGCCCACGCGGGTCGCTGCGGGCAAGGGCTGTGTCAGATTGCGGCGGGTGTCGTTCAGGGCGTCAAAGTCAAGGCGAATGCCATGGCGCGCCAACTTCGCGGACATGCCCGTTTTGTGCGAGCGCAGCATGTGCCGGGTTTGCTGGTAAGCGTGCTCGGCCAGCTGATGGCGCTGGGCGTAACTGAAGGTGTTAGCCAAATACAGTTCCGGATCGCGATGGTCAGGTTCAAACAGAATGATGTCGGTGTTGGGGTAAGCATGGCGGTAATGCTTCATGCCGAGCTCCAGCCGCGAATGAATCATGCAACGAAACGTCTGGCTCAGCACCGCTGGCAGGCCACCGTCGACAATCTTGGGAATGCGGTGGCGTTCTGCGGGCAAGCCTTTTTGCATGAGCTTGGCGTTTTGCGGAGCCGTCGCGTCAAAGGGCACGAGCGGGTTCAGGCACAGCATCAAATCAACGCCTTCGTCCAGCGCGACAGAGGCATGCATGGTTTTTTTCAGCGCACCATCCACAAAATACTGATCGTCAATTTCAACGGGCGGGTACAGGCCGGGCAGGGCGGCGCTGGCCTGAACGGCTTGAGAGATCGGCACATGGTCCCAGCCAGGTCGACCAAACAGAGCCGATTCTGTGCTGTCCAGGTTGGTGGCCACCAGGGTCAGCTTGGTCTTCAGTTCACGAAAATCATTGGTGCGCCCAGGGGCAGAAAACATTCGCGTCAACTGCACATCAATCGGGTTGCTGGAGAACACGCCAGTGGGCAAACCAGAACCCAAGCGTTCCAGGACATGGGTGATTGACTTGCCACCCAAGGTCAATCGCCAAAGCGCAGACAGCAAAAGCCCTGGCAGCATGATGGAGCGCCGTGCAAATTCGTTGTAAGCGGGGGCCATCAGCCAAGACGGGTCAAAGTGGTCGGCTGACAAGGCCTCGCCGGGCCGCAACGTTGCTGCACTGTTTTGAATGAACGATGCGCACAGTTCGCGCGGCGTGATGCCATTGGCCAAGCCAGCCGCAATAAAGCCACCGGCAGACACGCCGATGTAGTGGTCTAACTCGGTCAGGTTCAAGCCGATCAACGACTCATCAAGCGCACACAGGGCACCTATTTCGTAAATTGCGCCCAATGGGCCGCCACCGGCTAAGGCAAGGGCGATTTTGGGAGGGCCTGCTGGTTTTCTCGTCATAGGTCAAAGTGTAGAGGGGACAGGGTCAAATAAATGCTGCGACGCAGCATAGATGCCCAGGCGAAAAGGCGTAAAAACAAGCTGCAAGCTCAAACTTTTGAACTCGCAAAACGCAAGCGTTAAAAGGAGACGGGCGCTTCGGCGCCCTGGTCGGGCTTAGGTTGAACGCCTGAGCCTCTATCGACCGAATTTAAATCGACCGAGCCTGAATCGCCTGATCTTGAGTCAGCCCAAGCGCGTTGGCTGCAAGCCGGGGACCAATCAGCTGCTTTTGCGCACTGCCGTCCGTTTGGCGGGTGCCTTGGCGGCCACGGTTTTGACAATCGCCGCCTTCGCTGGAACTGCTTTTGTTTTGGCAGCCACTGGGGCTTTGTTGGCCTTGGCGCTCAAGGCTTGCACATTGCGATTGAGCTCGTCGATTCGCGCAATCAAGGCGTTGACATCCTTGGCGGACGGCACGCCCAGCTTGTTCAGGGCCTTGGCAACCCGTTCTTCAAAGATGTTTTCCAGTTTGTCCCATTGGCCAGAGGCCTTGTTGGTAATGTCGCCTGCCATGGCCGTCATACGGCTGGTGGCTTCGGTGATTTTTTCTTCAGCGGCCGCCTGCGTTTTGCGCTGCATGCTGGTGCCTTCCTTGACCAGCGATTCCAGTGCCTTGGAGCCTTCAGCCTGGGCCTTGGCAAAGGCACCGAGTCCGGCTTGCCAAATCTGCTGGGCAGAGTCTTTGACCGAGCCTGGTAAATGCAGACCCGATTTGCTGCTGGTTCCCGTGGTTTGCTCGGTGCCAGGCTTTTGCATTTTTTTGACCATGGTTGTCTCCAGAATAGTGATCGATAGGGGGTTTGGGTGACCGCTTCGCGCCGAAAGCGACCTACTAAACACTTTACGCTGGGCCAGCCTTCGTGTGTAGGCAGAGGATTCTAATTTGCACAAAATTGAATAAATTTAAGCGGATTCGATTTGGGCACGGGTTTCTTCTCTATCGGGGCCGGGAGTTGTGTTGGCAGAATCGAGTTTTTTATCGTTCAAATTGGGAGTTTTTGATGCAATATTTCGTTACCGGGGCAACGGGTTTCATTGGCAAACGCCTCGTCAAGAAATTGCTGGAGCGCAAGGGCTCGGTCGTGCATTTTCTGATTCGCAAGGAAAGTGAAGGCAAAGTTGCCGCATTGCGCGAATACTGGGGCGTGACTGCGACCCGCGCTGTGCCGGTTTTTGGCGACCTGACCAGCAAGAAGCTGGGCGTATCGGCGGACAACATCAAAACGCTGAAAAGCAAAATCGATCATTTTTACCATTTGGCAGCGGTCTATGACCTGAGCGCCGACGAAGCCAGCCAAATGGCCGTCAACGTGGATGGCACTCGCAACACCGTCGAATTTGCCAAGGCCATCGACACGGGGCACTTTCATCATGTGTCTTCGATCGCCGCCGCCGGTCTGTACGAAGGCGTGTTTCGCGAGGACATGTTTGACGAGGCCGAAAACTACGACCACCCGTACTTCATGACCAAACACGAGAGCGAAAAAATCGTGCGCAAGGAGTACAAAGGCGCCTGGACAGTCTATCGCCCGGCATTTGTGGTGGGCGACAGCGCCACGGGCGAGATGGACAAGGTCGATGGCCCTTACTACTTCTTCAAACTCATCCAGCGCATGCGCCAAATTTTGCCGCCGTGGATGCCGAGCATTGGCATTGAAGGCGGTCGCATCAACATTGTGCCGGTTGACTTTGTTGTCAATTGCATCGACCACGTGAGCCATGGCAAAGACATCAAGGGTAAGGCGTTCCACTTGGTGGACCCGATGGGTTATCGGGTGGGCGACGTGCTTGATATTTTCAGCAAAGCGGCACATGCGCCCAAGATGAACCTGTTTATCAATGCGGCGCTTTTGGGCTTCATTCCCAAAAGCGTGAAAAAAGGCATGATGGCGCTGGCACCTGTTCGCCGCGTGCGCAACGCCGTCATGAAAGACTTGGGCTTGCCCGAGGACATTTTTGAGTTTGTTAATTGGCCCACACGCTACGACCGGCGCGATCTGGACGCGGCCTTGAAGGGCAGCGGCATAGAGTGCCCGAATCTCAAAGACTATGCCTGGCTGTTGTGGGACTACTGGGAGCGCCATCTGGACCCAGCGCTCTTCATTGACCGCAGCCTGAAGGGCACCGTGGGCGGCAAAGTGGTGCTGATCACCGGTGGCTCCTCTGGCATTGGTTTGTCCGCCGCTTGCCGGTTTGCTGAAGCGGGTGCCACGGTGGTCATCTGCGCGCGGGGCGAAGACCAGTTGGCTGAAGCCAAAAAGACAATTGAGGAAGCGGGTGGCAAGGGCGCCAAAGTCTTCACCTACCCGGTGGATATTGTTGACGAAGCTCAGTGTTCGGAGTTTGTCAAAACCATGGAAAATAACCATGGCGGCGTGGACTTCCTGATCAATAACGCAGGCCGCTCGATTCGCCGCGCCATCGAGGCCAGTTACGACCGTTTCCATGACTTCGAGCGCACTATGGCGCTCAATTACTTCGGCGCACTGCGAGTCACCATGGGCTTGCTGCCCGGTATGGTCGCCAAACGCAAGGGCCACATTGTCAACATCAGCTCGATCAGTGTGCTGGTGAATGCCCCGCGTTTCAGTGCTTATGTCGCCAGCAAAGCTGCGCTGGACGCATGGACCAGCTGTGCCGCCTGCGAATACGCTGACCAAGGCGTGACCTTCACCACCATCAAAATGCCGCTGGTGCGCACGCCCATGACCGCACCGACCAAAATTTACGACAGCATGCCATTGTTGATGCCCGAAGAGGCGGCCGACATGATCATCCGCGCCTGTGTGGACAAGCCCGTCGAGATCGCCACTCGCTTGGGCACCTCGGTCGGCCTATTGCACGTGGCCGCCCCGCGCGTGGCGCAAATCATGATGAACACCACCTTTCGCATGTTCCCGGACAGCGCAGCGGCCAAAGGCGACAAAGGCGACAAAAAACCAGCGTTGTCACCTGAAGCGATGGCGATGGCTTCAATGATGCAGGGGATTCATTTCTAATGGGCTTGTCGACCGATATTGCGGCGCAACTGGGTATAGCTGGTTCTAGGCGGTCACAGCAATTCGCCTGACACTTCCTGGTAGTTTCGTTCGAGAGACTCTTCTCGAACGAAACGAAGTGACCCAGGCGTTCATTTATTCAGATTGCGATAGGCTTCGTGGTTTAGTTCTGCAATATCGCTTAGGCCTATCAGGCGGCCACCAGCGGCTCAATCCGCCTCATTTTCCGCAGCACTTCACTCAACTTCGACTGCGCCTGCCATAAGTCGTATCTGGACTGCATGTCCAGCCACAGAGCAGCTCCATTTCCAAGAGTAGCTCCAAGTCGCAAGGCCATTTCTGCTGACACTCCGCTGCGTTCCGACAGAACGGCATGAAGTGTTTGGCGCGAGATGCCCAAGCTGCGGGCAAATGTGCTGACAGTCAGGCCTAGATGCGGCAAGACGTCTTCTCGGAGGATGGCACCAGGGTGGGTTGGTTTACGTGTCGTCATTGCTAGCTCCTAATGGTAATTTTCCAAGTTAACTTTCAGCGCGTTTTCGCCCTGCCATTCAAAGGTGATGCACCACGGGCCATTGATATGGATGCTGTAGCGCTTGGGTTTACCTTGCAATGAATGAAAGTCAAAGCCGGGCAAATTCAAGGACTCTGGTGTTCTTGCTGTGGCGAGCGCATCCAGACGCCGAATGATCCGCTCGATCAGTGCCTTTTGAATTTTTGCGCTTTTTCCCTTTAGAAAAAGCTCATCGAGGCCTTTGTGTGCGAAGGATTCAGTCATAGTCTACAGTGTAATGTAAGTCTTTACAGGTTGGTACTTTTTTAATCGCCAACATGCGCAGGTCGCCTCATTTATTTAGTCTTCCTTCGCTCTACATTGGCTTGGATTTTTGATGTCGGGCACGCAATTCAGCAAACCTTTAGACTCGTCGTTGGTATGGGAACTCAGATCAAACTCGCCTTTGCTTTCATGTTGACCCTGGGCGCTGGTGTAGCCAGTTTTGCCCAGACGCACACGCAGCGTGCGCACAGCGGATTCCAGGGCTGGGTTGACGACCCGTTTTTTCAATTCACCTCCGCTGTTGCGGACTGCCCGCAACCTTTGGGACCTTTTGTTGCGGAGTCTGCGCGCGCAGCAGTTGCGCGGGAACAGGCTGAAAAAAGCGGTGCCTTCAAAGGTTCCGCCGATGCACAGGTCAATGAAAGCGCCGAAGCATTCGCCCATGCACTGGCTCAAGCGGTCGATGCCGAAATAGCGGCTCAACTCAAAGCTGCGTTTGGAAAAGGGCAGCTTTACACGCATTCCCCTCTTGTCAATTCGTCGCTTTGGGCGACGGTGCAAGGGCGCATTGTGACCATAGAGGGTTGCATTTTGGGGGACATCCCTGCTGGTTTTGATCATGCGTTGATCCGCAGCCAAATAGAAACTTTAGTGTCGGCCGTGCCCAAGGTTCTTCAGGTCGTGGTTTTGATTCGCACGAGCGCTCAGCAACGAGCCAATGAGGCGGTTCCATACCGCCTTCGGCCTACATTTTGAGCGCTGTGAACCATTGGCCGCCATCAGCTGCGCCGTCTTGATCTGGTGATTGGGCTATGATGGGCTTTGCCGTTGACGTTTACGTAAACGTCAATCAATAATGTTGTCTTGATCCGCCTGATTTTGGAGACTGAATCCCATGACCAACTTGTCCGCCGACTACAAGGCGCTCGCCAATTACCGCCCCACCAACAAGGTGCGTTTTGTCACTGCCGCCAGTCTGTTTGACGGGCACGATGCGGCCATCAATATCATGCGGCGCATTTTGCAGGGCATGGGCGCGGAGGTGATTCACCTGGGGCACAACCGCAGCGTTGATGAAGTCGTGACTGCTGCATTACAGGAAGATGCGCAGGGCATTGCCATCAGCTCTTACCAGGGTGGACATGTCGAGTATTTCAAGTACATGGTGGATTTGCTCAAAAGCCGGGGCGGTGAGCATATTCAAATTTTTGGCGGCGGCGGCGGGGTAATCGTGCCGCCTGAAATTCGTGAACTCCAGGCCTATGGCGTGGCGCGTATTTTCAGCCCTGAAGACGGCCAAAAGATGGGCTTGCAAGGCATGATTGGCGAAATGGTGATGCGCTGCGACAAGGATCTGACCACCCAGGCCCCTAAGGACATTGAGGCGATTCAGGGCTATTCCGAAGCGAATTGGCGTTCATTGGCCCAACTCGTCACCGCCATTGAGGGAGCCAAGGTGGATGATGCCTTCGTGTCGCACCTTAGAACGCAGGCGGCACTTCAAAAAACAGCGGTCATTGGCATCACGGGGACGGGTGGCGCAGGCAAGTCGTCGCTGACTGATGAGCTAATTCGGCGCCTGCGATTGGATCAAAACGACAGTTTGCGGGTTGCGGTTATTTCTATTGACCCGTCGCGCCGCAAAAGTGGCGGAGCTCTGCTGGGCGACCGAATTCGCATGAACGCCATAGGACCTTGGCGAGACGGCCCGCGCGTGTTCATGCGGAGTTTGGCCACGCGCGACTTTGGCAGCGAAATAAGTCAAGCCCTGCCTGATGTGATTGCAGCGTGCAAAGTGGCAGGCTTTGATTTGATCGTGGTGGAAACCTCTGGCATCGGCCAGGGCGACGCGGCCATCGTCCCCCATGTTGACGTGCCAATTTATGTGATGACGCCCGAGTTCGGCGCTGCCAGCCAGCTTGAAAAAATCGACATGCTGGATTTTGCCGAATTTGTCGCAATCAACAAATTTGACCGCAAGGGCTCGCTTGACGCCTTGCGCGACGTCGCCAAACAGGTGCAGCGCAACAAAGAAGCCTGGACTACCCCGGCAGATCAAATGCCCGTGTTCGGCACCATGGCTGCGCGTTTCAATGACGACGGCGTGACGGCCTTGTACCAGGCGCTTAAACCCAGGCTGGCCACTTTGGGCGTGAAGCTGGACCAAGCTGGCGAGGGCACGTTGCCATTGTCTGGCGTGCGCCACAGCACCAATCAGTCGCCGGTTGTTCCCGCTGCGCGAACCCGTTACTTGGCAGAGGTGAGCGACGCGGTGCGCGGCTACAAAACCCGCGCTCGAGCGCAGTCTCGTCTGGCGCGTGAAATTCAGCAATTACGGGCGACCGCCGTCATGCTGCAAACGGACAAACCCGATCGTCACCGGGCAGTCGAGGCCGTGAATGACATTGCGGCCCAGCGCGACACCCTATTCGGTGCCGCAGGGCGCAAATTGCTCTCCCAATGGCCCGAGATGCAAAAAGCCTATGCTGGCGATGAGTATGTAGTCAAAATCCGCGACAAAGAAATCCGCACGGCGTTGACCACCAAATCCTTGAGCGGCACAACTATTCGAAAAGTTGCTTTGCCGCAGTTCGAAGACCACGGCGAAATTTTGAAATGGCTTATGCTGGACAACGTGCCCGGCAGCTACCCTTACACCGCAGGCACCTTTGCTTTTAAACGGGAAGGCGAAGACCCAACCCGCATGTTTGCAGGCGAAGGCGATGCGTTTCGCACGAACACTCGCTTTAAACTGCTCAGCAGTGGCATGCCAGCCAAACGATTGAGCACGGCCTTTGATTCAGTCACGCTGTACGGCAATGACCCCGATGTGCGCCCCGACATTTACGGCAAAGTGGGCAACAGCGGCGTGTCCATCGCCACGTTGGACGACATGAAAGTGCTGTACGGGGGGTTTGACCTGTGCAGCCCGAGCACCAGTGTCAGTATGACCATCAACGGGCCCGCACCCAGCATTTTGGCCATGTTCATGAACACCGCCATTGACCAGAATCTGGACAAATTCAAGGCCGACAATGGCCGTGAACCCACAGCGACTGAAACGGAAAAAATCCGCGAATGGGTGCTAGAGAACGTGCGTGGGACGGTTCAGGCAGACATCCTGAAAGAGGATCAGGGGCAAAACACCTGCATTTTTAGCACCGAGTTTTCGCTGAAAGTCATGGGCGACATTGCAGAATTTTTTGTACACAACCGGGTGCGAAATTTTTACAGTGTCAGCATCAGTGGATACCACATTGCCGAAGCGGGGGCCAACCCCATCAGCCAGCTTGCGTTCACCTTGAGCAATGGTTTGACTTTTGTCGAAGCGTATTTGGCGCGCGGCATGCACATTGACGACTTTGCGCCCAATTTGAGCTTCTTTTTCAGTAACGGCATGGACCCGGAATATACCGTCATGGGCCGCGTTGCGCGGCGGATTTGGGCGGTTGCCATGAAAGAAAAATACGGTGCGAACGAGCGCAGCCAAAAGCTCAAATACCACATCCAAACCTCGGGACGCAGCCTGCACGCGCAAGAGATTCAGTTCAACGACATTCGCACCACCTTACAGGCGCTGATTGCCATTTACGACAATTGCAACAGCCTGCACACCAACGCCTTTGACGAAGCCATCACCACGCCCACCGAAGATTCAGTGCGCCGTGCCATGGCCATTCAGCTCATCATCAACCGCGAATGGGGCTTGGCTAAAAACGAGAACCCGAGCCAGGGAGCGTTCATCATCGAAGAATTGACCGAGCTGGTCGAAGAAGCTGTGCTGCTTGAATTTGAACGCATTGCCGAGCGGGGTGGCGTGTTGGGCGCCATGGAAACCGGCTACCAGCGCGGGCGAATTCAAGACGAATCGATGCATTACGAAATGCTCAAGCACACGGGTGAACTGCCCATCATCGGTGTCAATACTTTCCGCAATCCGCATGGTGATGCGGTGATGGACAAACTGGAATTGGCACGTTCTACAGACGAAGAAAAGCAGAGTCAGTTAAAGCGTCTTGCCGACTTTCACACTTTGCATGCCAAGGCGTCACCTGCGATGTTGAAGCGCCTCCAACAAGCCGTGATCGACAACAAAAACGTATTTGAAGTGCTGATGGAGGCGGTTCGCGTCTGCTCTTTGGGGCAAATCACCAACGCACTGTTTGAAGTGGGTGGACAGTACCGACGCAACATGTAATCGAAAGGCGAAAGCAATGGCGCACCTCACCACTCACGAAATTGCCAACTACCACGAACACGGCTATTTGATTCCCAATTTGACCTTGCCTGCCGCTCGCATCGATGCGTTGCGCGAGACGCTCGATCAACTCATTCGGGACAACCCGGGCGTGCGCCCTGAAAAGCTGGTGAGCGCCCATACGGTGGGACGTGACGGTGGAAAAAACGATGAGGGGGTAAAGGGTAGCGCTGGTTTTTTGGAGCTGGCGATGGAGCCGCAGATTCTGGATCTCGTGGCCCAACTGATAGGGCCAGACATCATCCTTTGGGGTTGCCATGTGTTTTGCAAGCCGGCCGGTGACGGGCTGGAAACCCCGTGGCATCAAGACGGCCATTACTGGCCCATGCGTCCGCTGGCAACCTGTACCGTCTGGGTAGCACTGGATGATTCAACCGTAGAGAACGGTTGTCTCAGGGTCATTCCAAAATCGCACGCCAAAAAGTTCACGCACCCCCATTTGCTGGAAGATAGGACTGATCTGGTTTTGAATTTGAGAACCCGTGAGGACGCTTTTGACGAAAGTCAGGCGGTGAATCTGGAGTTGCAGCCTGGGCAAATGTCGATGCACGACGTGTACATGATTCATGGCGCTGCCGTGAACCGGTCTGCCAAGCGGCGCGCAGGCGTGGCGCTGCGTTACATGCCGGGAACGTCCGTTTTTGAACGCGATTTGAACCCGGTCGGTGGCAAATCAGGCGTTTCCGTAGCCTTCGCGACGCGTCCACTGTGGCAACTGCGCGGCGAAGACAAAACGGGCCGCAATGACTTCAAGGTCGGACATCACGGCTGATGGCACGAGGGGCAGTTAGCCAATCTGAATCAACCGCCTTTTTTAGGCCGCTTGCCTGGGTTTTTCTTGCTGTTGGTCGCTGTACCACGCTCAAGGCTGCGCAATTGTCCTCGCGGAGCGGTGTAGGTCACGCCCTTGGGGGCGACTGGGCGGGGGGTGGCCTTGCGTTCGGCTTCGGTGCGGGGGGCTTTTGCCATGGAAAACTCCGGTTAATTGTAGGAAACCTGTGATTATCGCCGCAACTGAACTCAATTTTGGCGGCAATCGGCTGTCGGCGTCACATCAACGCCCGAATTGGCAAATTCAGCAGCAGGTTTTGGGGTTTCAGTTTGAGCAATTTGTCTGAAGTCATGGCCAATGCCAGGTAAACAGGCTTGCCCGCGACGTCAGCGCGCATTTCACGGGGGTCGTTGAAAGTCAGGCGAAACAGGCTCAAAAGCCGCTGCATGCGCACCGTTTCGACGGGGCGACCTTCGTACAGGTCGTTCAGCAAGGCGCTGGATTCAACATCCAGCCCGACATGCCAGCGCCAATTCGCGTCTTCAATTTTGGCTTCTGGCTTGATCGTGACCGAAACGCCCAAAAAGTGCTGAACCCATTGCTCTAAAACCCTGGACAGGGCCGTCAACCCAGAACGTGCCCGGGTCATGGTCAACACCAAACCGTGACTCAAGTCGTTGTTGACTTCGTGGGTCAAGTCCAGCAAAAAGTTGTGTCGATCCGCACTTTGCCAATAGCGCTGGGCATTGCCATCGTTCAGCACCTCAAGGTTCACGTCGCGCAAGGGTGCATTGCTCTCCACCAGCAAGCGGCCAATGTCGCCCAAGCCGCCGGTTTCATTCAGCAAATCCAGCACGGTTTGGTCGCCGCTCAGGATTTGCCCGTCTTGCGAATGAATGCGCTGGGGCCGAAACAGCATTTCGCCTGCGCGAGCCTGCACCGCGTCAGTGGTGGCGTTCAGCACGTTGCGCAGGCAAGCCTGCACAAGCAAATCGACAAACAAAGGCGGCACCTTGACTTGGCCACTGCGCATCAAGCTCAGGTAAAAGGTTTCCAGCGTGCCTGCGGCCATCAAGCTGTCTCTGAATTGCAAAAAATGACCAAAGTTCGCCCGCACATCTGCATCTGCCAATTCGTCAATTTCAGTACCCGGCACAAGTCGGCGGGGTTGGGCCAGCAAAGACTGGTGCAGGCCAATTTCTGCCGGGCAAGACTCTTCGACCAAGGCTAGCTCGGGTCGCGCCAAAAAAAGCCGAAAGTAGTCGTCAGTGGGGACCAGCCAGCCACGGCTGTTGCGTTTTAAGGTCGAATAACCACTGGTGGGCCAAAAGTTGTCAGGGTTATTCGAACTCAAGGAACGCTCTCTCTCAATTGAAAATCAGGGTTTTCGCCCAATGGCGGTGTAAAGCTCGGCGACTGGCACGATGCGGCCATGCAAAGGCAGAATGCGGGTGACGTCCAGCTTGAGCCGATCCATGTTTTGAACCAGGTTCAGGTGATTGTCGTTGACGCGGGCAGGCGCGGGCGAGTTAGGTGCGCCTGGCGTGAAGGCATCGGCTTCAATCAGCAACTTCTCTTGCGGCAAGTAAACCATGTTGAAGCCAGACGCATGCACGCTGCCTTCGATGAAGTGCACTTCGACGCTTCGCGACCCGTCACTAAACACCCGTTTTCCGTCAACGCCTGACACTTTGGCTTGCTTGCCCGACTTTTGCAGGGCGTCAGGGGCCACTGTGTTGGGGTTGGCGAAGGTTCGGTCGAAATACGGCTTGGCCATCGCGCTGGTCACCAGTTCGGCACCCTCTGCGGCAGCCGTGCGCAGGCCGCCCGCATGGTCAAAATGGTGGTGTGAATTGATCACATAGCGAATCGGTTTGGGCGAAAGCTTTTTGACTTCAGCCAGCATCAACGCGGCGCGGCCGTCATACAGCGGGCTTTCAACCACCATCATGTGGTCACGCATTTCGATAGCCACACTGTGGTGCGACCCACCTGCCAGGTACCAAACCCCGTCGGCCACTTTTTCAGGCACAACCCGTTCGGCAAACGCCGTGACCAGCGCTGGCACTTCAGAAATGAAGATCACATTGGGTTTGACCTCGCTGACCGCGACGTTCAGCACCTCAAAACCGCCCATGTTTTGGCGAATTCGCATCGGAAACTTCACGCCATCGACCGTTTTGTAATCTGAATACCAGGTGGTGGCTGCCGTATCGCCCGCCACGGGGTGCGGCTGCACGGATTCGACCCGTTCGACCAGGTTGTCAGCGTTGATGAACGCTGTGGCGGTGAAGTGCCCGGCGCGGGCAAAGGACACAGCGGTCAACTTCTTGCCGTCTTCGGTGACTGAGCTGGCGCTGGCATTGTTTTGCAGGGCTGCCTTGATCACACCGTGCGGTGACGTCCACAGGTCGTGAATGCGGCCACTCAGCGCCAATGGCGCTGCAACAGGGGCTGGTCCCGCCATGTTCCAGGCGCTGTCTCCCCGCAGCATGCCGGTGGTGCGCTGCTCGCCGGTACCCAATAGCGGCAAGGCACCGCCACCGTTGGGCTCTGCCCGGCTTTGGGCCATATCCTGACGCAGGGAACCGGTTTCAAAGTCCATCACACGGGTGAGGCTGGACACTTTGGTCTGAGGCCACGCCATGCCTGGCTGGTAGGCTTGGCCAAAAATGCCGCCCGTCCCACTGGCGTCAAACTGAATGGATTTGAGCGTGGCGCCGCCCATGGCAGCGTTGGCGTGGTTCAGCGCGGTAGGCGCGTCAACCGAAGACACAGAGGCGCAACCCGCCAAAGCGCTGGTGAGGGCGACCATGGCGACTGGGCGAATCGAGCCTTTGGCAGTGCGGGCTATCGATCGAGAGGGTTTGGTCTGGGCTAAGTTTTGAGGCAAAAGCGTCATCAGGATGTCTCCTTGGTGGTAGGTGGATTTGTTTATTCGACGTAAGCTGGCGTGTGAACAATCTTTAAGATCAAAGTTTCCCTAAAAACCGGGTTTTACCCCCGGCTTTTCCCTAATCACCACCGAAGCAATGCACAAGGAATTTCCATGAACGAACTTTTTTCTCTCCAAGGCCGCACGGCTCTCATCACTGGCGGCTCGCGAGGCATTGGCCGCATGATTGCCGCTGGCTTTTTGGCGCAAGGTGCTCGTGTTTACATTTCTGCCCGCAAAGCGGCGGCCTGCGACCAAACCGCCAAAGAGCTGTCGGCCCACGGGTTTTGCCAGTCACTGCCGGGCGATGTGTCCACGGTGGAAGGGGCCAGGGCCTTAGCAGCCGCCTATGCTGTGCGCGAAGGCAAACTCGACATTTTGGTGAACAACGCCGGGGCCGCCTGGGGCGCTGAATTCGATGCCTTCCCTGAAAGCGGCTGGGACAAAGTGGTCGACACCAATTTGAAGGCCCCGTTCTTTTTAACCCAGGCACTCATGCCGCAATTGCGCAAAGCTGGCGAGTCGCGCTGTGCCAAGGTCATCAACATTGCCTCAATTGACGGCATTTCAGTCAACCCTCAAGAAACCTATTCTTATGCTGCCAGCAAGGCCGGTTTGATTCAGTTGACCCGCCGCATGGCACTGCGTTTGGTCAAAGACAACATCGTGGTCAGCGGCATTGCTCCTGGAGCGTTTGCATCAGACATGAACAAAGACGCCCGCGACCATGGCCCAGAAGTGTCAGCCCGAATTCCTGCTGGGCGAATTGGAACCGATGAAGACATGGCCGGTGCCGCCATTTACCTGGCCAGCCGGGCAGGGGACTACGTGGTCGGCTCCACTTTGGTAGTGGACGGTGGCGTGACCCACGCCAGATAATGCGACTTGCAACTCGATTAGGAGCCACACATGGACCATCTCAGCGGCCTTGACGCCACATTTTTGTACCTTGAAACCCCTGAAACCCCTATGCACGTGGGCGGGTTGAACATTTACGAACTGCCCGCCGGGTACGAAGGTGACTTTTTGGACAACCTGCGTGAGCACATTGCCCAGCGCATGCATTTGGCCCCGGTTTTCAGGCGCAAGCTGGTCAACATGCCGTTTGAGCTGGCCAACCCGATTTGGGTGCTGGACGAAGACCTGGACATGGAATACCACATTCGCAGCACCGTGCTGCCCAAGCCGGGCACGCGGGCGCAGCTGGACAAACTGGTTGGCCGCTTGCACTCAAGCCTGCTGGACCGCAGCCGCCCGCTGTGGGAATTTTTTGTCATTGAAGGTTTAGAGACACCCGCTAACGCGCCTCCCGGCACCAAGCTGGTGGCGTTCTACAGCAAGGTTCACCATGCCGCGCTAGACGGAGCGGCAGGTGTCGCCCTGGCCACGGCCATCATGGACGTCACGGCCATTCCACGCCAAGTGCGCCCTGCGCCGCGCCGGCCGTCTATGAGCACGGACAACTTTGGCATAGCCGAGCTGGCTGCAGCGGGCGTCAAAAATTCGGCAATACAGGCCTTCAAAATGGCCAAAACCTTGCCCACGCTGCTGCGCACGGGTTTTCGCATGCTGCGCCCAACGGCGGCTGCCAAGTCGGCTGACTTCAGCGAAGCCACGGTTGCAGAAGCTGAAAAAACCAGCTGGTTTGCACCCAAAACGCCCATCAACGTCAGCATCACCAACCAGCGCAGCTTCTCCAGCTTTTCAGTGCCCATGGCCGAGCTGAAGCACATTGCCAAGGGCAACGGCGTGACTCTGAATGATGTGGTCATGGGCATTTGCTCAGGCGCCTTGCGCCACTATTTGGCAGACTTGAATTGCCGCCCCGAAATGCCACTGCTTGCTGGTGTGCCCGTAAGCCTGCGCGAAGAAGGCAACACCGAAATGAACACCCAGGCGTCGATGATGCGCATCAGCCTGGCCAGCCACATCAAGGACCCATTAGAGCGCCTGCAAGCCATCCGCAAAGCCAGCGCATCGGCCAAGGCCACCACGGCCAGCATGAAATCGGTCATGCCGATGGACTTTCCGTCGTTGGGTGCTCCCTGGCTATTGAGCGGCTTGGCGTCGCTGCTCGGGAGGTCGCGTCTGGCCAACAGCATGCCACCCATTGCCAATGTCGCCATTTCCAACGTGCCCGGCCCGCGCCAAGCGCTGTACATGGCAGGGGCCAAAATGCTCACCTACTACCCCGTCAGTATCGTCGCCCACAGCCTGGGCCTGAACGTGACCGTGCAAAGCTACAACGGCAACCTCGATTTTGGCCTAATCGCCTGCCGCAAAGCCATGCCCGATTTGCCTGAGCTTGCCAAGTACATGATGGCGGCGCATGCCGAGCTGCTGAAACTGACTCCGGCTGCGGCCCTCGCTGCTGTTCTTGCCAGCACCGCAGCGCCAGTGGCCCGGCCAGTGGTCAAGCCCACTGAAAAACCAGTGGCAGCGCCGCCTTTGAGCTTGGTGAAGACCAAAGCCAAAACGGCAAAATCGACCAAGGCGGCGCCTCGCAACGCCGTTGTGGTTAGCCCCACCAAACGGGTCAAGCGGGCTGGTTGATGCGGAGGTTTTTGAACTTGGTGCTGGAACTCAATTTGCTATTTTATATATAGCAAACTATTGAGCTAATTAGAGAGCTAGAGGTCTATTTTATTCATAAAATCGCGTTTCGGTGGTTTTGCGAAGGAAGTCATATCACCGGTGATATGACTTTTCATTTTATGACCTGATTCTGCTGCTGCCGATCCCAATTCAGTTAAAATTCACACATCAGGTCACACACTCAAAGGTGTAAAAATGGCTACCAACCTCGCAATAGATGATCAGTTGATTGAAGCGGCGCGAAGCCTTGGCGGCCAAAAGACCAAGAAGGCGGTGGTGACGCACGCTTTGCTCGAATACATTCAAAAGCGCCAGCAGGCCAAAGTGGTCGAACTTTTTGGCACGGTGGATTACGACGCAGATTACGACTTCAAGGCTGGGCGAGCGCGCAAAAAGTCGGCACAGCAGACTCAAGGCATGAGGGTTGCAAAGTCAAGGGCAGTTGCAGCCAGACCAGTTGTTTAGACCGACTTCTTGATGCAAGTTCTGGTTGACACTTCGGTTTGGTCGCTGGCTTTTCGACGAAGCACGGAGCCTGCCGATTCCGGCGGTCAGGCCACTTCGTCGGCGCTGAAAGATTTGATTGCCGATGCGCGTGCCATGTTGATTGGCCCGGTGCGCCAAGAGCTCTTGAGTGGCATCAAGAGCTTGACTCAGTTCAATCAGCTTCGCGATGCACTGGCCGCTTTCCCAGATGAGCCGCTCACTACGCACGATTTTGAACGGGCTGCTGAATTTTTCAACCGATGCAAAGGCAAAGGCGTCCAGGGTTCGCACACTGATTTTTTGATTTGTGCTGCGGCAGTCAATCGCAAGCTCCCTGTGTTCAGCCTAGACAAGGACTTCATTCATTTTCAAAAGCACCTGCCCCTCGTGCTGTTTCCTACGCCCTAAACCCGCCAGGACATCGAAATCATCCCTCGTCCCCCACCATCATCCGCGCCCGCACACTTTTACCTTTGACTTTCCCCGCATTCAACTTGGCACAAGCCGCTTGGGCCACCTCGCGGCCCACAGCGACGAAGGTGCAAAACTCAGTGACTTGAATTTTGCCAATCTGCTCGCGGGTGTAGGCGGTGCCGCCTTCGGCTCCGGTGAGTGCGCCCAGCACGTCGCCAGGGCGGATTTTTTCTTTTCTTCCACCCAAAATCTGCAGTGTGACCATGGGCGGCAGCAGTTTGCCTTTGCCAGTGGGCGTCAACTCTTCAAGCTTGTGCCACACCGAGGGGCGGTTTTGGTATTGTTCAATTTTGCCGACAAAGCCCATTTCGTTCATTGATGCTAACGACAGGGCCAGGCCGCTTTCGCCCGCGCGGCCAGTGCGTCCAATGCGGTGCACGTGCACCTCGGCATCGGGTGTGATGTCGACGTTGATCACCGCCTCTAGCTGGGTAATGTCCAGCCCGCGTGAGGCCACGTCAGTTGCCACCAGCACCGAGCAACTGCGGTTGGCAAACTGCGCCAGAACTTGGTCGCGCTCGCGTTGCTCCAGTTCGCCATACAGGGCCAGCGCGCTGAAACCTTGTTCTTGCAGATAGACAATCAAGTCTTTGCATTGCTGCTTGGTGTTGCAAAACGCCAGGGTGGACACTGGGCGAAAGTGGTTCAGCAAGGCGGCCACGGCTTCAAAGCGGTTGGCGCGGGTGACTTCATAAAAGCGCTGTTCGATCAGACTTTCGGTGTGCTGCGCCTCTACCTTGATTTGCACCGGGTCGCGCATGAACTGCTTGGCTAGCTTTTCGATGCCTTCCGGGTAGGTAGCCGAAAACAGCAAAGTTTGGCGGTCTTTGGGGGTTTGCTTGACCACGGTGGCAATGTCGTCAAAAAAGCCCATGTCCAGCATGCGGTCGGCTTCGTCCAACACCAAGGTCTGCAAGGCCTCTAAATTCAAATATTCGCGTTGCAGGTGGTCCATGATGCGCCCGGGCGTGCCCACCACAATGTGCGCGCCGTGCTCCAGCGACGCGCGCTGCCCGCGTAAGGCTACCCCGCCGCACAGCGTCACCACTTTGATGTTGTCTGCCGCGCGCGCCAGGCGGCGAATCTCCACCGTCACCTGGTCGGCCAGCTCGCGCGTGGGGCACAGGACCATGGCTTGCACGGCAAAACGCCTCGGGTTCAGGTTGGCCAACAGCGCCAAGGCGAAAGCGGCTGTTTTGCCGCTGCCCGTTTTGGCCTGGGCGATCAGGTCTTTGCCCAACAGGGCCGGGGGCAGGGCGGCCGCCTGGATGGGCGTCATCTCCAGGTAGCCGAGCTGTTTGAGGTTGTCCAGCGTGGCAGGAGACAGGGGAAGCGAGTTGAAATCAGTCATGCCCGTATTATCGAGGGCGTGGCTTGCTCGTCGACCGTGTTGACCGAGTCGCTCACCATCACCCACCCGCACACAATTGCATATTGCGATCCCGTGCCCATTGCGCGCCCCTACCGTGCGCCCCAATTTGAAATGCCATGCCCGATTTAACCCACCCCAGCATCCCAGCTGACACTGACCAGCGCCTGACCGAGCTTGAAATCAAGGCCAGCTTCACCGAGGACTTGCTTGAAAAGCTCGACGCGGTGGTGATTCGCCAGCAAAACCAAATCGACCTGCTGATGCGCGAAATTGCCCAATTGCGGCATTCAGGGCTGGGCAACGCCGCCCAAGACACCCACGCTGTGCCGCGCAACCTGCGAGACGACTTGCCGCCGCACTTTTGACATCTGCCGCCAATGCGCCACGGCGATTGTGCAAAATACGCCAATTCGCCACCTTGTGACACTTCAGGTTTCAACCCCGCACCCCCAGTTTTTGAGGAGATTCCATGCACCGCAAACTGTTTCCCCTGCTCTTAACCCCGCTTTTGATGGCGGGATGCGGCAGCGCCGTGGTCAACCCCGTCACGGGCCAGGCTGAGCGCTCTGTGATGAGCGAGGCTGACGAAGCGGCCGAAGGGCAAAAAGCCCATGCCCAAGTTTTGCAAGAGTACGGCGTGCTGAACAACCCCAAACTGCAAGCCTACGTGAATGACTTGGGCCAGCGCCTGGCCAAACTGTCGCACCGCAACCAGTTGAAATGGACCTTCACCGTGCTCGACAGCCCCGAAATCAACGCTTTCGCGCTTCCGGGCGGGTACGTGTACGTGACGCGCGGCATCATGGCGTACATGGACGACGAGGCCGATTTGGCCGGTGTGATGGGCCACGAGATTGGCCACGTGACCGCCCGCCACGGGGCGCAGCGGGCCACCCGGCAGCAAGACGCTGGTTTGGGCGTGCTGGCGGCGTCTGTGCTGGGTGCGGTGCTGGAGAGCAAAGGCATCACGGGGGCTGGGCAAATTGCCTCGCAGGTGTCGCAAAACGCTGCCGCCGGCTACGTGGCCACCTACGGGCGCGAGCAAGAGCTGCAGGCCGACGGCCTGGGTGCCGAGTACCTGGCCCGAAGCAATTACGACCCCAAAAACATGATCAACGTGATCAATGTTTTGAAAAACCAAGAGCGTTTTGCCGCCGACCAAGCCGCCAAAGAAGGCCGCGCCGTGCCTGCGCAAAACAGTTGGCTGTCATCGCACCCGACCAACGACCAGCGGCTGCAAACCATCACCCAACTGGCCGCCCAATACAAAGGCAATTACGCCGACGATGGCCGCGCCCGCTACCAAAATGCGATTTCAGGCATGGCTTTTGGCGAAAGCGCTGACCAGGGCCTGACGCGGGGCCGCAATTTTTACCATGAGGCGTTGGGCTTTGCCATCACAGCGCCCGTCGGTTGGAAAATTCAAAACAGCGCCGAGCAATTGGCCTTGGTCAACGCAGAAGGCAGCGCTGCTTTGGTGCTCAAAGGCGTGCCGCCCCAAGCGGGCAAAACGCACGATGAGGTGATTCGCAATGTGCTGAAACCCACCCAGGGCAACGCCGACCGCTTGGTGATCAACGGGCTGCAAGCCACGCATTTTGTAGGCGCCCGGGCCGATGCGCAGGGCAAGGCGCAGGCGGTTGAGATCACCTTGGTCAGTGGCCCATCCAACGCCAATTATTTGATGAATTACGCTGCCAAAGACGCCGCCGCACTGCAACGCGCCCGCGCTCAGATGGTCGAGGCGCAGGGTTCGTTTCGAGCTCTGAACAGCGCCGACCGCATAGCCGCCAAGCCCTGGGTGATTCGCTCAGTCGCCTACCCACGCGGTGGTTTTGCCGAACTGGCCCGCAGTACGCCCTTGAGCGGTGGTGAGGCCCAATTGCGCCTGATCAACGGTTTTTATGGTGGTGGCGAACCCAAACCGGGGCAACTGGTCAAAGTGGTGGAATAGGCTGTTGAAAACTGCCGTCAGTACGCCGCGCTTTGACGCGATCGACACCCTGCGCGGCGTGGCGATGCTGTGGATGACCGTGTTCCACTTTTGCTTCGACTTGAACAATTTTGGCCACATCAAGCAGGACTTTTACAACAACCCGGTCTGGACCTGGCAGCGAAGCGTCATCTTGAGCCTGTTTTTATTCACAGCCGGTTTCAGCCAAGCCGTGGCGGTAAGCCAAGGCCAAAGCTGGCCCCGGTTTTGGCGGCGCTGGGTGCAAATTGCAGTGTCCGCTGCACTGGTTTCCGCCGGGTCCTACCTGATGTTTCCCAAAACCTTCATTTACTTTGGGGTTTTGCACGGCATGCTGGTGATGCTGATTGTGGTGCGGCTTACCGCTGGCTTGGCTGGGCGTTGGCCCGCCGCCTTGTGGCTTTTGGCCAGCGCAACATTGGCGCTGGGCTGGCTGGCTGGCAGCGTGCCACTGCCTGGGGGTATGGCTGAGTTGTTAAATTCAAAAGCCCTGAACTGGATCGGCTGGGTGACCCACAAGCCCTACACCGAAGATTACGTGCCGCTAATTCCCTGGCTGGGTGTGATGGGGCTGGGCGCGGCAGCGGGCGCGTGGACTCTGGCGGGGGAACGTCAGGCGGGCAGGGCAGGGCGACTCCACTCCAACTCCAAGGCCAAGCCCGATGCCACATCGCCATCTGCACCGCAATCGCGTCTCAAAGCCTGGCTGCTGGCCCCATCCAACCCTGCTGCGCCCTGGCCCGTTCAACTGACCACCCGTCTGGGCCGCTGGAGTCTGCCGTACTACATGGTGCACCAGCCTGTGTTGATTGGCGGGCTTTCGGCCTCGGGTTGGCTGATTTCGAGATAAATGAACCCGCAGGTTCTTTTTTTACAAAAAATGCTCCAAAAACCCCATATATGAATAAAAAAGGCCTCTAGCTCTCGAATCATATCAATAGTTTGCTATTTTAAAAATAGCAAATAAAAAGGCCCGAATTCTCAACGAATTCGGGCCTTTTTGGATTTGACGGTGGGCTGGTTTTGCAATCAGCTCAATTCAAATAGTCACTCAATCTTTGCCTTGGCCCGCAGTTCTTCCTGGTACTTAGCCAGTTTTTGCTGACCCATTTGCTGGGCGATTTGCGGTTTCACTTCTTCAAACTTGGGCAGCTGCGCAACGCGCGTGTCATCTAGGCGAATGATGTGGTATCCGAACTGTGATTTCACCGGAGTTTCAGTGGTTTTGCCTTTTTGCAGGGCGACCATCGCCTCCGAGAACTCTTTCACATAGTTGCCGGCCGATGCCCATTCCAAATCGCCACCCTTGGCTCCAGAACCTGGGTCTTTGGACGATTTTTTGGCGATTTCATCAAACTTGCCGCCTTTTTTCAGCTGGGCAATGATGGCTTTGGCTTCGTCTTCTTTTTCCACCAAAATGTGGCGCGCTTTGTACTCTTGGCCGCCATTGGCAGCGGCAAATTTGTCGTACTCGGCCTTCAAGTCAGCGTCGGTGATGGGGTTCTTCAGGGCGTAGTCGGCAAACAGCTCCCGAATCAAAATCGACTGGCGCGCCAGTTCAACTTGCACCTTGAAGTCGTCGCTTGAATCCAGGCCGCGCAATTGCGCTTCTTGCAAAAACACTTCGCGCGCGATGACTTCATCACGGAGTTGGGCTTGCTGCTCGGGCGGCACTGGGCGGCCCGCCTTGGCCATTTGGCCTGCCAGCGCGTCCAAACGGGCCTTGGGCACGGCTTTGCCGTTCACAATGGCGACGTTTTGAGCCAACGCCAAGGGTGCCAGTGCGCACAGCAGGGCGGCACTTGCCAAAGAGGCGATGATTTGTTTTTTCATTCGAAAATTCCTAAAGTGTCACAAAAAAGTTGATGGAAATGCGCGACGGCAAAGGCAAGGAGCCCCTTTGGCCCGTCCCTTTGACGCTTTTAGCCGCGCAAAGTTTCGATGGCAATGGCGTGAACGCCCTGATCGATAAAAACTTGCAGCGAATCATACACAAGCCGATGGCAGGCCACCCGCGACTTGCCCTGAAACAAAGGTGAGGCAATTTTCACCCTGAAATGGGTGCCAAAACCTGTGCCATTGGCCCCCACGTGGCCCGCGTGGTCGGCGCTTTCGTCAATCACCTCCAACTGCGTGGGTTGCAGGGTTTGGCGCAATTGGGCGTCCAAGAAGGCGGCGGAGTGCGTGGGCGCGGCGGATGGGGTTTCAGTGGTCATGGTGACGAATTTAGGGGAAAAATTCAAGCTTTGGTTTCTTCTTCAGGCTTCAAATGCGGCGCAATGTACAGCCCTTGCCCAATGATGAACGCCAGCGGGAACACATAACCCCACAGCTTGAAGTCAACCCAGGCTTCGGTCGAAAAGTAAGCCGCCACGTAGCCGTTCAGCGCCGACATGAAGACGCAATAAGCGATCCAGACCATGTTCAGGCGCATCCACACAGCGTCGGGCAGTTCTAGCTGGCTGCCCAGCATCAGCTTCAAAAAGTTCTTTTTGGCCGACCACAGCGCAATGCCCAAACCGATCGCCATGGCCGCGTACAACACCGTGGGTTTCCATTTGATGAACTGCTCGTTTTGCAGCACCAGCGTGAGCGAGCCAAAGCCCAAAATCATCGCCAAAGTGATCTTGTGCATGACCGTCAGCTTCCGGTCAATCGCGTAAATGATGCCCATTTGCACTACGGTTGCCGCCATCAACACGCCGGTCGCCATGTAAATGTCGTACAGCTTGTAGGCGCCTACGAACAACAGAATGGGTAAGAAATCGATCAGTATTTTCATGATTTGGTGATGAGCTCTAGCGACGCCGAGTTCATGCAATAACGCAAGCCAGTGGGCGCGGGGCCGTCTTCAAACACGTGCCCCAAGTGCGCGCCGCAGTCTGCGCAATGCACTTCGGTACGCTTCATCCACAACATGCCATCCACCTTGGTGCCTATGGCGTCCGGCTGAATTGGCTGGAAATAACTGGGCCAGCCGGTTCCTGAATCAAATTTGGACGCCGAATCAAACAGCGGCTTCGAGCAGCAAATGCACTGGTAAGTTCCAGCCGCCTTGGTGTCCGCCAGCCGCCCGCTGAACGCCCGTTCGGTCGATTCGTGGCGCGTCACGTCAAATGCCAAGGGCTCAGCGCCTTTGGCCGTGAGCAAGGCTTTCCACTCGGCATCGGTTTTTTCAATTTTGTAGGTCATGGGCGTATTTTCTCAGTTTTCAAAAGCCTTGGGTCTTGTGAACCGATCTTGGCTGCGAGTTAGACCTCAGTGTTTTCAGTTCGGGTAGCTTAGGTCGCAGGCGTTCAGGGAGTTATCCGTCCTACCAAACAATGACGCTCGTCTAGTGATCGACTATTGCAGCCACAGGTTGATGTAGTTACAATAACAGTCATGCAAATCACCCTTGATCCACTGAAGCGCTCCTTAAAGTCTGACTTGGCTCGGGTCGATGCTCACACCGTTCAAGATAGCGAGTATGAAGATCTGCCCGAACTGGACGAGGCAATGCTGGCGCGAGGCAAAGTCAACCGTGGGGGGCGTCCATTCTCAACCAACCCGCGTAAGTTGCTGTCCATCCGATTGCCCTCGGATGTGATTGACCGCTGGAAGGCAACTGGCCCCGGCTGGCAAACCCGCATGGCTGACCGGCTCAGTTCGCTGTGAATGCTGATTCAAGTTGACGCGGACGACCAACACCAGTGCCAAGATTCTTCGCAACCCCGCAAGACTTCGCCCAGTGGCTGGCGCTGCACAGCGGTGCCCAGCCCGAATTGGTGGTGGGGTTTTACAAACGAGGAAGCGGCTTCCAGAGTTTGACTTGGCCCCAATCGGTGGATGAAGCGCTTTGCGTGGGCTGGATTGATGGCGTGCGACGGGGCATTGACGAGGTGTCTTACCAAATTCGCTTCACGCCGCGCAAAGCCGCGTCGACCTGGAGCGCGATCAACATCGCTCGGGTGCGAGCCCTGCAGGCCGAGGGGCGCATGCACCCCGCAGGAATCGCCGCTTTTGAGCTGCGGCGCGAGGCAAAGTCGCGCATTTACGCCTACGAGCAGCGGGCCCATGCAACGCTGGATGCGCACGATGAAGCGCAGTTTCGCAGCGACAAACCGGCCTGGAAGTTTTTTGAGGCGCAGCCACCGGGCTATCGGCATCGCGTCGTTTGGCAAATTCTGAGCGCCAAGCGCCCCGAGACAAAAACCACGCGGCTGGCCCGGTTGATCGCTGCGTCGCACCACGGCGTTCGGCTCTGACAAAGCCGTTTTCACCCTGTTGACCTTCCGCATCGTCACTCGCACGCTCAACTTTGCCCTTGCCCTGCTTTGGTGGCAGTTCCAGTGAGCCTTTCACACCAAGCAGGAGTTGGTTTGAATGAGCGGCACGAGACTTCGAAGCGTGGCTTCAACTGGAAGCGCCATCCCGTAGGTCAACAGCAGGACTGGGAAAAGGATTAGACCAAGGCTTCGCAGGCGCGGGGGAGGATGCGCAAGGGGAACATAAGACCGTGCAAACCAGTGAAGAAAAATCGCACCGATCAATAAGCCTGTGAATACCTCTTCGGGTGTGTGGACTCTTAAAACCCAGCGCGATATCGCGATCAAAGTGATGAACGAGCCCGTAAGGAACAGATTCAAAATTCGGGCACCGATGCGGACTTGCGACCATAAAATCGTCATCAGCGCTCCGTAGCCAAAGAGCGACAGACCGGCGTGTCCGCTGGGCGAAGTGATGTCAAGCCCCATCACTCGCCCACAGGATAGGAATAGCAATTTCAGCAGCGTCATTGCCAGCAGACAGGCGATCAGCGAGCGAAGCAAAAACCAGGCGGCCCTGCGTGTTTCAAAAAAGTAAAGCGCCCCAATCAAAAGCGCACAAAGTGGCAAAACCACCGCAGAATCGCCAAATTTGGTGATTGCCTTGAAAAATTCTTGGTTCATTCGTGAGCGTGCAGGAGGCTACTTTTTTTGGCGCGAAATAGGGATTCATCGACTAAATAGACCGCGCAAACGCGGCACACAATGCCCATGGCACAAGCCAACAAGGCGTGTTCCAAAATGTTGCTAACGCCACCGTACCAGTTCACCGCGACGGCCAGTATCAGCGTGATGCGGATTTTTTCTGACTCTATGTCTTTGCACATTCTGAACAGCGCCAAAAACCCGGCAGCAAATAGCGGTACAGCCAAAAAGCCTACGATGACCCAGCAGTAGGCAAATACATTGTCGCCCGCGTTAAAAAGGGCGGGTTCGAACAACGACTGAGGTACGCCAATGCCCCCTAAGCCGCGTCCGAAAGGCGGTAAGCCATGTGTGGTGGACAGTTCCCAGGCTTTGGGCCACATGTCATTCATCCGGTCTAAAAAAGACCCGTAAATTGGGTTGTCAATATCGGTTCTCGCCCGTTCAGACCAATCTAGAGTCCAACCCAACAAGAGCGGACCAAAAACCCACAGGGTGCCCGCAAAAAATGTCCAACGCAGTCCCTTGGTGTTGCGGCGAATCAGGCATTCTGAAGCCACCATGGTCATGGCGAGTGCCAGCAGTATTCCCTTTGAAGTTGAGAGCGAGATGCCAAAAACGCAAAATGACCAAATGAGTCCGCGCCAAACAACACGCTTGACCTGCAAGCTCAGCAAGGCTGCAGCCACCAGAATTTGGCCCGCGACATCAAACGATGATCTGGCCAGGCCCGAAAGACGCTGTTTTTCACCGATGTGCCACTCGCGGGCACCCTCAAGCTCGACACCGCCAATCTGGTAGCTGACGCCTACCCAAGGGTAGGCAATGTATTCATGGGCTATCACGCCGCCCGAGGTTGCCAAAAACATCAATACCAACAGCGGAGTTTGAAAACGCCCCGGCTCCAGGATGACAGGCGCACAAACCAAACCAAAAAAGAAAGGTGTGAGCACCCAGACACCAAAAGCGACCTGTTTTGGATTCCCCGTTGATACCAGGCCCACCGCTGACGACAAGAGAAGTAACAACAGAACCAAGATAGCGCCATGCTTTGTCTTGTTGTTCATGATGTCGCTGGCAACGATCAGGCCAACGCAAAGTAGCATGGCGACGTTGGGCAAATAGGCCACGGCAGCCGCACCCATCATGTCCAAAATCCAGCGGATCACGCCGCCCGTGACTTGCGTGGCCAAGAACAAAATCAGAGTCCATTGGCACAAGCTCTTCCAAAAGCCCATGAACCGGTTTGACCCGGGTAACGCCGACCAAATGCCGTCAAAGACCACGGCTGGCCCTGGCGCTTAGGACTTGCAAAAGCAAGTTTTCAATTTTTTCAGTTTGAACCTTCAGGCTGTAGTCACCGCGCGTCTTTAGGGCAACCTCTGCCTTGAGTGCTACCACTTGGGGATTTTGCATGCAATAGGTCATTGCCTTCGAAAGCGCAGAGGCGTCACCAGCAGGAATGACCCAGCCTGCATCTCCGTACAGCACGCGTTCAGGCAGTGTGCCGCGGTCTGACACTATCGAAGGAACTCCGAGACTGGCCGCCTCCATCACCACATTGCAAAAAGTTTCGTGTGCCCGTGACACGGTCACCAGCACATCAATTTCAGACAAAAATGACGCCGCTTGAACCACACCACAGAACTCCAGGACATCGGGGTTGCCCTGGAAATCAAGCAGCAATTCGTGCATGTTGCCTTTTCCAGCCAATTTCACACGACATTGCTTTGGTGTAAAGCCAGACGCAGCCCGCACCAGGGTGTCAGTTCCTTTGCTGGCGTCCATTCGCCCAAGGAATCCGAACACCCACGGGCGAGGGTTGGACGGCCCAGGCCATACTTTGGGCTTTGGCTTAACGGGCCAATCTTGGGGCAGGGCATTGGCGACCACCACTTGATTTGAAACCTCTTTGAACCATCCAAACTTTCGGTGGCGATCAATCACCATTTGAGAGGGCGCGACAATCGCGTCAGGGCTAGCGGCAAGTGCCCGGCGCGCTATGGAAAAAACCTGACAGTCGCGACAGGGTTGGTCGCAAACGTCACTACCCCGCGTCATCGCGGTGCCAGGGCATATCAGCGCATGGTCGTGGATCATGTGCACAACTTTGATACCCAGTTGTTTGGCAGCAGCCCAAACACCGACCGAAAAGCCTTGCAAAGCGTGCGTAAAAAGCACATCGGGTTTAAGCCGTGCGAGTTGCTGCTTGACTTGGCCTGTCATCCAAGGGTTGTAAATGTCCAAGGTATGCCATGCTGCGCGTTGAATATAGGATCGAGTACGCTGAACTTCAGTTGCGGCCAAGCCATAGGGGTCGTAAAACTGTTTCAAGGGAATGTCTACCGTCGAACCCAACGGAGAATGTTGGACACGGCGTACATTGCTGCCTGGCGCACCTAAGGAAATGACGTCCACGGTGTGACCCAAGTCAATCAAACTGGCGACCATGCGGGCTGTGCTTCGCTCTGCACCACCAACCGCATGTTCACCGTACACACTGGTCAAAGTGGCGACTTTCAAATTGACTTCCCTTCTGTTCGCAAAGCAAAGCATAAAACCAAAATTAGAACAACTTCGCCTGCAATCAGCCCGACGGCTAACCCCACCGCATGGGCCCATAGGGTGCCGACAATTGAAAAGACCGTGACACAAATTGCCTCAAACCATTGGAATCGCGCCACCGCTTTCAAGTCACCCCGCGACGACCAGGTGAACAGCAGCCCGGCCCGACGCATTGAAAAAAGCCAGAGCCAAACGCAAAGCAGACGCAACAACTGGGCAACTGGAGCAAACTTATCGCCGTAAATCAGTTGAACAATTTCAGGTGCGGCAAGGGCAACAGCCACACAACCGAGCGCCATGGCAAGGGCCAAAAAGCCTAGCAACTTTTTGCGTAGCGCATGACCAGCGTCCAGACTTTGCTTTTCAGCGCGGGCAAGGGGTCCCATCATGGACTGCTCGACAACACCAACAAGATGGGCGGTAGCTCTGGTCAACCGATCTGCCGCAGTGAAAAGTCCCACCTGCGCTATGCCAGATACCCAACCAAGAAATATCGAAGGAATCGAGGCTGTCGCGCTGGAAAAAAAACCTGAAAGTATGGTTGGCCGCACAGCCAGAAAGTAAGCACGCCATCCATATAGGGTGACGACCGCGCCCAGAGGTTTCCATTTCTTGTATAGAGCAGGGGCCACCAACAACCCCGCCCAGGCGGTTCCACTGCTGGCAGCCAGAACTGCCACAAGTCCGTCGTCTGGAGTGCGAACCAGGATCAGTGTTAATGCGGCGGCCAGCAGTCGACCCCCGACAGAAGCCAATCCCATTGCCAGACTCAAGTCATTTCCAATGAGCCACCACTGCGGAAAAGCCAGCGTCCCAACAATATGGAGCAAAGCCACCAGCACATAGGAGGTGGGGATGTCCTTGAAGAAAAAGCTGAATGCGACGACAAGGGCTGCTATTGGCAACGCACACAAGCTTCGGCTGACAAGGTTTTGAAACAGAATACAAAAGCGCTGCGCTTGATTCCCCGCAAGTGCAATACGCCGCTGAGCCTCAGTGTTGAAGCCAGCATCGAGAAAAAGAACCCCAAAAAAAACAATGGCTTGAGCAAGCATGACTTTTCCAAATTCGGCAACCCCCAATGCGCGCGCTACAAACGGCAAGGTAAGAAGGGGGATGGTCAAGCCCAGAATTTGAAACAACAGTAGCGAAGCGCCGGCATTCAGTATCGAGGGAGGACTTCGCATATTTGACTCGATCAGATCAGCTTGGCTGGCGGCCTAGGGTCGGTTTGCACCGCAGACGCATCTTGAAAGGCACTTTGCGGCTGCTTCTCATGGTTGGTGGTCACCTTCAAGTTGCGGCCAAAAAGTGCCCGCCTCAGTTCTCGCCAGCGTTCGCGCCGCATGTTGCTTGTGAACAGGAGGTCCCAAAAAAGTACTGCCATTGCCGTGAGGAGAAAACCGATGAATGTACCCACTGCAATGTTGAGCAAAGGTCGCGGCCCCGAGCGCCGAGTAGGTGCTACGGCACTATCGAGAACCTGGATGACGGACAGATCGCGAGTTTCATCCACCCGTGAAAGAGCATGCGCCTTAACCAAATGATCCAAGACGTTGTTGTTCATTTCAACTTCGCGGCGCAGGGGCTCGACCATGGCTCGTAATTTTGGGTAGTCACTGAACGGCACTAAAAGCGCACTACCGTCACTTGCCCGGCGTTTGACATCTAGGGAATTGATCTGACCAGGAACAATTTGCCTTGCCCGCTCGATTTGTTGCAATTCAGATTTGAGAGCAGCCACTTCAGCTTGGAATCGAATGACTTGAGGATGTCTTTCCGTGGCCGTCAGGCGCATCTTGGCCAAATCGATTTGACGTGTTGCAATCATGCCGCGCAACTCAGTGTTGGCAGCAATGGACGCCTCTTCCTGTCCCTTCATTCGCGTCAAACCGGTCTGCTGTTCGAGTTCCAGAAGTCGCTGATCAGATGAATGCAATCGCGCTTTAGCTTCGTTGATTAATTTTTCATAAAAATCCTGGCGCCGCTCAGCCTCCTCTCGCGCCAGTCTTTGCGCCAAGCTGTACATAGCGTCGATCATGCCGTTGGCAATCTCGGCAGCCCGATCACTGGTTTGGTCGGTGTAGGCCAAGGTGATAATCCCGTCTCGTCCCACATCAACCCGGGTGCGGTTGCCTACCAGCGCTCGCAGTTTGTCCATGTCCTCTTCTTCATAGTGCTGCATCAGGTTAAAGCGTTTGATGACTTCGTCCTTGATGGAGCGACTCATGAACAAACTGGCGTAGAGGTCAGATGGATTTTTCAGCGTCAATGCCGACGCACCTAACGCGGCACTACCACCCACTTGGTTGAGCAATGTGCTGGCAGTGGCTGTATTGGTTTGCGGCGGTAACAGCCGGGCATACGACGTGAAAACCGGCAAGGAAAAAACCGCAAGGAGACCTGCTGCGCTGCCAAAAACTACGGGGCTGACTATCAAGGCGAGGCGGTACCTTGTCAGCCGAAGCAAAATACCTGACAACCCGATATAGGGAACCGTCATAGACTTGAGCCAAGGATCTTGATCGCGGCTGCACCTAAACCAAGCTGGTAAAAAATTTGGGTCCAATCTCGAAAGATCTTGGTCCACGATGTCAATTCGACGTTTTCCGGCACCACCACTGTGTCACCAGGGTAGATAGGTTCGCTGCGACCAAGCCACCCCCCCGATTGCCGCACAGTGCCATCTGCGTGCATCACGACGACACCTGCTTTGTCAGCATGGCGCCGAAATCCCCCGGCGCTTTCCAGATAACCTCGGGTGTCCCAGCCAGGCATCCAAAGCAAGCTGCCTTCCTGAAAAACCGCCCCCACGACAGTCACAGTTGCTGGACGGGACGGCACAAAAATCCGGTCGTCATCTTCTAGCGGAAGTTTGGGATAACTGTCGGCAACGGCATCCCGCCCGCTCAGGTTGAGCGGTATCCGGCCCTCGGGCTGATGCGCGCGGAGGCGACTTACCAGTGCGCGTACGGCTTCGATTTCAGTGTCACTTACGCTAGATTCTGTCGGGCCAACCGCATTGCGCGAGCGCCCCGCCAGATAGCGTAGGTAGTCTTGTTCGATACGATCACTGACCTGCCGCAAACGCAGCTCTTCAGTTTTTCTTGCAGTCGCTCTTGAGAAAACCGTGCCATAGATATAGGCTTGATCTGTTAGACCCCCGGCGCGGTTGAAAATTTGCCATAGGGTATCTCCTGTCGCAATCGGATAAACGCCCGGGAACCTGACTTCGCCTTCCAGGCGAACGACCCTAAATTTCTTGTATTGCGGTTGCTGAAAGTCAGCCTTTGCAAAGACCACAACAGTGTCGCCTGGCATGAGTAACAAATTGTTGGCAGGGTCCTCCTGCAACGCCAGGCCCAAGTTAAACGTAACAATGGACATTGACTGGCTGACGGGGTCAATTCTTTCAATCGCAGCGTAGTCCCATTCCATGTCCGGAAAATCACGTTTGAACTCAACGTCGCGGTTGGGATCGCCAAGTTTGGTCATGCTTTCCCGAGCATTGCGCTGAACCCAACTGGCAGCCCTTATGAATACATCGGTTGCCCCGAGCAGGTCAGATACCTTCATTTCGGGGGTTAGAGGTTGTCTGAGTGGCTGCGCAACGTTGCCCCGCAGCGTGACGGAGTCTGCGATACGGGTAGATACTGGAAGCACCATGTAAAGGTCACCATCTTGAAGCTTCCGTTTGCCAACCGCTTCGCTGTAGACGAGGTGTTCAATGTGCCTGCGGCCGTCCCGAAATCTCTCCAATCGAATACTGGGATTGACCTGTGACAGGTTGATACCCCCAGCAGATCTGACCAGGTCAGCTATCGTCATGCCATCGGCCAAGTGAAAGATGGCTGGTCGCCGAATGCTTCCGGCAATGGCCGCATGTCCCTTGGATACTGGGACATAAAGCACATCGCCAGGCTGTAATTGGGGGTCTGCGGTTTTGTCACCATCAATCAAGAATCGGTAGGCATCAATAGTGGCGACAACCACTCCGCCACGTCGAATCTGCACACTACGGGGATCACCAGCGGCTGATATGCCGCCTGCCATCAGCAGACCATAGAGAGCACTGGCCGTGGAAGGCACGGTGTACACGCCGGGAGATTTGGCGAATCCCATGACGTAATACTGAATTTCCCGCAGCGCACCCAATGTGACCGTCAATTCAAAATTGCGAAATTGATGCCCTAGTGTGGTTCGTATCAACGCCGGCAAATCGGAAAGCTTTTGGCCCGCAACCGTCACATTACCAACCCGTGGCAGGAAAATTTGACCTGACCGGTCAATTGGCCCTTGGAAATCAATGTCTATTTGCCCCCAAGCCCGCACAATCAATTGATCGCCGGGACCGACCCTGTAGTCAACCGGAACGGTCATGGGATCGACCGCTGTATTGTTGCGCGTGTCACCGATGTTGATTCCGACACCAAACAGGGGCAAGTCAGACCCCACCGATGTCCGCACAAAATCACCAAACTCGAAACCCACATACGGCACTGGCGCGGCTGGCGCAGCATTCGCAACTGCGCGTCCACTACTGCCTTCACCGGCGGAACCCAGGTGGCTGGTAGTTTTGTTCTCGACTTTGGTTTCGACAGTTGTTGACAAACGCAACTGAGGTGCTGAACCCGCTGGACGATCCTTGAGGTCATAGTCCACGCTATTAGCGGGCGGGCGACCGAATATGCGCGAAGGCGAGAACACCCGATTTTCAGAATTGGAGGCAGTCCCTGGCAGCGGTGCATCCAAAATACGGTTGGACGCCGCTTGCCCTGTTTTTGGCGCATCTGACTGCGTTTGGGCGATAGACCCCAAAGGAAACAGCGCCATGAAAATTGCGATCAGTAGGATGTTAATAATTGAGTACATAATAAATTTAATGCCAAAATTTGCTGCTTAAACATATCATTTCATTTTTTAGCTAAATCAACTGATTGAGAAACAGACTTAATAAGCATTTGTTTTTCGGAGAACTAAACCTACGGTGCGATAAATAATGTATAGATCTAAGGCTGGGGTCCAATTTCTAAGATACTCCAGGTCATACTCAACACGGCTTTCCATTTTGTCCAAAGTATCGGTTTCACCTCGAAATCCATGAATCTGTGCCCAACCTGTCAAACCAGGTTTTATTTTGTGGCGCAGCATATAACCTTTAATCAACCCTCGATATTCCTGATTGTGTGCAATTGCGTGCGGACGCGGGCCAACCAGGCTCATGTCACCGCGCAATATGTTGAACAATTGTGGCAATTCGTCAATAGAGGTACGGCGGATAAATGCCCCCACCTTGGTCACACGCATATCTCCCTTTGTCGCCTGAACAATCGCCGCATTTTCAGTTTTAACCTGCGCCATTGAGCGAAATTTAAATATTTTGAAAGGCGCCGCGTTATCACCCCAGCGATTCTGATGAAACAAAACAGACCCCACTGAATCCAGCTTGATGCAGATTGCCGTAGCAATCATCAACGGCGACAACAATACCAACGCAATCGATGACAACGTGATATCAAAAAAGCGCTTGGCAACCATGCTGACCCCAGATGGAGCCGAATCGATAATCGTGAAGACTGACATATTGCCCATTGTCGTGATGGCTTGGCGGATGGGTTTGAATATCGAAAAATCGTGAAGATAATGAACTGAGGCTGTCGTGTCCAAAAGGCTTTCAAGCACTTCCTTAAACCGCAGCTCGGCCTGCAAAGGCAACGATATCAATACATGGTCGATTGGATTTTTGTCATAGTATGCTTTCACCTGATTCATTCGACACAAGATCGGGTAGGGCGCATGATCGGGAATTCGATCAGCACTTCGGTCTTCGATATAGCCAATGAATTTCAATGCCAAAAACGGTTGTTTTTCAAGTTGTTTAGCAAAAGCTACACTGGCCTCGGTAACTGCAACTATGGCTAACTTCATGTAAGGACGCCTAAACTTTGGGCGCAGCGACAGCCAGACAATCGATACTGTTCCGATCGTGGTTGTGAAAAAGGTCAGTAATGTGAATACCACCACTGATTGCAACAGCGCGCCGCGTACACCGTCAACCCAAAGTGAGACTAAACAAATGAATCCTACCGCTGCAGAGCGAAGTAATAGCGCGTAGGTAATGGCGAGTCGGTACGATGCCGCGTGTTGAATCAGATTGACATCAAAGCGGACAATAAAACCCGCAGTTATAACCGCCATAATGGCCGGCCAGATTGAGATTTGTGGATCAGTAAACCACCCAGCAAGCCAAGTACAAACGACTGCCATTGAGATCGGCAAGACAGTTTCAATCATGTAGCGAAAGCTGCTACGAATCGCCAAAAGATCTGCCCCCGAAGTTGCTCGCATTTAGATACTCCTGTTCACTGGTGGGTCTGATTACCGAGTAACAGTCAAGCGTCAGGCTTTGCCGCTTGCCATGGCGCTGTCCACTTGTGCAGCAAAACGGGATTTGAAGTTATCAATGGAAAAGAAGGATGCGTGGGTATGGATGTAGCCTGGGTCAAACACGCCGGACAACTTCTCAAAGGAAATCACAGCGTCCATAATAGCCCTGGCGCTTTGTTCGTTGAAAAACAAACCAGTGGGTCGGCGACCGGCTGGGTCGTCGAGGCCAATGACAGTTTCTAAGGCACCGCCTTTGGCGAAAGCGAGGACAGGCGTGCCACATGCCATTGCTTCGACGGGCACGATGCCAAAATCCTCTTCTGATGGAAAAATAAATGCCTTGGCCCGGGCTAAATACTGTCGCACCGTCGCGGCGGGCTGAAAACCCGGAAATTCGACGTTGGGCCCGGCTTTGTTTCTAATTTTGTCCATTTCTGGGCCATCGCCTAGTAACACGAGCCTCTTGTCAGGCATATCAGAAAAGGCTTCTGCGACCAAGTCAATTCGTTTGAAAGGGACAAACCTGCCAGCTGCAACGTAATAATCACTTTTGTCGGTTTCTAATTCAAAAAGTTTTGTGTCTACTGGCGGGTTAACTACAGCTGAGGTGCGACCGTAATACTTAGATATTCGACGGGCTACAAATTTTGAGTTGGCCACAAAATGGTCTACGCTGTTATTGGCTGTCACGTCCCACGAGCGAATCTTGTGCAACTGCCAGCGGGCAAACCAACTCTTGGGTCCGGTTAGCAAGTGCATTTCACGCAAATACTCGTGGTAGTGATCCCACGCGTAGCGCATCGGTGAATGACAATAGCAAACGTGAACTTGATTTGGCCCTGTTAGCACCCCTTTTGCAACGCAATAGCTGCTGGATATCACCAAGTCATAGGCCGAAAGATCTAGCTGTTCGATTGCCATTGGAAACAGGGGCAGCATTTTTCGATAGTGCTTTTCAGCCCCAGGTATGTTCTGTATGAAGCTAGTAATTGGTATTTTTCCGCGTAGAAAGTGCCTTTGTGAAGGGGGCACAAAGTCGATCAATGAAAAAATGTCAGCCATTGGGTACATATCAAGTATGTGCTCTAAAACACGCTCAGCGCCACCGTAAATGACCAGCCAATCGTGTACAACCGCGACCCTCATTTGAAGCACTCTCTGGTGTGAGGGAATGAAGTCATTTTTGTGATTTCAGCGTGACGCAAAGCGCATCCAGCATTTTTTCTACACACTGATTCCAGGCAAAGGCTTTGGCTCTTTCCTTGCCAGCCAAGCTCAAGACCTGCCGTGCGTTTTGATCGGTTTGCAGAACCCGAATCGCTTGAGCCAAAGTCTCTGGTTTGGAAGGGTCGCAATACAGCGCAGCGTCCGCGCAGACTTCAGGCAGCGAACTTGTGTTGCTGACGATGACGGGTGTGCCCAGCGCCATTGCTTCGAGCGGTGGCAGACCAAACCCTTCGTAGTAGGACGGATAAACCAGACACAATGCTCGCGAATACAGCACAGCCAAAGTCTCATCACTCACATAGCCCAGTTCAGTGATGCGGGAGGTGTCCATATCGAGCTTGCCAAAAACAGCTGAATTTTTCTGGCCGACAAACACGCAGGGTGGGGCGTCATCGCCCAAAATGCTAATGGCGCGAACAATAGCTTCAAAGTTTTTGTTTGGGCTTGCGCTCGAAACCGCCAGCAAAAATGGTCGTTTCGGAATTTGCGTACTCACTTCCTCCGTCATGGACGGTGCCAAGCGGTGCATATGGTCGGCGCCCAAATGAAGAACAGCAATTTTTCCATCACTGATTCCAGCAAATTTGCTCAGCTCAGTTTGTGAAAATTGCGAATTGGTAAAAACTCCCTCAGACCTTTTGCCGACGATGCGAAGCATTGTCCGGTACCAGAGTCCGAACTTCCAATTGAAGTTGCGAGGTATCGCAAATACCTGGGCATCATGAATGAACGTACTTTGACGGCGACGCCAAAGCGGTGCCGTATTGCAAAGGTTGAGAAGCCAATCGCTTCTAGCCCATTTGCTCAACACAAGCTGCTCCCACAAGTGGCCCGAAAAGGCTCCGGTTGTGTGGATCGGAATGTGACCCAGCAGACCGGAAAATGCCGCCTTGCTTGCCACAGGGGCGACGATTTTGAAGCTAAGGCGAACCCCGTTGTGATCGCAGGAGGCATGTTCATCCAAAAAACAATCGCTCAGGGCCCGCAAGATTTCGTGGGCTACGCGCTCAACGCCAGTCACCTTGCGGGACAAGAAGCGTCCGTTGATCCAGACAATATGGTGTATAGCGGCTTGCGACGTTTCCATTTTTGCGCCACTAAGAGGTCTCATGTTAAGGGCGCGGGTACAGTGAATTCAGTCGCAAGTTGCTCTATTGGCAAGGTGACCCGGAAATTTGTACCTGTCCCGATCTCGGTTTGCACATCAATACGTCCGCGGTGTTTTTGAACGATGCCGTAGGAAAGCGAGAGCCCCAGCCCGGTGCCCTTCCCAATTGGCTTTGTCGTATAGAAAGGATCGAAGATCCTTGGCAGACTTTCGTCAGCAATTCCAGATCCCGTATCTTCAATTTCAAACCATACATTGACGTAATCAGTCCCAGTGCGAATGGTGATCTTTCCAAGCTCAGGTCCAATCGCATCTGCGGCATTGACGATTAGGTTCATGATCACTTGATTCAATTCAGGAGCGAGGCACTGGATGACTGGCAAAATTGCATAGTCTTTAACGACTTCGGCTTTGTATTTGATTTCGTTGGCGACCACGTTCAAAGTCGATTCAATGCATTGCTCTAGGTCTGCAAGTTGCCATTCGGGATTTGCGTCGACGTGAGAAAAGTCTTTAAGATCCTTCACGATTTTTCGGACTCTGATGATGCCCTCTCTGGATTCACTCATCAAAAGAGGAATGTCAACCTTCAAAAACGCAATTTCAATTTGCTGCCGCAATGTCTTAAGTCCATTGACTGTTCGAACGTCGCCATGAGACGACTCGGCGTCTTCATAGGCTTCGAGCATCTGGAATAGACTCAAAATGTATTTTTCCAAAATCGAGAAATTTGAAAAAATGTAACCAATCGGATTGTTAATTTCATGTGCCACGCCAGCGGCTAACTGCCCAATCGAGGAAAGCTTTTCCGATTGAACCAGTTGGTCTCGAGCTATCGCCAACTTCTCGCTCAGCGCGACCTGAGCTTTGAGCAGATCCTCCTGAACTTGTTTAAAGTCAGAGATGTCCCTCAGTGTCTCAATAGCGCCAATAATCCGCCCGTCCAGGTCTCGCAAAGGGGCAGCGGTAAAGGCGAGCCATCGTCCATGGTCGCCAAATGCTGGAAAGAAATCTTCGGCCTCAAATGCGTTTGGAATCAAGACCGATCGGCGGAATTTTCCGTGATAAAGGAGATCTAGGTCTTCATCGAAGCAGCCGTCCACAATCAAATCTGCCATGACCGGACGGTCAAAGCCATAAAACACGTGACCCAAAGACTTCTTTCCTATCACATCGACGGCATTGACACCCAATGTCTTCACGCAAGCCATGTTGAAGTGCGTCACGATATGATTTGTATCAATGACGAAGGTCGGCATGGGACTGCCTTCAAAAAATATGGAGGTGGGCAAATTTGCAAGGCCTCCGCGCAGCCCATCGGCATCCAGCATAAATCCATCAAAATCTTTCATGCCAACATCTCCTGACGTTGCATCGATCTTTGCATTTCCAACATTTGGCGCCTGCAAGCGGCCACTTCTTGGTCAGCAGTTTGAAGCCGCAAGTTAAGCCGCCGATTTTCGTTGGTCAGGTCTCTGTGGTTGAAGGCTTCATTGACAAAACTGCGGAGCTGCTCGTCGTCCCAGGGTTTTGTCAAAAAGCGATAGACCGAGCCGTCATTAATGGCGTCAGTTACGGACTGAAGCTCGGTATAGCCAGATAGAACAATACGCACAGTGTCAGGGCATAGCGCCTTGACGCGACGCAGAAGCTCCACGCCTGTCATACCGGGCATGCGTTGGTCTGACACTATCACGTCGACCTGATTTTTAGTTAGTAGCGTGAGCGCCTCATTCCCATTGCTCGCGGTGAGTATGTGGTAGCCGTCTTTGCGCATGAGACGCCTTAAAGACGCAATGACATTGGGCTCGTCGTCCACCAACAATAGGGTGCGCTGCTTCTTTTGCACGCGAATTAGGTGCGATGGAAGCCTGCGGTCAGTTCGAAGCAGTGTTTCAATTTCCTCCTTGGGTATCGGTCTGGAAAAGAAGTAGCCTTGAATTTCATCGCACATATTTGCACGTAAAAACTCACACTGTGCTTCAGTCTCGACGCCCTCTGCAATCACCTGCAAGCCCAAGCTGTGCGCCATTGAAATGACCACCTTGGTGATCACTGCGTCCTGCGCATTGTCTTGGATACCGCTAATGAAGGATTGGTCGATTTTGACCTTGTCAAATGGGAACTTCTTAAGGTAGCTAAGTGATGAGTAGCCAGTGCCAAAGTCGTCCAACGCCAACGTCAGGCCCATTTGCTTAAGTGCCCGCAATTGCGCTTCGCTGCCTACCGCGTCTTCCATCAAAGCGCCTTCAGTTACTTCGACGCAAATTTGAAAAGGACCAATATCGAATTCCCGCAGGGTCTCTTCAAAAATTTGCAAGAACTCAGGGTCTCGAAATTGCAATGGAGAAACATTGATTGATATATGCGGAACCTCCAGGCCCATGTCGATCCAGTCGCGCAGGTCTTGACAAGCTTGCCGCAATACCCAGGTACCCACTTCAATGATCAAACCAGACTGCTCGGCTGCCGGAATGAAGCGTGCTGGTGACACGACCCCCAAGGTTGGGCTGGTCCAACGAAGCAATGCTTCCATGCCAGCGATCCGGCCTGTCTGCATATCCACAAAGGGCTGGTAATTTAGCCGAAGTTGATCTTGGGTAATGGCTGTCCGGAGCGCCGCGACCATGGCAACCTGCGCGAGCGTGTTATCGAACATCTCCGAGCTGAAAAAGCTGTACTTTCCGCGTCCCAGGCCTTTGGCTTGGTGCATGGCCACGGTTGCAGACTTGAATAGAGTTTCGAAGTCGAGTCCATCTGCAGGAAATATTGCGATGCCAATTGAAGCCGTGATCCTAATTTCTACGTCCTCAACCTGGAAAGGTTGAGCCGCGAGGTGCAACAGCTTGTTGGCAATCAAACTGGCACCTTCAGGTGTGTTGCCTGGCAGGACCAATACAAATTCGTCACTTCCGATACGCGCCAGCGTGTCCTGGTCACGCAAAGCCGCCAGCATTCGCTGCACAAATTGTTTCAAGACCATGTCACTGGTGGTCTGTCCCAAGGTGTCATTGACAGTTTCAAAGTGATCAACGCCAAGCACCATCATGGCCATTGACTTGCCTTCGCGGTGCGCCATGCTTATGTCGTGGGTACAGCGGTTTGCCAGCAAAAGTCGATTCGGAAGGCCGGTTAACAAGTCGAAGTTGGAGAGCTTGGCGATTTGTTCCCGTGCTGCCTGGCGTTCACTGGTGTCGATTGAGGTGCAAACATAGTTGCAAATATCCCCCTGTTGATTGCGAACAAGGCTGATCGTGAGCCATTCTGGGTATTCGACGCCGTCTTTGCTCCTGCTCCAGGTCTCGCCACTCCAAGAGCCAGTTTCGTTGACGGTGCTCCACATTGCGTTGTGGGCGGCGTCATCGTCGCGGTCTGCCGAGAGTAAACGAAGAGCCCGGCCATGCAATTCAGACGCGCTATAACCTGAAATTTCGCAATAAGCTCGGTTGACCATAACGATGTGGCTCTTGGCATCGGCAACCACCACTGATTCACGGCTTTGAGAAAATATTTGTGCGGAGAGCTTGAGCTGGTCTTGCTGGCTCTTGATGAGCGTGATGTCGCGCAAAATACCGATGAAATGGCTTAAGTTACCTTGATCGTCGAGCACCATGTCAATCGACAACTCGTTCCAAAAAGTTGTACCGTCCTTGCGGTAATTTTGCAGCTCACCAAAAAATGGCTTGCCAGCTGTCAGCGACAGCCTAATTTGCTCTACGGTTTCAAGGTTGGTTTTAGGCCCTTGAAGAACCACCCATGACTTGCCCACCAGGTCCGCTTGGGTATAGCCAGTCATTGCCACAAAGGCCGCATTGACTGTAAGCGTCTTGGTGTCGGGCCCGCTGATCAACACGCCCTGCGAGATTGAGGCCAGCGCTTTTTGGCTCACGGCAGCTGCCTCTTCGGCCCGGTTCTTTTCGGTAATGTCAACGAATGAATGAAGCCGGTACGTTGTTCCATCGAGCACTACCTGGCGGCTTGAAATAATCACCATGCGCACGCCACCGTCTTTGCGCCGCAGGCGCATGTCAAGTCCGTTGGTAAACCCCTGGGCTTTCATCACCTCAAGGAAATGGCGACCCAATTCGTCGTCGATGCGCAGTCCAGTCTCCTCGGCGGTTTTCCCCAGCAGCTCATTTCGTGCATAGCCGCTAATTTCCAGCATTCGGTCGTTCACACTGGTGATAGCTGCAAACGGCAGTTGCAGCATCAGTCCTATTGGACTGTTGTCAAACATCAAGCGCCAAGACTGTTCGATGTCTGTCAATCGATTTTCAATTTGCTGGCGAGCTGCGAAGTCCTCGCGAATCATGTCGCGGTGACTCAACTTGTACTTTGAGCGCTTCGCGGAATGCGCGATTTCAAGGGACAGCGCAGGGGCTAATTGATTTAAATTGGCTTTCACGATGTAGCTGTCCGCGCCAGCCTTGACCACCGGGACTGTGGCAGCCTCATCCAGCGCTTCGCACACGAAGAAAAATGGAATGTCCTGACCCATGGAACGAACCAGGCGCAGCGCATCGTAACCACTAAACCCCGGCATCTTGAACTGGGAGACTACAGCGTCCCAATTTTGACTTTCCAGGGCTGCCATCAAGCTGGCGGCACTCGTAACCAGGTGGTGTTGGGTATCGAAACCAGCCTGACTAAGCGCCTGATGGATGACCCCCCGACAAAACGCGGAGTCTTCCAAAAGCAGCACCGACCGGGGTGTGGTTGTCTTTTGCGTTGCATTGGAATTCATACAACTGGTCTTTCTAGAAGTTTTTGTTTGAAAAGTGACTCAATCAGAGGCGGGAAATCCACCGTCAAACGGCTCTTGGAAAGAAATGCGGCAACACCAAGATCACGAGCTGCAGATTGGTAGGCTATGCTCTCGTTCATGGACACGAACACGATGACGGGAGGCTCCGGCCAAGACCGCATGCGGTGGGCGACTTCAAGGCCATTCATCTCTGGCATGGAGATGTCAAGCAGAACAAGGTCGGGTTGTAGCAAAGCCGCTTTAACCAGACCGTCCGGTCCATCGTGCGCCACGGCGACAACCAGGATGTCTCGCTGCGCACTGAAAAATGTGCTGGCAGCCGTTAGAAAGACAGGGTTGTCGTCGATTAAGAGGAGCTTGATCGTCACTGTGTGTTCCTGCGAGTCATGGGGACCACTTTAGGACGGGCCAGCACATTGGTACATCAGGCCATTACCCGAGTCGAGGAAGAGAATCACCTGATAGGGTTTGAACTCCCGGGCTACAGGTTCCCGATAGCCGCAGACGGCACTTTAGCTGTCGGGGGATATAAGTCCTTCGCGCATGGCGTAGCGCACCAACCCAGTCACCTCGTGAATATCGAGTTGCTTCATCAATTGCGTGCGGTGTGTCTCTACTGTTTTGACTGACAGGTCGAGACGGCGCGCGACTTCTTTGGTGCTATGGCCCTCAGCGATCAATTGCAATACCTCGCGTTGTCGCGGTGTAAGTTGTGTGCTGGTTACAGCGTCACTGCGAAGGCGCTCCACGTAGTCCGTCAAGACGCCTTTTGATACGACCGAACTCAGGAAGGTCTCACCCCGCAGCACTGCCCTGATCGCCATTTCAAGTTCCATAGGAGCAGCGTCTTTAAGAAGGTAGCCGACAGCGCCATGGCGCAATGCATGGCGCACGTATTCGTCACCCTGGTGCATCGAGAGAATTAGCACCAGCACTGACGGGTCGGCTTTAATCAGCCGGGCGGTTGCCTCAAGCCCATTGAGCCCAGGCATGGCGATGTCCATCAACACCAGTTTGGGGTTCAACTGCTCTGCCATGGCTATCACGGCGAGTCCATCGTGCGCTTCGCCCACCACTTCAATTTCAGGGATCGCCTCTAAAAGCATTCTGAGACCCGCGCGCACCAAAGTGTGGTCGTCTGCCAGGAGCGTGCGTATTGGGCTCAAGCTGAGTGCTCCTTGGGTTGCAACGTGCAGGACAGTCGCAGCGTCGTGCCAAGGCCCGGAGCGGCTTCGACCGAGAAATGAGCGCCGATAAGTGACGCACGCTCCTCCATACCCAGCACGCCTATGCTTCCACCGGCCTTGGCGCGAGCCCACATGAGCGATGCGACGAATCCGACGCCATCATCTTGCAAGGTCATCACCAGGGTCGCGCCGTCCTGAACCAGTGTCAAACTGACCTGACGCGCCTGAGCGTGACGTACCACATTAGTCAGGCCGGCTTGGGCGATGCGGAAAAATGCGGTTTCTACCTCTGGCAAAAGGCGGCCGGGTGGCAACTGCGAGTCAAAGCGGGCGGCGAAACCGTTGTGTTCAATGCTTTGGTCTATCAGCCAACGAAGCGCTGGCGCGAGCCCCAGGTCATCCAACACGGCTGGGCGAAGTGTCAGCGCCAATCGGCGCACTTGCTGCAGGGCGTCTTCAACAATGCGAAGGTTTTCACGGTTGAGAGCTGCATGTGACTGTCCTCGCGCCGGTTCCAGTAAGAGGTCGCGCGAGTGAAGATTGATCTTGATAGCAGTGAGCGCCTGCCCAAGTTCGTCATGCAACTCAACCGCTACGCGGCGCCGTTCAGCTTCCTGCACCTCCAGCACACGCCTCGAAACGGCCTTCAACCTTTTTTGGTGATCCAGCAACGCTACCTCTGCTTTCTTGCGCTTCGAGATATCCAGGGCGATGACCTGAATGGCGGGGCGACCTTGAAACGTGAAAGGGACTGCCGACACTTCACCGTCAAAAGTCGTTCCATCCAACTTGAGGAACAGGTACTCTGCTGGATACAGACTGGATTCCCCGGCCAACATGCGGCGAATTCGATTTTGTGCTTCCTCCCTGCTATTGGGATGAACCAGGCTCAGGACCTCTTTGTCAACCAATTCGCTCGGGCTCACGGCTCCAAACAAGTTTAAGGATGCACGGTTAAAAAGCCTGAGTTTTCCATCTTGATGAATTGCAATGGAATACGGCGATTGATCTACCAGCAAGCGATAGCGCTCTTCGCTCTCCAGCAAGGCCGCCTCAACAAGCTTGCGGTTGGTGACATCCCGAACCATGCCGAGCAAATTGCCGTCGGGCATTTCGATTGCAATCACATCCGTATCGACGATTGACCCGTCTTTGTGGGTAAGCCGCCATTCTTGGTGGTGGCTTGAATAGTGGGTGATCGACAGGATAGTTGGCTTGATATGGGCAACTTCTGAGGCAATCACTATGTCGGCCGCATTCATGGTGAGCAACTCGTCACGGGGTCGTCCCAGCATGGAGCACATGCTGGGGTTGACATCGACGAAGTTACCATTTCGGTCAACGATGTTCATTCCGTCCGGAGCTTCATCAAACAGGGCTTTGTACTTGGCCTCGCTCTTGCGCATCAGCTCTTCAGATTCTTTGATATCGGTGATATCGATCCGTACCCCAATCAGCCTTGTGGGTTTGCCCGCTGAGTCCCGCGCCAACACACGTCCTGCCACTTTGACCCACCTGTAGGCACCGTCTGCATGCATCAGGCGGGCTTCGTACTCATACACAACATTTCCTCCCGCCAATACAGCATGAATTTTCGCCATCACGGCGTCTTTGTCGTCGGGGTGCAAACGGGTGGCCCACTGGTCTCGGTCTGCAAGCCCCTCGTTCACCGCATAGCCCATCGCTGTGAAATACGTTGGGGTAGCAAACCACTTGTCCTCCTTGTCAATCTCCCATTCCCAGACACCTATCGACGCGGCATCGGTGGCAAGAGAAAGTCTGTTGAACATTAACAGGGCTTCGGCCTTACCGCGTGCCTGTAACTGCCATGCGCGGTCTAGAAATATGCAAAATGTCACGACGGCAGCAGAGGCCACAGCCCAAATGGCAATCGCTAGCACCGCCAATTTGCGCCAAGGTGTTAGAACCAAGTCGACTGACTGCCCAACCACCACAACAAGGGCAGGGTAAGCGTTCAAGGTGCGGTAGGCGAAGCTGCGCACCTTTCCATCAACGCCGCTGGGTGCCTGCAGTCTTCCAGCACTGCTCTTGAGTAACAATTCAGAAAAAATCGGTCCCCTAATGAATTTTTTTCCTATGGCAGCTTCTTCGAAGGGGCTGCGGGCCATTAACGTGCCATCGCGCCGAAACAGAGCGATTGAACCACCATCGCCCAATTCAACAGATTTCCAAGTTTCCTCCATGTGGCGCGGTTCGATTGCCGCAACAATGGCACCAGTAAAGTTGCCGTCAGCGTCGTAAAGGGGTCTGGAGGCACTCAGGAACCAGATGCCAGTCGCCTTGCCGCGCAGCGGCTGCCCCATGAAAAACTCGGTTTTGGGTTCTGCTGCGTAGATTTGAAAATAGTCGCGGTCAGCTAAATCCAGACCAATGTAGCCAGCGGTCGACTCGAATTCGATGCGGCCCGTTTTGTCCATCACCCACATCGCTCGCACAAGGGGAAGCTTCTTGACTTGGGAGCTCAACATCCTTCCAACTGCTGCCTGATTCAACTGCCCCGATCTTTTCAAGTCCGCGATAGCGCCTTGCCCCAACTGAAGCGATTGGTCAATGTTTTGAACTGCCCCGGCGATGTCATCGCTCACCACATGCGCAAACGACTCCGTCAACCGCAGGCTTGCTGCAAGCGATTGGGTCCGGAAAAGATCCAGCGTAAACCCGATCAGCAGACCGGCTAAAGCAATGGCAGCCGCTGCAAACCAGTACAGCAGGCGGGGCCCAACACCACTCTCGGGTGACCCTAATGATGACGCCGGAAGCCCTGAGGCGACAGCAGGCGTTTGTTGATATTGCACAAACAATCTCCCTCTGATCAAGAACGCAATTTATTACTTTTTGCTCAATTTTGAACGTAACAACACGTCAATGCAATATTTTATTTATCGCCAACGTAATTTTCTTATCTAACTCGCGCGATTGGACGGTTTTGGCGACAAGCGGCTCCAAATCGGATAAAAAAAGCATCAAAACGGAGCGGGAACATGGAACTTGTTCTCATTTTTCGGCTTTTTCTGCTGTTCGGCTTTGACGAACTAACCCAAGCCAAACAAAAAAGAAGACATCAGTCGCATACTGAAGCCGAGAGCTTGAAAAAATTCTTAAAAAGATTCTCAAAATGATTGAAATTTCAATCGCCCAGCAGATCGACGGCCGTGATCCAAAAGCGGCACGCCAAACAGGAGTTTCGCCATGAAATTCACTCGGTCTCTCGCTACATTTGCAGTGGTCTTTTGCTCGATTTCGGTCCAGTCCGAGTCCCAGAGCGTCTCTGGCGCACTTGCGGTCACCCCAGGGGCAGTAGCCCGGCTCAACTTTCGCATCATTGTTCCCAAAGTCTTGTACTTGCGTGTGGGCTCGGGGGTTGATTTCGCCAACACGCCTACTGTTGATGAAGTTCTGTTTGCCGTGCCGCCTGGGGACGCTTCAACACCGGGGACAATCGTGAACGGGGTGGGGTCTGCTGGAGCCATCACTGCTCGAATTTATGGCAACGGCGGTAACGTGACATTGCGCAACGTGGGCTCGGGATCGGGCTTGGTCGGTGGTGCCAACACCATCCCGTGGTCGCAAATTTTGCCCAATTTGATCGCAGGCACTTTGGCCAACCCGCCTATTAATTCCTCGCGCACCGTGGCAGCTGTTGGGCGTATGGTGAATGAGTCGGCGACATGGGGTTTTCGGTACGACAACACGCCCGTTGCTGCAGAAGGTGATTACCGCGGGCAGGTTACCTACACTGCGACCATGCTCTAGGCTGGCGCTTTAGCGCGGTGCAGGCGCAATGGGTATTGAAGTCCAACCCACAAGGCAGCCGTTGCAGGAGTTTGACTTTGAAGGTGACCCCATCCATATGAAAACCCTGCAATCGCCGCGTTGCTTGCTCGAACCCCAATTGGGCAGCCCACGCGCCAGAGATGTTTGAGGAGCAAAGAGAGCCGTTGGTCGCCCGATGGCACCCAGCAGTGGCTGAATTGGGTGGTTTCCTCGCCCACGGGCGAAGTGGCGGTTGACGTCAGGGCAACGTGAAAGGCGAATTGACGGGCTACGGGCAATTAACGGCTTTGCAATCGGGCACGGCTTCGCACAAAATGGCGACCCGAACAAACAATCAAAAATAATAGCAAACTATTGAATATATTAGAGAGCTAGAGGCATTTTTTATTCCAATTTTGGCAAAATCGACTCAATTTGGAAAAATTTACCACATTTGTGGTAAAAATGACGTTTCCAGCGCTTTTGCTCCAAACGGGGCTTGACTTGCCCATTCGCTGTCTTGGGCGGACTTTTCGAGCTCTCAAGAAGAGCAGCTGATCTCTATCCCCGACGCCCAATCAGGCGGAAAGTCGGCGAAGGCTTCAAAACCCAGGTGTTCGTCAAACGGCGACTCCAGCAGCTTTTGCAAGGTCGCCAGATTGCTGAAGTCTTTGGTTTTGGCGGCTCGAATGGCCTGCTCGCCCAAGTGGTTGCGCAAAACGAATTTGGGGTTGGATTTGAGCATCAGCGCACCCACGTCAGCGCGGTTCAGGCTTGAAATGCGGGCGGCATAGTCTTGCAGCCAGACGTCAAAACCGGCACGGTTCATAAACAAGTCACGGACGGGATGCACAGGGTCTGTCGGCTCTTTCGTCCCGCTTCTGTCCACGGCGGCCTGTGTGCCATCAGTGTCATGATCGGCAATCGCCTCCTTCATTGCCGATTGGGCGACATAACGGCTTAAGCGCCGCCAAAAAATCGTGTAATCCACCGCGTCTTTGGCCAGCAGTTTCAGGCTCGATTCAATCAGCTCGCGGTCGCCGGGTTGCACGTCAGACAAACCGAGTTTGGCTCGCATTTGGGCCTCAAACGTTTGGGGGAAAACGGTTTTGTACGATTCCAGCGCGGCAATGGCCAGCTCTTGTTCGCCAATCAACGGCAGCAAGGCTTGGCCCAAGGCGTACAAATTCCAGTACGCAATATTCGGTTGTTTGTTGAAGGCGTAACGGCCGCCCGCGTCGCTGTGGTTGCAAATATGGTTGGGCACGTAGGCGTCTAAAAACTGAAACGGGCCGTAATCGATCGTCAAGCCCAGAATGCTCATGTTGTCGGTGTTCATGACACCGTGGCAAAAGCCGACAGACTGCCACTGGGCCAACGTGCGGGCGGTTCGTTCGCTCACTTTTTCGAGCAAGGCAGCATAAGGGTTGGCGTTGAACTTGTCAGTCGTCAGGCAGTCTGGGTAATAGCGCTCAATCACGTAGTCGGCCAAAACTTTAAGCTGATCGTGCTGGTCGGAATGCGAAAAATGCTCAAAATGGCCAAACCGGATGAAGCTGGGCGCAATGCGCGTGACCACGGCGGCGGTTTCAAGCTCTTCGCGCAGCACACGCGCGTCCGACCCGGTGATGCACAGCGCGCGCGAAGTCGCAATGCCCAGCGCATGCATGGCTTCACTGCACAGAAATTCACGAATGCTGGAGCGCAGCACCGCCCGCCCATCGCCCATGCGCGAATACGGCGTGCGTCCAGCGCCCTTGAGCTGGATTTCAAGCCCAGCTGGCGACATGGCAGCATCTGCATGCGCCACCTCGCCCAGCAAAATCGCTCGCCCATCGCCCAATTGCCCCGCCCATTGGCCAAACTGGTGGCCGCTGTACACGCTGGCCAAGGGGCGCGACCCAGCCAATTGCGCATTGCCACTCAGGGCATTCAGCAACTGCGGCGATTGCAGATGAATGGCGTCCAGGCCTATCCACTCGGCCACTTGGCGGCTTTGCCCCACCCAATAGGGCGCGGGCAGGGGCTCTGGCGCCAGTTCGGTGGTGAACGGCGCGCTCAGCTTGGCAAATTCGTTGATCCAGGGCAGGCCAATGTCGTACGCCGGGTCGGCTGCTGCTGCGTTGGCGGTTTCGGCATGGGCGACCAAGGAAGTGGAGGCTTGGTTATCAGTTATCACCGAATGGGGGCTTATGAGAGCAGAAGTCATGAAAAGATTGTCCCGCAAATCCTTGTGGCGGGCTTGGTCTGCGGTATTCTTGCGGCCAGTTCAATCAACAGGAGCTTACCGATGCTGGGGTTAATGCAGAGTCAACAGTTACTCATTTCATCTTTGATCGAGCACGCAGATCGCCACCATGGTGAAGGCGAAATCGTCTCGCGCCGGGTTGAAGGCGACCTTCACCGCTACACCTACAAACAAGTGGCCTCGCGCTCGCGCCAGGTGGCGAACGCGCTGGACGCCATGCAATTGCCCTTCGGTAGCCGGGTCGCCACCCTGGCTTGGAACGGTTACCGCCACCTGGAGCTTTACTTTGGCGTGAGCGGCTCAGGCCGGGTTTTGCACACCCTGAACCCGCGTTTGCACCCCGACCAAGTGGTCTGGATTGCCAACCATGCCGAAGACTCGGTGCTATGTTTCGACATGAGCTTTTTGCCGATTGTCAAAGCCATTTTCAGCCGTTGCACCACCATCAAGCACTACATCGCCCTGTGCGACGCAGACAAGCTGCCCGCTGACACCGGCATACCCGGTTTGATGAGTTACGAAGCCTGGATGGGCAAAGAGCCTGCCACCTACACCTGGCCGACGTTCGATGAAAATTCGGCGTCCAGCATGTGCTACACCAGTGGCACCACGGGCAACCCCAAAGCGGCGCTGTACAGCCATCGCTCCACCATGCTGCACGCCTTGGCTGGTGCGCTGCCCGACGCTTTGAGCATGAGCGCGCGCGACTGCATTTTGCCGGTCGTGCCGATGTTTCACGTCAACGCCTGGGGTCTGCCGTATTCAGCCGCCATGACCGGGGCCAAGCTGGTGTTCCCCGGCCCCGCGATGGACGGCAAGTCGATTTTTGAATTGATTGAAGGCGAAAAAGTCAGCTTTGCCGCTGGTGTGCCGACGGTTTGGCAAATGATGCTGGGCCACATGCAAGCCGGTGGCTTGCGGTTTTCGACCCTGAAACGCACGGTGATTGGCGGCTCGGCCTGCCCACCAGCCATGATTTCAGCGTTCAACGACGACTATGGCGTTGAAGTGCTGCACGCCTGGGGCATGACCGAAATGTCGCCTTTGGGCACGGTGTGCACCCTCAAAAACAAGCATTTGCCAATGGACGCTGCCGAAAAAATGAAAGTTCGGCTGAAACAGGGAAGGGCGGTGTTTGGGGTGGACATGAAAATTGTCGATCCCGATGGCACCGAGCTGCCTTGGGATGGCAAAACCTCCGGCGACTTGCTGGTCAAAGGCCCCTGGATTATTGACCAGTACTTCAAGCAAGAGGGCGGCTCGCCTCTGGTGGCGGGCGGCTGGTTTCCAACCGGCGATGTGGGCACGATTGACGAAGATGGTTATTTGCAGATCACCGACCGCAGCAAAGACGTGATCAAGTCGGGTGGCGAGTGGATCAGCTCCATCGACGTTGAAAACATTGCCATGGCGCACCCCGCTGTGGCCATGGCCGCCTGCATTGGCATGAAGCACCCCAAATGGGACGAGCGCCCCATCATTGCGGTCGTTAAAAAGCCGGGGGCCGAGGTGTCGCGCGCTGAACTGCTGCAGTTTTTTGAAGGCAAAACGGCCAAGTTTCAAATCCCCGACGACGTGGTGTTTGTTGATGCCATTCCCTTAGGCGCGACAGGGAAAATGCAAAAAATGAAACTGCGCGAATCGCTGAAAGATTACAAACTGCCTGGCGTTTGAAAACGCCGCAAGTCACCTGGGCGATAGTTGCTAGGGCAAGCCCTGTTGTTGCACTGCACAAGTTCCGTTAGGCTTGCGCGGTTGTTTGTTTTTCCTCATTTTTTTTCTACTTTTTAGGACTCAAGACATGAAGTTTGCCGCCAAATTAACCGCCGTTTCAGCCTTGCTGGCCTGCGCCGGTTTTGTTCAAGCCCAGTCTGGCGAGACGGTCAAAATTGCCTTCATTGACCCGCTTTCCGGCCCCTTTGCCAACGTAGGCCAAAACCAACTCAAAAGCTGGCAGTTTGTGGCCGAGCGCTTCAGCGGTGCCAAAAACCCGGCGGGCGTTAAGTTTGAAGTCACGGGTTTTGACAACAAGGGCTCACCGCAAGAGAGCTTGAACTCGCTCAAAGCCGCAATTGACCAGGGCTTTCGCTACATCACCCAGGGCAATGGTTCGGGTGCCGCTTTGGCATTGTCTGACGCGGTTGCCAAACACAATGAACGCAACCCCGGCAAAGAGGTCGTGTTTTTGAACTACGCAGCGGTTGATCCCGCCTTGACCAACGAGAAATGCGACTACTGGCATTTTCGTCTGGATGCCGACACCACCATGAAAATGGAAGCGCTGACCACGTTCATGAAAGACCAGCCCAAGGTCAAAAACGTGTATTTGCTGAACCAAAACTATTCTCACGGCCAGCAAGTTGCCCGTTACTTCAAAGAAGGCATTTCCAACAAGCGCCCTGACGTGAAAATTGTGGGTGAAGACCTGCACCCTATTGGTCAGGTCAAAGACTTTGCCCCTTACGTTGCCAAAATCAAGCAATCCGGTGCCGACACCATCGTCACCGGCAACTGGGGCGCTGACCTGACCTTGCTGGTCAAAGCCCTGAACGACGCTGGCCTGAAGCTGCCGATGTACACCTACTACGCGGGCGTCACCGGCACCCCAACGGCCCTGGCGGCAGGTGGCGACAGCGAGGTGTATGTGATTGCCTACGGCCATTCCAACCACCCGGGTGATTTGGGTGCCATGGGCGCGGAATTCAAGAAAAAGTTCAACGACGACTACTACACCTTTGCCACCCTGAACGGCATCAACCTGCTGGGCGCGGCCATGGCCAGTGCCAAGTCAACCAATGCGGTCAAAGTGGCCAAGGCCATGGAAGGTTTGAGCGTCAAGAGCTTCGCTGGTGAAATTCAAATGCGCAAGTCAGACCACCAATTGCAGCAGTCGATGTTTGTCACCAAATGGCAAAAAGTGGACAAGAAAAGCCCTTACAGCGTGGAAAACACGGGCTACACCTTTGTCCCGATCAAGCAGATGGATCCTTACGTGGCCAGCACACCGACCAGCTGCCAGATGAAGCGTCCTGCGTGATCGCGCTCTAAGCACGCTTGAATGACGCTTTAATTAGGCTCAAGGACTGAGTCAAGCCAACACCAGACGGGGTTCGAACCAAAGCGTTTGTTCCCCGTCTGCGGTTTTTACGGGTGTCGCGTTGGCGTGGTCAAGGCCAGCAGGGCCAATTCCAGCATCGCCGATTCCACATTGAATCACCAAGCCACGGGGACGCCATGGAGTTCTACACCATTTCACTCTTGAACGGCATCAGCTACGGGCTGTTGCTGTTCATGCTCAGCTCAGGACTCACGCTGATATTCAGCATGATGGGCGTGCTGAATTTCGCGCACGCCTCCTTCTATATGGTGGGCGCCTATTTTGCGTACACCATCACCTCAGTGGTTGGCTTTTGGCCGGCCCTTTTGATAGCGCCGCTTTTGGTAGGGGTTTTGGGCGCTTTGTTTGAGCGCTATTGCCTGCGCCGCGTGCACAAGTTTGGCCACGTGCCCGAGTTACTGATCACCTTTGGCCTAAGCTACATCATTTTGGAACTGGTGCAACTGGTGTGGGGCCGCAGTTCGGTCGATTACCGCGTTCCTGTGGCGCTGGATGGCCCCTTGTTCACCCTGTTCGGTACGCAGTTTCCGATCTACCGCGCCTTCATGATGTTGGTCGCACTGCTGATGCTGTTGGCCATTTGGCTGTTGCTCACCCGCACCCGCATTGGGCTGGTCATTCAGGCCGCCCTGACACACCCTGAAACGGTTGAGGCGCTGGGCCACAACGTGCCGCGCGTGTTCATGATGGTGTTTGGTGGCGGCTGTGCCCTTGCCGGTTTGGCGGGCGTGATTGGCGGCAATGCTTACGTGACCGAACCCAGTATGGCGTTCTCGGTGGGTGGCGTTATTTTTGTGGTGGTGGTGGTGGGCGGCATGGGGTCACTTGCCGGCGCGTTTTTGGCGTCGCTGCTGATTGGCATTTTGCAGACCTTCGCAGTGGCGATCGACGCTTCGGTCCAGTCTGCCCTGCAAACCGTGGGAATCATGTTGTCACCATCGACCTTTGGTTACGCGCTGTGGAAACTCAAAATTAGCCAAGTGGCACCCATCTTGCCTTACTTGCTCTTGGTTCTGATTTTAATTTTCAGACCCAAAGGCTTGCTCGGAAAGCGGGAGGGCTAAGCCATGACGTCTCCAACTGTGCAGGCCAAGTCTTTCAACACCAGCCGCTTTTTCATTTGGGCGGGTTTCGCCCTGCTGCTGCTCCTGGTGCCCATGGTTTTCACCAGCAGCCTGAGCCACACCATGCTTAGCCAAATGGGCATCGCCATCATCGTCTGCCTGAGCTACAACATTCTGCTGGGCCAAGGCGGCATGTTGAGTTTTGGCCATGCAGTCTATTCGGGCATGGGCTCCTTTTTGGCGATTCACACGCTCAATCAGGTGACGGGCGGTTTCCCTCTGCCCGTTAGCCTGATTCCCATCGTGGGCGGGTTGGCCAGCATGCTGGTTGCCATTGTGCTGGGTTGGGTCACCACCAAAAAAGCCGCGACACCCTTTGCCATGATCACCATGGGCATTGGCGAACTGGTTTGGGCCATGTCGTTGATGTTCCCCGAGTTTTTTGGCGGTGAAGGTGGTGTTTCAGGCAACCGAGTGGCAGGTGCCAAAACTTTTGGCATTACCTACGGCCCCCAAATTGAGCTGTATTACCTGATTGCGCTTTACACCTTCGTGTGCACAGGCTTGATGTTCGCCTTCACCCGCACGCCTTTGGGGCGCATGCTCAACGCGGTGCGCGACAACCCGGAGCGGGTTGAATTTGTAGGCTACGACACGCAAAAGGTGCGCTACATCGCGTTCATCGTTGCTGCCTTTTTCGCAGGCATTTCGGGTGGCTTGGCGGCTTTGAACTTTGAAATCGTCACCTCCGAGGTGGTCAGCGGTTACCGTTCTGGGGCGTATTTGTTGTTCACCTTTTTGGGCGGCGCAACCTTTTTCTTCGGCCCTATCATTGGCGCTGTCTTGATGGTGCTGGCTTTTGTGCTTTTGTCCGAATTCACCAAGGCCTGGTTGTTGTACCTGGGTTTGATTTTTCTGTTCATGGTGATGTTTGCACCTGGCGGTGTGGCGTCATTAATCATGATGAACTTGCGGGTGGCCATGTTCGGCCACTTGCGAAAACTCTGGGGCAATTACCTGGCGCTCACCCTCACAGCCTTTGTGGTGCTGGCAGGTGCTGCCGCCATGATCGAGATGACCTACCACCTACAATTGAATGCCGCTTTGGGTCCAGAGCTTCGTTTCATGGGTGCCCAGCTGAATGCCCAAGGATTGGGAAGCTGGCTGGGTTCAGTCTTGCTGATGCTGGTGGGCCTGGGTTTGTTTGAAATTTGCCGGCGCAAGTTCGCCGCCAAGTGGGGTCAAATTCAGGAAAGCATCGAAAAAGAAATCAAACAGAGGGAAGCGCTGTGACATTTGCGTTAGAACTGAAAGACTTGCGCAAAAGCTTTGGCAAGACCGAGATTATTCGGGGCATCAACCTGGCGATTCCTACGGGTGAGCGGGTTGGCATCATTGGCCCCAACGGGGCTGGCAAATCGACTTTGTTCAATTTGATCAGTGGCCGGTTCGAGCCCACCAGCGGTGACGTGCTGCTGAACGGCCAGCGTTTGAACGGCAAACGGCCGTTTGAAATCAACCGCTTGGGCTTGAGCCGCAGTTTCCAGATCACCAACATCTTCCCCAAGCTCAGCGTTTTTGAAAATCTGCGTTGTGGCGTGCTGTGGAGCCTGGGTTACAAGTACACATTTTTCAAATTTTTGGCCGATCTGGACGACGCCAATCAACGTGCCGAAGAACTGATGGCAATGGTCGCGCTGGACAAAAAACGCGACGTGCTGGCGACCAACCTGACCTATGCCGAACAGCGGGCCCTGGAGATCGGTATCACCATTGCTGGCGGTGCCAATGTGATTTTGCTGGACGAACCCACGGCGGGCATGAGCAAGTCAGAGACCGGTCGCTTCATTCAGCTTATCAAAGACGTGACAGTCGGCAAAACATTGCTGACCGTGGAGCACGACATGGGCGTGGTGTTTGGCTTGGCCGACAAAATTGCAGTGGTGGTCTACGGCGAGGTTTTGGCATACGACGTGCCTGATGCCGTCCGAGCCAACCAGCGTGTGCAAGAAGCCTACCTGGGTTCGTCAGTTGCAGATGCTCAGGCAATAGGACATTGACTATGCTAAAAATCGACAACCTCCACGCCTTTTATGGCAAAAGCCATGTACTGCATGGCGTTCAATTCGAAGTCAACCAAGGCGAAATCGTAGCCCTGCTGGGGCGCAACGGCTCGGGCCGCTCGACCACTGCCAAAGCCATTATGGGCCTGGTTGATGCGCAAGGTTCGCTGCTTTGGAAAGGGCAGCAGATTCTGGGCAAGCGCACGTTTGAAGTGGCGCATTTGGGCATCGGCTACGTGCCCGAAAGCCGTGATATTTTCCCGACGCTGACGGTTGAGCAAAACTTGTACCTGGGTCAGAAAAACGCGCGCAAAACCGGGCGCTGGTCTTTGAACGACATGTACGAGTTGTTTCCGCGCCTGAAAGAACGCCAGCACACCGAAGCGGGCGTGATGTCGGGTGGCGAGCAGCAAATGTTGACGCTCTGTCGCACGCTCATGGGCGACCCGGATCTCATCATCATTGATGAACCCACCGAAGGTTTGGCGCCCAAAATTGTGGAGTTGGTGGCGCTTTACCTCAAGGAACTCAAGAAACGTGGCATCTCGGTTTTGCTGATTGAGCAGAAACTGACGATTGCCATGGCGATTTCAGACCGCGCTTTGGTCATGGGACATGGCAGCATTGTGTTTGACGGAACGCCTGAATCGCTTCGCAATGACGCGGATATCCGCAAGGAATGGCTGGAAGTTTGACGCGCTGTCCCTGCTGCGACAAACTAGAGCTTTTCTGCCGCGTTTTCAGACCTTCCTGTGCCGGGAAGCTTTTACAATCCAAAAAAACGCACGATCGTTCTATTTTCAACTTCTGAAGGGCTACCCAAATGACCGCTGACTACAAAGTGCATGGCGACATTGCCGTGATCACCCTTAACAATCCGCCGGTCAACGGCTTGGGTTACGCCACCCGAGTGGGCATCACCGATGGATTGACCAAAGCCAATGCCGACGCTGCCGTCAAGGCGATTGTCTTAACGGGCGCTGGCAAAGCGTTTTCAGGCGGGGCGGACATCAAAGAATTTGGGTC
>JANNCN010000083.1:0-23319 GCA_031386665.1 Rhodoferax sp. | reverse complement strand
GGCTGTGGCCATGGCGGTCGATGCCTTGCAACGCGCCGCAGTGCAACGCATTGTTCTGACGCGCCCGGCGGTAGAGGCGGGCGAGCGCTTGGGTTACTTGCCTGGTGATTTGGCTCAAAAAATTGACCCCTACCTGCGCCCTTTGTACGACGCGCTGTATGACTTGATGGGCTACGACCAAGTGCAAAAGGCTTTCGAGCGCCAAACCATTGAAATAGCGCCCTTGGCCTTCATGCGTGGGCGCACCATCAACAACGCTTTCATCATTTTGGACGAAGCGCAAAACACCACACCCGAGCAGATGAAGATGTTTTTGACCCGCATCGGCTTTGGTGCCAAGGCGGTGGTCACGGGTGACGTGAGCCAGATTGACCTGCCCAAAACCCAATTAAGCGGTTTGATCGATGCCGAGCGCGTTTTGAAGCGGGTTGACGGCATTGCGATGTGCCGCATGACCAGTGCCGATGTGGTGCGCCACCCACTGGTTGCCCGGATTGTTGACGCTTACGACGCGCCAGGTCGTTCAGGCGCAGAGCGGCCTGATCTGCCGTCTGCAAAATTGTTGCGAAATGCCAAGAACGTAGATTTGGCGCGCGCACTAGAACCCGTCAAAGCAACTGCCAAAACTGCAACCCGCCAAAAACGCGCCAAAGCGCGATGAATCCCAGGCCACGTTATGTTGAATAAGTTAAGCCTGTCTCTGCAATTTGCCTTGAACGGCGACCAAGACGCCGCCATTCACCGCGCTGCCTTGCCCCGCCACTCTGTGGCGCGATGGATTCGCCATGCCTTGCAAAGCGATGCTGAAATCACCGTGCGCATTGTGGGTGCAGAAGAGGGCCAAGCCCTGAACCGCGACTACCGAAAAAAAAACTACGCCACCAATGTGTTGACGTTTGACTACACCCAGTCACCCTTCGTCACGGCCGATTTGGTGCTTTGCGCACCCGTGATTGCGCAAGAGGCTAAAGCGCAAGGCAAGACGCTGCAGGCCCACTACGCGCACCTGCTGGTGCATGGCACCCTGCATGCGCAAGGCTGGGATCACGAAACCAATGAGGCTGATGCGGCCGCGATGGAAGCGCGTGAAATCGCCGTTTTGGCACGTCTGGGGTTGCAAAACCCTTATTGATTGGCGATTTGCCAGCCGATCCGCTGGACACGTCAGCAGCCCAGCAGCCCATCAGCCTGGCGCAATGCGCAGTGGAATCGTCACAGGCCCGTCATTGACCAAGTGCACCTGCATGTCTGCGCCAAATTGCCCGGTTTGCACCACGCCGTGCTGCACGCGTGCCTGGGCCACAAAATAGTCATACAGCCTGCGACCGTCTTCGGGTGCGGCAGCGGCGGTGTAGCTGGGACGGTTGCCCCCCGTGGCGTCTGCCGCCAGCGTGAACTGGCTGACCACCAACAGCCCGCCTGCGGTGCCCTGGCCATCCATGTTTTGAAGGCTGTGGTTCATCTTGCCCGCCGTGTCGCTGAAGATTCGCAGCTTGAGGAGCTTGGCCAGCAAGCGTTCAGCTTGCCCGTTTTGGTCGCCTCGCTCGGCGCACAGCAACACCAGCAAACCCGGCCCGATTTGGCCCACGGTTTGCCCGTCGATCACAACACTGGCTTGTTGAACGCGTTGTAGCAAAGCAATCATCAGATGGCTCTCACGGTCTGGTTGGCATCAATTGAGGGGTTACGGTCTCATTTTGCCCCTTGACTCTGTGCCAAAATTGTTCAGGGGCTGTCAATCTGTAGCTTTCGCAGGGCAGATCATTTCAAACGCCCTCGCATTGACATCGGGCAAAGCAGCTCAACACTCAACGACGAAAGGGCGACGGCGAGTTTCATGGTGACCCATTACAAACGACATTTACCTTGGGCTGCCGCGTGGGCGCTGGTGTCTGTGGTCGGCTGCGTCCTGATGGCGCGGTCAGAGCTGGTCAGCCTCAAAAGCACCTTTGACAGCGAAACCCAAGTGGTTCACAACTTGTTGAGTCAACGGGTGGCCCAGGTGGAGGCGGTTTTGTCAACGGTTCCAACGCTTGCCAGCGCCAAGGGTTCGAGCGAGCGCAACCCCAAAATTGAAGATCGCGCCCGGGCCGAACAGCGCCTACTGTCGGTGTTTCCGCATGTGTTGATGGTGTTGCACCGCGATGCCGATGAGTCTTGGTCTGACGAGCCATTGCGGGCGGGCGAGGCCGAGTCGCGCCGCCAAAAACGCGCTGTGCTGGCTGATGTGAACTTGGCCAAGGGCCGCTACCACCTGGTGCTGGCGCAAGACTCTGCCAGCCACGCCTTGCTGATTGACGTGAAGACCTTGGTGCCTTGGCAAGACTGGCCCATGTCGCGTGAGACCAGCCCCATCAGCGTGTCGCTGGCATACGACCGCCAAGCCATGGTGTTGCAGCTTGGCAATGCCAACAAAAACTACACACGCGGTTGGGATTTTGAGTTTTCAGAACCCTTAAGTTCCAAAACCCAGCCCTTGGTGCTGGTTGCCAAACGCCACGCTGGCTGGGGTGAACTGCCCTGGAGCCTGATGGCCAGCTGGTGCCTGCTGGTCGCCTTGTTGATGTTGGCGACGCGCGCCCTGTTGCGCCAGCGCCATGACCGCCGCCGCGCAGAAGCCATGCTGCAAGTCGGGCAGATGGGTCGGCTGAACACCCTGACAGAGCTGGCAACCGGCATGGTGCAAGAGTTTGGCCAGCCGATCAATGCGGCTGTGGGTGCCGCGCAGCAAAGCCAAAACTTGTTGGCTGCTGATTCGCCCGACCTGGCGAGTATGCGTGTGTCGATGGACGCCACAGCCCAAAAAATTCAGCAAGCCGCTGATGTGGTGAATCGCCTGCGCCATGTGGTCGAACGCCCCGCAGAGGCCGGGCCCTTGCAGCGAATCAGCCTGATAGACGCCGCGAGGCGAGGTCTTGACCTGCTGGCGCCCGAACTGGACCGGCTGAGTATTCGCCATTCGGTGCATTTGACTGGGCCCGAATTTTCGGTCACGGCTGAGCCCGGCGCGTTAGACCAAATCATTCACAACCTACTGATGAACGCTATTCAATCGCTGCAAGACGTGCGCCCCGCAGAACGCCAGTTGGTGCTGACGCTGAGTAGTGGTGACCTGGACGCCAAGGGCCGTGGGGGCTCGTCCGCGCAGACCCCTCTACCCGGTCTGGCCGATCAAAGCGCCTTCCGCCATCGGGCCACCGGGCAGCTCAGCGTGCAAGACAACGGACACGGCATTGCCAATGACGTTGTCACGCGTATTTTTGAGCCCTTTTTCACCACACGCCCTGGCAGCTTGGGCTTGGGATTGAGCTTGAGCGACACCCTGGCCAGCGGTATGGGTGGCAGCTTGACGGCCTACAACCGGGTGCCGCGCGGTGCCGAGTTTTGTTTGAGCCTGCCGCTGGCCTCTTGAGCGTTTGATTAGCGCGTGGGCGTTGTCACCGTGGGTTCTTGACCACGTTCCTGGGCCCGTTCCTGCGCCATTTGATCGTCAAACTGCTGGCGGCCCTGTTTGACCACGGCAATCAGCTGGGTGCGATCCTTGTAATGGGGGTGCATCTTTTCAAACAAGGCGAGGTTGTGTTCCCGAAATCTGGCTAAATTGGCTTGGGCTTCTTCAGCGCTCTGGCCCAGTAACGTCAGCGCACTGGCCCCGGTTTGCAGGCTGGCTTCAAACATTTCCCGTTGCACCAGCGTCACCCCGTGGTCGCGCAACTCATGCCAGTGCGTCACGTCACGGGCGCGCGCCACCAATTGCAAATTAGGAAAATGCTCTCGCGCCAAGTCGGCAATTTTGAGCGATTGATCTTTGTTGTCCACGGCGATCACCAGAACTTTGGCTTTGGCCGCACCTGCGGTTCGCAACAAGTCCAGCCGCGAGGCGTCGCCATAAAAAACCCGGTAGCCGAAGCTGGCAGCGGCTTCAATCATTTCAGCGTCGTGGTCCAGCACCGTGCAGGTGTAGCCCTGGGCAATCAGCAATCGGCCCACAATCTGGCCATAGCGGCCAAACCCGGCAATCACAATGGGGGCATCTTGCTGTTCTGAAATTTCCGCCATGGGCGTCACGCCGCAGTTGGCAAATCGGGGCAGCAGCAGCTTGTCAATCGCCAGCAACAACAGTGGACTGAGCAGCATCGACACCGCAACCGCGCCAATCAGCAAAGACGCGGTGTCAGCATGCAGCACTTTAGCCCCGGTTGCGGCCTGAAACACCACAAAGGCAAATTCACCTCCTTGCGCCAGCAACAGGGTGAACACGGGGCGGTCTTGAAAGGGCAGGCCCATCAGCCGCGCCAGTCCGTAAATAACAGCGAATTTCAGAGCGACAAAGCCCAAAACGATGGCGGCCATCAAACCGGGCGACGCCAAAATCACGCCGCAATCAATGCTCATGCCCACGGCAATGAAAAACAAACCCAAAAGCAAGCCCTTGAACGGCTCGATATTCGTCTCCAGCTCGCGTCGGTATTCGCTTTCTGCCAGCAGCACACCGGCCAAAAACGCGCCCAAAGCCATGGACAAACCGACCAGCTGCATCAGGCTGGAGATCCCCACCACCAGCAACAAAGATGCGGCGGTGAAGATTTCGGGGGTTTTGGATCGCGCAATCCACCTGAAAATCGGCCGCAACAAGAGCCGCCCACCCACCACAATGCCGCCAACCACGGCGATCACTTGCGCTGCGTCTGCCCAGCGGCTGGTGGCGTCGGGCAAATCGGTCAGTTCCCCTGCGACGCCCATTTGGGCCCCTAACAGCGGCACCAAAGCCAAAATTGGAATGGCCGCCACGTCCTGGAACAGCAAGATTGAAAACCCGGATTGCCCGGCGCTGGTGGGTAGCATGTTGCGTTCGGCCATGACCTGCAAGGCAATGGCTGTGCTGGACAGCGCCAGACCCAAGGCCGCCACCATGGCAATTTGCCAGTGCCCGAACATTTTCGGTGCCCAAATTCCCAAAGCATAAAACCCCACGAAAAGCGCCGCTGTGCAAGCCAAAACCTGGGCACTGCCCCAGCCAAATATGGGGCGGCGCAGGCTCCAAAGGCGTTTGGGTTCCAGCTCTAGCCCGACCAAAAACAGCATGAGCACCACGCCAAATTCGGCGAAATGCAGAATGTCGGTGACATTGGTCACCAGACCCAGGCCCCAAGGCCCGATGGCCAGTCCAGCGACCAGGTAGCCAATAATTGAGCCCAGGCCCAACGCTTTGGACAGGGGCACCGCGATCACAGCGGCGCTCAGGTAAATGAAGCTGTTGATCAGCCAGGTGGGTGCGTGTTCCATGGCGATAACATAGCGCATTATTGAAGTGTTGCGCAGCACTGTGCGCGAGATGGCTCCACCGGGGTGCCGGGTAGCCACTAAAAGGAGACAGACATGCCAGTTGTGGTGATTGCAAATCCTAAGGGCGGTGTAGGCAAGTCCACTTTAGCCACCAACGTGGCAGGTTATTTTGCGTCCAAGGGCCATGCGGTCATGCTGGGGGACGCAGATCGCCAGCAATCCTCCAAACTTTGGCTGAGTTTGCGGCCACCGCAGGCCCGGCCCATCACCACTTGGGAAATGGGCGCAGACCTGATCGTCAAACCGCCGCGCGGTACGACCCATGTGGTGATTGACACGCCGGGCGGCCTGCATGGCTGGCGCTTTAACGATGTGATGAAAATGGCCGACAAAATCATTGTGCCTTTGCAGCCCAGCGTGTTTGACATTTTTGCGACCCGTACTTTTTTAGACCAGCTCGCCGCCAGCAAACATGCTGACAAGCTGCAAATTGGCTTGGTTGGCATGCGGGTGGACGCCCGCACCATCGCCAGCGACCATTTGCATGAATTTGTGGCCTCGCTGCATCTGCCTGTGCTGTCTTACCTGCGCGATACGCAAAATTATGTGCATTTGGCGGCGCGCGGCCTGACCTTGTTTGACGTGGCCCCAGGCCGGGTTGAAAAGGACTTGGCCCAATGGGCTGAGGTGTGTGCCTGGCTCGACAAATAGCCATAGGCACTTGTGCTCCTGCCAGTTGCCTAACTTTTTTGATGAATCAACCCTGATAACCCACCGGAAAACCGCATGAAAACCTTCAAAACCCTGTCTGAACTCACCGCCCAGGTCGGCCAAGAGGTGGGCCACAGCGAGTGGGTCACCATCACCCAAGAGCAAATCAACCAGTTTGCCCAAGCCACGGGCGATCACCAATGGATTCACATTGATGTGGACCGCGCCAAAGCCGGCCCGTTTGGCGCACCCATTGCCCACGGTTTTTTGACGCTGTCCTTGATTCCGCGCTTTTTTCAGGAAACTTTCGAAATCACTGAAAAAGGCATGGGCGTGAATTACGGCCTGAACAAAGTGCGATTCACCTCGCCGGTGCACGTGGGCAGCCGCTTGCGGGCTCGCATGAAGCTGCTCAAAGCCGACCCCATTGAAAACGGCGGCTTTCAAATGACCTGGGACGTGGCCGTGGAGCGTGACGGGGTCGCCAAACCGGTGTGCATTGCCGAATCTATCGCGCGGCATTACCCCAAAGCGGCAGCCTGATGAGCCTGCCCGGCGGCTAACGCCCGCAAGAACTTTTTAGGCGACCAAAAAAAATCCCGTCGAATTGGCGGGATCTGCGTAATCAAACAAGGCGGGGTGAATGGCTAAGCAGCCTCCCAAGCCCACGCCGTTCATTCGAGTTTTGATTAGCTGCGTTCACCAGTCGCAGGCAGTGTGCCGGCCTTGCGGGTGGCAAAGTACTCGGCCTTGACGACTTCGCGGGTCACGTTAGTGGGGGCTAACTTCACTTGAATCTCCTGACCTTCCCCCGTTGGGGTCAAAGTACCTGCTTTGCGGGCCATCAAGTAGTCCGCACGAACAGCGTCGCGCGTGACCGTGCTGGCCGTGGCTTTGTAGGCAGCAATTTGGCCTTCGCCAGTGGCGGGCAAGCTGCCCTCAGCGCGGGCCTGCAGGTAAGCGGCACGAACTTGCTCACGGCTCACGGGGGTGCTGTCGGCGGCAAAACTGGCACTTGCAACCAGGCCCATGGCCAGAACCAAAGTGGATTTTGTGAAGACTGATTTCATGATGAATTCCTTTTCAAGAGGTTAAACAATGCTTGGGTCGATCAGCGGCGACCGCCGATGTGAACTGGTGTTGATCAACCCTGATGAAGGCCACCGCGAGGTGACGGTGGATGTCAAGCCCATGCTCACCTCCAACCACAGCGACACCTTGGTCCGTGCCACGCTGGACGGCGCAGGCGTCAGCACGCAGCCTATGGGTTTGGTTGGGGCGTACTTGGCGCAAGGCCAGTTGGTGCGGGTTCTGGCCCCATGGGTGACCGGGCGCATGGCGGTTTTTGTAGCCCTGCCGAGCCGCAAATTCATTCCGGTCAGAGCGCGAGCCTTCATGGAATTTTTGATCGATCAGACGCGCTTGCGGGCGGAATAAGGTGGATTGGCTGATTCCAATTCCAAATCATCCTTGCAGGTCGTTGCACCTTCTGGCCGATGCTTGCGCACTGTCTTGAAAAAAAAGAACCTGCAGGTTCTTTTTTTCTGAAAAACCGCCAAAATCGTCAAATTATGAACAAAATGAGCCTCTAGCTCTCGAATTAATTCAATAGTTAGCTATATATTTAATAGCAATCAAGTCCGACGTGCTGCGCGGCCCTGCGGCTCAGACCGATCCCGCTGCAAAGCCCGCCTGCCGCCACGCTTCAAACACGGTCACGGCCACCGCGTTCGATAAATTCAAGCTGCGCTGGCCGCTGACCATGGGCAATTTCAGGCATTGCGCGGGGTCAAAACTGGCTCGAACGGCGTCGCTCAAACCCTTGGTTTCAGAGCCAAACACCAGCCAGTCATTGGGCTCGAACCGCGCGTCAAAAACGCTGGTTGTGGCTCGCGTGGTCAAGGCAAACCGACGCACCGCTTGCGGCTGTTCAGTGGCTAAAAAGGCGTCCCAACTGGCATGAAGGCGCACCTGCGCGTACTCGTGGTAATCCAGCCCGGCCCGCTTGAGCTGGCGGTCTTCCATGCTGAAACCCAGCGGTTCGATCAAATGCAAATGGCAGCCCGTGTTGGCGGCAAGCCGAATCACGTTGCCGGTGTTGGGCGGAATTTCAGGTTCGAACAGGACAATATTGAACATCGTGCCGAATTGTCGCCGCCTGAAGCGGGCTGCCGAGCGTCGCGGCAAAAGTGTTTAAGGTTCAGTCCGCGCAAACACCAGTCCCGTGACATGCGCCGCACCCGCTACCTTCAACGCGATGGCCGCAGCACCCAGCGACGCGCCACTGGTCATCACGTCGTCCACCAGCACAATGCGCCTGGACTTGATTTTCCCTTGCAGCAGCGGATCAATCGCAAAAGCATCCCGCACCGCGTCAAACCGCTCTTGGCGCTCCATCAGCCGTTGCGGCTGCGTGTCTTTGATGCGCAGCAAGACTTGGTGCACCAGCTTGTCTGTCGCCAAAGCCTGTGCCAGCAACTGCGCCTGGTTGAACCCGCGCATTTGCAATCGCTGGCGGGACAGCGGCATGGCAATGACCATGTCAGCGCGGTCAAGGGCGGGCTCAACCCAGGGTGCGCTTCGCATGAGCAGGGCAAAGGTACCGGCCAAGCCGGTTTTGGCGTTGAATTTGAAGTCGGCGACCAGCCCCGCCCATGGAAATTCATAAGACACCGCGGCCAGACATGCGTCCAAAGCCGGGGGCGACTTCACGCAAGTGCCACATTGCGCAAAACCACTGTCAACCGCCAGCGCACAGGTTTTGCAGCGCGCCACCGGCTGGCCAAACAGCGTCACACAAGGCTCGCACACGGTTTGGGCTGACCAGGTGCTGCAAACGGCGCATTGGCTGGCCATGGCGGCAGAGGCACGGGAGATCAGTTGGTGCAGCATCGTGTCAATATACTCTGCCCATGTCTACCCAAGGCCCACCCTCCATGGATCCGGTTGCCAGCCAACGCTGGCAGCAAATGCGGGCGCAGGCGTCGCCTTGGCTGCATGAAGAAGTGGCTCGCCGCATGGAAGAACGCCTTGAATGGATCAAACTGAAACCCGCGCGTTGGGCGAGTTGGGCACCGTTGAGGGGCGGCCTGGAGGCGCAAGCCCTGCTTTCAAAACGCTACCCAGATGCCGAGTGCTACGTCGTCGAATCTTCGGCCCAGCATGCCCAGGCTGCTCTCAATCATTTGAAAAATCCGTGGTGGAAGCCCCAACATTGGACGCAAAAGCTCCCCCAAATCACACCATTTGCCCCCGAAACCATGCAAATGGTCTGGGCCAACATGGCGCTGCACATGGCCAGCGACCCGCAAAGTTTGATCGCCCAATGGCACCAAGCCCTGGAAGTTGACGGGTTTTTGATGTTTTCTTGCCTGGGGCCGGACACGCTGCTTGAAATTCGCGCGCTGTACCAGCGCATGGGTTGGCCCGCCGCCTCGCATGACTTCACCGACATGCACGATTGGGGCGACATGCTGGTCATGGCAGGTTTTGCCGAACCAGTGATGGACGTTGAGCACATCGCCTTAAGCTTTGAGACGCCACAGCGCTTGCTGGCCGAACTCAAGACCTTGGGGCGCAATTTGCACCCCCAGCGTTTTGCCGGGCTGCGGGGGCGCAACTGGCTGCAAAGCTTGCATCAAGGCCTGAAAACCCCCCACCAAGCCGGCCAAACTGAAGGTCAGCCACTCAAAATGACCTTCGAAATCATTTATGGCCACGCCATCAAACCCGCCCGGCGGCTGGCTGTGGCACCCCAAGCCAACCTGTCCTTGGCGGAAATGCGCAAGCGATTGGGGCTGAAAGAGGGGGCCAAAACGACGTCAGAATCCCCAGGCAAATGACCTTCAATAAGGGCGGGGCGATTGGCCAGCGCCCCCACCGGCCCGCCCAAACGGTCGGCTACAATAGAAGCGACCGATACAAGGGTATTTCCCCGTATTCCAGTTGCACTCAAATGGTGGGTGCCGCTTGCCCCAGGCAAATGGTGTGACAAATCCAGTTTTTCGCTTCGCGACAGTTCACGGCCAAAACTTCGAATGGTTTTTGCGGCGGAATTGTTCAATTACCCCCAGCCAGTTAGGCTGGATGTACGCGTCTCTGTGCCTTGTGTCGCTCGGAATCGGTACCGCATTCTGGTTTGCTGGGGCAAGTTTTGTGCTGCCGTTTGCATCGCTTGAATTGGTGGCCGTGGGCGCGGCATTTTTGGTTTACGCGCGCCACGCCAGTGACGGAGAGCGCATTTACCTGCAAGGCCCCCAGTTGGTGGTCGAGCTGGAAACGGGTGGCAAGTTGCAGCGGGCTGAATTTCACCGCGAGTGGGTGCGGGTCGAGCCTCAGTCGGGTGATGGTTCGCTGATCGAGCTTTCAGGCCAGGGCCGCTCGATCAACGTGGGCAGGTTTGTGCGGCCAGAACTGCGTCCGGTTCTGGCCCGAGAAATTAGAATGGCGCTGCGCGGCGCTTAAGTCAAGAATTTTGTATTGAGGCAATGAAGAAGTGAACACGATGAAGAGCATATTCAATAATTTGACGAAACCCTTGGCAGAAATTTTTGCAAAGCCTTTGGCTGTTTTGGGTGGACTGGCCGCTTCAGCGGTGTTTGCAGTGGCCAACGCGGCCAACACCGTCAACGATTTACCGGGCGGCCCCGCCGTCAATCAGCTCAACTTCAGGCCGGCAGTGACCAAAATCGCGCATGAACAAGCCTGGCTGCACTGGTTCATGCTGATCGTCTGCTCTGTCATCTTTCTGGCGGTGTTCAGCGTGATGTTTTACTCCATCTGGAAGCACCGCAAGTCCAAAGGCTACAAAGCCGCCAACTTTCACGAGTCGGTGACGGTCGAGATCATCTGGACCATCGTGCCTTTCATCATCGTGATTTTGATGGCGCTGCCCGCCACCAAAGTCATCGTCGCTATGAAAGACACCACCAACGCTGATTTGACCGTCAAAGCGACTGGCCAGCAGTGGAAATGGGGCTACCAGTACATCAAAGGCGAAGGTGAGGGCATTGGTTTCGTGTCCCAACTCGATCCGACCCACCGTGAAATGTCCAACAATGGCGGCCCCAAGCCTGGCCAGGTGGTGGATGACTATTTGCTCAAGGTAGACAACCCCCTGGTTGTTCCGGTTGACAAAAAAGTGCGTGTGATCGTCACCGCCATCGACGTGATTCACGCCTTCATGGTGCCGTCTTTTGGCATCAAACAAGATGCCATTCCCGGTTTTGTCCGCGACACCTGGTTTCGCGCTGAAAAAATTGGCGACTATTACGGCCAGTGTGCTGAACTTTGCGGCAAAGAGCACGCCTACATGCCAATTCACGTCAAAGTCGTCTCCGCTGAAGACTATGCCAAATGGGTAGACGGCGAGCGTAAAAAAATCGCCGCCAAGGCGGATGACCCGACCAAGGTTTGGACGGCTCAGGACATCACCGCTCGGGGTGAAAAGGTTTATGCCGCCAACTGTGCCGCCTGCCACTTGCCAACCGGCAAAGGCGCTGGCCCGATCAAACCGCTGGACGGTGCTGCCGTGGTGCTGGACGCAGACAAAGCCAAGCAAATTATGGTTTTGCTCAAAGGTCAAAACAACGGTGCCATGCCCGCCTGGAAACAGTTGAGCGACACCGATATAGCCGCTGTGATCACCTTCACCAAAAACAACTGGTCCAACAAAACCGGGCAACTGGTGCAGCCTGCTGAAATCACGGCAGCGCGCAAGTTGTAAGCACGACTGAAACCTTGACCCACGCCATTCCGCGAAGATTTTGAAAATTAGAGAACTGACAAGGACACGAACATGAGCGCCGTATTACATCCAACCGACCATGCCCATGGCGACCACGCCCATGACGAGCACCATGGCGCACCGGCGGGCTGGCGCCGCTGGGTCTTTGCAACCAATCACAAAGACATTGGCACGCTGTATTTGCTGTTCGCGTTCACCATGCTGATGGTGGGTGGCGTTTTGGCCTTGATGATCCGCGCTGAGCTGTTTCAGCCCGGTCTGCAATTGGTCAACCCCGAGTTGTTCAACCAGCTGACCACCATGCACGGCGTGATCATGGTGTTTGGTGCCATCATGCCGGCCTTTGTGGGTTTTGCAAACTGGATGATCCCACTGCAAATCGGCGCGGCTGACATGGCCTTCGCCCGCATGAACAACTTCAGTTTCTGGCTGGTCATTCCAGCTGGTATTTTGGTGATTGCATCGTTCTTCATGCCAGGCGGCGCACCAGCGGCGGGTTGGACGTTTTATGCCCCCCTGACGCTGCAAATGGGCCCGTCAATGGACGCCGGAATTTTTGCGCTGCACATTCTGGGTGCCAGCTCCATCATGGGTTCCATTAACATCATCGTGACCATCTTGAACATGCGCGCGCCCGGCATGACTCTGATGAAAATGCCCATGTTTTGCTGGACATGGCTCATCACCGCTTATTTGCTGATTGCTGTCATGCCGGTTTTGGCGGGTGCCATCACCATGACGCTGACGGATCGCCACTTTGGCACCAGCTTCTTCAACCCGGCTGGCGGCGGCGACCCGGTGATGTTCCAGCACATCTTCTGGTTCTTTGGCCACCCTGAGGTCTACATCATGATTTTGCCGGCCTTCGGCATCATCAGCCAAATCGTGCCAGCCTTTGCCCGCAAGCGCTTGTTCGGCTATGCGTCCATGGTGTATGCAACCTCCAGCATTGCCATTTTGTCCTTCATTGTGTGGGCGCACCACATGTTCACAACCGGCATGCCCGTCACGGGCCAGTTGTTTTTCATGTACGCCACCATGCTGATTGCGGTGCCCACGGCAGTCAAGATTTTCAACTGGATTGCCACCATGTGGCAAGGCTCCATGACGTTTGAAACCCCCATGCTGTTTGCAGTCGGGTTTATTTTCGTGTTCACCATGGGCGGCTTCACTGGCTTGATTTTGGCCATGGCGCCGATTGACATTCAGTTGCAAGACACTTACTACGTGGTGGCGCACTTCCACTACGTTTTGGTGGCGGGCTCGCTTTATGGCATGTTTGCTGGTTACTACTACTGGTCACCCAAGTGGACGGGTGTCATGTACAACGAAACCCTGGGCAAAATCCACTTTTGGTGGTCGCTGATTGCGTTCAACGTCACCTTCTTCCCCATGCACTTTTTGGGCTTGGCTGGCATGCCTCGGCGCTACGCGGATTACCCCATGCAATTTGCTGATTTCAACGCGGTGGCTTCTGTGGGCGCGTTCTTCTTCGGATTTGCGCAAGTCTTCTTCTTCTTTTTTATTGTGTTGCCCGCAATGATGGGTAAGGGTCAAAAAGCCCCGCAAAAACCATGGGAAGCCGCAGAGGGCCTGGAGTGGGAAGTCCCTTCGCCAGCGCCGTTTCATACCTTTGAGACACCTCCCAAATTGGACGCCACCGCCACCCGCGTGATTGGTTGAGCGTTTTTGAAGGCCGATCCAGTGAAAGAAGCGCAAAGAAAGTCAAACGTCAAAACCGGTCTGGTGCTTGCGTCGGTCGCCTTGGTTTTCTTTGTTGGCTTTGTCGTCAAAATGATGCTGTTGGGCAAATGACGCTCATTGCCCTGCGCTGGTCCCAGTTCTAGCTCTTGTAATTCTTTGTTTGAAGTCAATTGCATAAAACGAGTTCGCCGTGAAGTTTCGCACTGAAAATTCAAAAATGGTTGGCAAGCTGGCCATCGTGACAGCGGGCATGTTTGGCTTTGGCTATGCCTTGGTGCCCATTTACAAGGCAATTTGCGAAGTCACTGGCATTAATATTTTGGCGCTGGGGGAAAAAAATCTGCCCGGTAGGTCCAGCAATTACTCGGCCAACACCCAGGTTGACACCAGCCGTTCGATCACAGTGGAGTTTGATGCCAATGCCCGTGGGCCGTGGCAGTTCAAGCCCCAAAAAAGCTCGGTGTCGGTTCACCCAGGCGAGTTGGTCACTGTGATGTACGAGTTTCAAAATACGCAAGACCGTCGCATGTCAGCGCAAGCCATTCCAAGCTACGCGCCGATGCAGGCCATGGCTCATTTCAACAAGCTGGAATGCTTTTGTTTTGCCCAATACACCTTGGATCCAGGTGAAAAGAAACAATGGCCGGTGGTTTTTGTAATTGATGAAAAGCTGTCGAAAGATGTCAAGACCATCACCTTGTCCTACACATTTTTTGAAGTGGGCAGCAAAACACCGCCTGCGCCAAGTTCGGATGCATCCCCAATGGTGAAAACTGGGACTGGGGCATGACCAGCGGCAAAGGTGGTCAGCCAATTGGTCACTCAAGCGGTCATAACGCGGCCCCCAAGGCGTCGTTTGGACGAAGTGTCAAATTGGTGGCGTGGTCTTTTCTGGGGATTCGCAAAAACAGCGAGTACAAACAGGATTTGGCAAGCGTGAACCCACTGCATATTGTGGTCGTTGCCATTGGGGCTGTGGTGATTTTTGTAGTGGGTTTGATTGGATTTGTGAACTGGGTCGTGGCCAAATAACTTGGGCGGCGACCGTTTGAGATTGAATTGAAGCGGGTTGAAGTTAATGAAAATTAGCTCGAATTTAAAAGGTTTGAAATTGAAATGAAGGATTTGACATGAGCACGGCTTCCCACGGCGCACAGCCTTATTATTTTGTGCCAAGCCCGTCGCGGCACCCGGCATTTGCCTCGTTTGGTTTGCTGCTCACTTTCTTTGGTGCCGCTCAGTGGATGAACGGTGCCGATTGGGGCAAATGGGTCATGACGGTCGGCTTGGTCTGGTTTTTGGTGGTGTTGTTTCAATGGTTCAGCGATGCCGTGAGCGAAAGCCAGGGTGGTCAGTACGGCCACAAAATTGACCTGTCTTTCCGCTGGAGCATGAGCTGGTTCATTTTCTCGGAAGTGATGTTTTTCGGCGCATTTTTCACGGCCTTGTGGTGGGCGCGGGCGCATTCGGTGCCTGAGTTGGGCAACCTGGAGAACGCCTTGCTGTGGCCAGACTTCAAAGCCGCCTGGCCCAGTTCAGTGGCCGGCGCAACCGCGTCGCCAGCAGGTATTGTGGAGCCCTTTACCACCATGACGCCCTTTTGGTTGCCCACCATCAACACCGCTTTGCTGTTGTCGTCAGGTGTCACGTTGACGATTGCACACCACGCGTTGCAGGTTGGCAACCGGGGTCGGACCATCGCCTTCATGTGGTTGACGGTGCTGTTGGGAATTGTCTTTTTGGGGGTTCAAGGTTACGAGTACTACCACGCCTACCATGAGCTGAACCTCAAATTGACTTCTGGCGTTTACGGCTCAACCTTTTTCATGCTGACGGGGTTTCACGGTTTTCACGTGTTCATTGGCATGTTGATGCTTCTGTTCATTACCCTGCGCTTGCAAAAGGGACATTTCACGGCAGAGCGTCATTTTGGCTTTGAAGGCGCAGCTTGGTACTGGCACTTTGTTGACGTGGTTTGGCTCGGGCTTTATTTGCTGGTCTATTGGCTTTAACCGCGACTGGGTGCGGCAAAAAAGGCACCCTTTAAGGTGCCTTTTTTGATGGTGTGCCGGAATCTTTGCTGGCTTGCGGCAAGCTAACGACCCGCTGATATGCCAGTGGGCTGAATGTAGCCCAGCTTCCAGGCCACCAAAATGCACAAGAACAGCACAATTGAGAACCCGACCCGCATCGCCAAGGCCTTGACCATGTTGCTCGATTTTGCTTTGTCGCCACTGCTGCCGCGCATCATAAAAAACAGGGCGCTGCCCAGCGCACCCAAGATCCCCAAAAACGCCAGAATCACAAAATATTTCATGTCTGCGATTATCCAGTGAGAGTCAATTGAGCGTCAGGGTCAGGTTTTGGTTCATCACCGTCGCGGCTGTGATTGGCGTGCTGGTCACGCTGTCATTGGGGCGTTGGCAGCTTTCCCGTGCGGCCCAAAAAGAAGGCCTGCAACTCGCGATAGAAACCCAAAACCAACGCCAGCCGCTGGATCAGACAAGTTTTTTAAAACTGGCCGCGCCCAGTGTAGAAGTTCAGCCGAGTACCGAAAATCAGCCCGGCAGCCAAATTAAGCCCAGCACCGAGATCCACCGCAACGTCACGTTGAGCGGCCAATGGGCCATCCAACACACCGTGTTTCTCGACAATCGACAAATGAATGCCAAACCCGGTTTCTATGTGGTCACGCCCTTGTTGCTTGACAACTCCAAACTTGCCGTCTTGGTGCAGCGCGGTTGGGTTGCCCGCAACTTCACAGACCGGGCCAAAGTGCCGCTGATCGACACGCCTTCAGGCCCGGTCGAAGTCAACGGGCGAATTGCCCTGCCTCCGTCGAAGCTTTACGAGCTGGGGTCGGTTGATGCGGGCGTGATCCGGCAAAATATCGACTTGGTCAAGTTTGGGGCGGAAACTGGTTTGGCCTTGATGCCCTTGTCGGTCGTGCAGGTGGGCAGCCATAAAAATTCGAGTAGCCCAAGCAGTAACCCAAGCGGTCTCCCAAGCAATGGCCAAAGCAAGGAACTGCTGCGCGATTGGCCCGTGGCGGCTCAGACGGCAGACAAAAACTACGGCTATGCCTTTCAGTGGTTTGGCCTGAGCGCCTTGATCACATCACTTTACGTCTGGTTCCAAATTGGCAAACGATTCAATGGCAAGAAGTCCCAAGCAAACTGAGGCCTCAGGCTTGGGCCAAGGCGCTGTCGCGGGGGCGAGTCAACCCAAGCTGCAAGGCGCCCTTCAGGGCGATCTTTCTGGCGACCATGTATTGGGCTTGACGGTTCACTCCATGCCTAGCCCTGAGCAAGCCTTGGCCGCGCCCCAGGGCCGCACCCAGAAAGGCCGCTGGAAGATGATTTTGGTCATGCTGGTGTGCGCGGCGCCGGTCATCGCCTCCTATTTCACTTACTACCTTGTGCGACCTGACGGACGTCGCAATTTTGGCGAGCTGATCAACCCGCAGCGGGTTTTGCCCGACCTGCCAGTGACAGCGCTTGATGGCCTGGCCAGCAACCTGCGCGCGCTCAAGGGCCAGTGGTTGCTGGTCAGCGTTGCCAGCGCAGCCTGTGATGAAGCCTGCGCCCACCGCCTGTACCTGCAACGCCAAATGCGCGAAAGTCTGGGCAAAGAAAAAGACCGCCTGGACCGCGTTTGGCTGGTGACCGACGACAAAGCGGTAGACGCCAAACTACAGCCAGCGCTAGTAGGTGCCACGGTGCTGCGCGTGGCGCCAGCCGCTTTGGCGACCTGGCTGCAACCGTCCCCTGGGCAATTGTTGGCCGACCATCTTTACGTGGTGGACCCCATGGGCAACTGGATGATGCGCTTCCCAGCCAATCTTGATTTGCCAGGCGCTGCCAAAGCCAAGCGGGATCTGGAGCGCCTGCTGCGCGCCTCCGCGTCATGGGACACACCGGGTCGGTAAAGCGCGATGGACATTCAACCCCTGTTCGATTTGTCGCCCTTGGTTCGCCTGATGCTGGTGGGCATCGTGTTGGCCTTAATTCCCATGGCCTGGGTGGGTTGGCGCAATCGGCAAACTGGCCTGGGTCAATCGCGCCCTGTCAAACGCCTGCATGCGCTGACTTTGTTGACCCTGGTCTTGACGTTTGACCTGGTGTTGTTCGGTGCTTTCACCCGCTTGACCGATTCTGGCCTGGGCTGCCCTGATTGGCCAGGTTGCTACGGCAGCGCCAGCCCGTTGGGAGCGCAGACGCACATTGCGACCGCTCAAACAGCCATGCCCACCGGGCCTGTTACCACCAGCAAGGCCTGGATCGAGATGGTTCACCGCTACATGGCAACCGCTGTGGGCGTGCTGTTGACGGTGCTGGCGGTGGCCAGTTGGCTGTCGCCTGATCGAAAGCAGGTCAAGTCAGTACGCCATGCCAACCGACACTGGTGGGCCACGGCCACCCTGGGCTGGGTTTGCGTGCAGGGCGCGTTTGGGGCGCTGACTGTCACCATGAAACTGTTTCCGGCGATTGTCACCCTGCACCTGCTGGGCGCTCTGGTGTTGCTGGCGCTGTTGACAGTGCAAGTGGTTCAGCAAAGCAGCCTGGAGAGATTTTCATTGGATGGCGCCCCCTTGGGCTCCATCGCGTCTGGCCATCCCGTGTTGGTTGGGGTGGCAATGGCTGCCTTGGTGTTGCAGATTGCCTTGGGCGGCTGGGTCAGCACCAATTACGCGGTGTTGGCTTGCAGTGAGTTTCCCCAATGCCAGGGCAGTTGGTGGCCACGCATGAACTTTGAGCAAGGGTTTGAGCTGTGGCGGCATTTGGGCCAAACCGCCAGCGGCGAGAACATCAGTTTTGAAGCGCTCACGGCCATCCACTATGCTCATCGCATGATGGCTGTTGTCGTGGTTGTAGTGTTGGCTGCCCTGGCGCTGGTGTTGAACACCCAAACGGGTTCACGCACCGCGTCACGCTGGATTGCCGGTTTGATCGGCCTGCAATTGGCCACCGGCTTGAGCAATGTCGTCCTGGACTGGCCGTTGCTGGCCGCGCTGTTGCACACGGGCGGCGCGGCGGCTTTGGTGATTGTCCTGACCTGGGTGGCCTTCAGCTGCCGTCAATGGCCGTTGCAAGACCTTGCCGTCCCCGGCAAACCGCCTGTTTTGAGTTTGCACCCATGAGCGACGCCCCTCCCAAAATTGCTCCCTTGCCTGGCGCTGCCCCGGCGGTTGGGCCGCCTGACTGGCGCACTCCATTGCGCCAATTTCATGCGCTGACCAAGCCACGCGTGATTCAACTGATCGTTTTTTGCGCCCTGATTGGCATGGTGCTGGCCGTGCCGGGCACCCCCAGCCTGGCAGACATCAAACTGGCGCTGATTGCTTGTTTTGGCATTTGGCTGGTGTCTGCCGCTGCTGCCGCCTTCAACTGCATTGTTGAAAAAGGCATTGACGCCAAAATGAAGCGCACCTCGTGGCGGCCCACCGCGCGGGGTGATTTGCAAGACTGGCAGACTCTGCTGTTCTCGGGCGTTTTGTGCGCCCTGGGCTCGGGCATTTTGTACATTTGGGTCAACCCGCTGACCATGTGGCTCACGTTTGCCACCTTTGTGGGCTACGCGGTGATCTACACCGTGATCTTGAAACCCGCCACGCCGCAAAACATCGTGATTGGCGGCGCCTCTGGGGCCATGCCGCCAGTTTTGGGCTGGGCCGCCATGACGGGCCGGGTCGAACCTGAAGCCCTAATCTTGTTTTTAATCATCTTTTTGTGGACGCCCCCGCACTTTTGGGCACTGGCCTTGTACCGGGTTGAAGACTACCGAAAAGCGGGCTTGCCCATGCTGCCCGTCACCCATGGCAACGAGTTCACGCGCTTGCAAATTTTGCTTTACACCTTCATTTTGGCTGCCGCCTGCCTGCTGCCCTTCATGTTCGGCATGAGTTCCTGGATTTACCTGGCCAGCGCCATTGCCTTGAGCGTGGGCTTTTGTTTGTATGGTTTTTGGTTGTGGCGCGACTATTCCGATGCCCTGGCGCGCAAGACGTTTCGGTTTTCGCTGATTCACCTGAGTTTGCTATTTGCCGCGCTGCTGGTTGACCATTACGTTTATTGGTGAGCAGGTAGCCCGACCTGCCAAATTTTGAAAAACCGGATGCTTTGATGATCAAAAAACGCGATCTGCTAAAAATGACTGCTTACAGCACTGCAGCGATTGGTCTGGGTGCTATGGTGGTTGCCTGCACCGACACCAAACCCTCATTTGTCTCCATCGACGTGACGGGCGCTGACTATGCCAAGGACTTTGCGCTGACCGACCACAACGGCCAGCCCAGAACCCTGAAAGACTTCGCAGGCAAAGTGGTGGTGATCTTTTTCGGCTTCACCCAGTGCCCGGACGTTTGCCCAACGTCCATGGCCGAATTGGCCGAAATCAAAAAACTGTTGGGCAAAAACGGCGACAAACTGCAAGGCCTGTTCATCACCGTGGACCCCGAGCGCGACACTCCGACCGTTTTAAAGGCCTACATGGCCAATTTCGATCCGAGTTTTTTGGCGCTGTACACGACGCCCGACAAGCTGATTGCCTTGGCCAAAGACTACAAGGTGTACTTCAAAAAGGTCGATGGCAAAACCCCCACCAGCTACACCATGGACCATTCGGCGGGCAGTTTTGTCTACGATACCCAAGGTAAATTGCGGCTGTACACCCGCTACGGCACCGGTGCCAAGCCGCTTGCGCAAGACATTGAAGTGCTGTTGAAGCAAGCAGGGTGATATCACCCGTGATATGAATTTTTTAAAAAATGAACCTACAGGTTCTTTTTTCTTCAAAAAAGCCAAATTCGCTCAAAATATGAACAAAATAGGCCCCTAGCTCTCTAATAATATAGATAGTTTGCTATAACTAACATAGCAAAAAAAATCAATCAAACCAAGCCGCTCAGACGGCGTCTAAATTCAGCGCTTCAACCGCCACCGGCTGGCTGAACAAATAACCCTGAAACGCGCGGCAGCCATTGCTTTTTAAAAACTGCAATTGGCCTTCAGTTTCAACACCTTCGGCTACCACGCTCAGGTTCAGCGCCTGGGCCAGCGTCAAAATGGTAATGGCAATGGCCGCGTCGCTGGCATCACTGAGTACATCGCGCACAAAGCCTTTGTCGATTTTGAGCTGCTCCAGCGGCAACGACTTCAGGTAATTTAACGACGAGTAGCCCGTTCCAAAATCATCCAGTGCAAAGCCCACCCCCAGGTCTTTGAGCTCTTGCATTTTGGCCGCCACGTCGGGCACATCGTTTAGCAGTAGGCTTTCGGTCAGCTCCAGCTTCAAAAGCTTGGGGTTGGCCCCGGTCAAGCGCAGCATGCCTGCGACCAAGGACACAAAATCGCGCTCTCTGAACTGGCGCGCGCTCACGTTCACCGACATCGTCAAATGCCGGGTGTGGTCTCCCGCAGCCCAACTGGCCAGTTGCTGGCAAGCCAGGCGCAGCACCCATTTGCCCAGCGGCACAATCAGCCCGCAGTCTTCTGCCAGCGAAATGAAGTCGATTGGGCGCACCATGCCGCGTTCAGGGTGGTTCCAGCGCACCAAGGCCTCAACGCCAATCACGCGGCGCATCGGGTTGACGATGGTTTGGTAGTGCAGGCACATTTCATCGCGCTGCAGCGCCAGGTGCAAGGCGGCCTCCAGTGCGCTGCGGCGTTCCACGGCAGCTTGCATGGCGGGGTCGAAAAAGCGCAACTGGTTGCGTCCATCGGCTTTGGCTTGGTACATGGCCAGGTCGGCGCGCTGCAAAGTCTCTTCAATGTTCGCGTCCCGGCTGCTGATCATGGTCAGGCCAATGCTGGACGTGCAAAGGTGCTCAAAACCAAACAGGTCAAACGGGTCGTTCAGGCGCGACAAAATCTTCAGACCAATTTGCTTGGCCTGCTGGGCAGCCTGAGTTTCAAGATTGGCCAGCGATTTTAGAATCACTACGAACTCATCGCCCCCCAGGCGGGCCACGGTGTCGACCTTGCGCACGCATTCGGTCAGGCGCGCACCAACCTGCTGCAACAGCAAGTCGCCCGTTTGGTGGCCTTTGGTGTCGTTCAGCGCCTTGAACCCGTCCATGTCAATGAACAGCAAGGCGGCCCGGTTTTTCTCGCGCTGGCAAACCAGGGCGGTGTCGGCCAGCCTCTCCATGAAAAACTGGCGGTTGGGCAACTGCGTTAACGGGTCATAAAACGCCAGCCGTTTGATGGTTTCTTCGGTTTCTTTTTGTTGGGTGATGTCACGCCCCACGCCCCTGTAGCCCTGAAACTGGCCCTGTTCGTCAAAAAATGGCATGCCCGTCACGTTCACCCAAAATTGCTGGCCCGCCTGATCGGTGCGCATCACTTCAAGGTCAGAAAATGGCCGATGCGCCCGCAAGTCAGCCTTGTGAGCGTCCCACCCCAGGGGCGTAAAAGAGGGCAAACTCAAATCCCAGCGAAATTTTCCCAATTTGGCTGAATTGGGCATATCGGTCGAACTTGGTTTTCCAGTGAATTCAGTGAATCTGAATTCCGTGTCCTGTTGCCAAAACCAGTCAGACGACAACTCTGCCAGGCTGCGAAACCGGGCTTCGCTGGTTTGCAAGGCGGCGTAGGCGGTTTTCAAATCGTCCTGGTTGCGTCGGCGTTCGGTAATGTCCTGGTGCGTTCCTGCCAAGCGCGACGGCGCGCCGTCCACGTCTCGCGCCATCACCTTGCCACGGCTTTGAATCCAAAGCCAATGGCCCGCGCGGTGGCGCATTCTGAATTCAACTTCAAACTGACCGTTGGCGGACTGAGCGGCTTGCTCGGCCGTGTCCACTTGCACAATCTTCAAATCATCCGGGTGAACCAGGCTGTACCAATGAAAGGCCGACAATTCGAGTTCGCCGTCGTCATAGCCAATCATGGTGCTCCAGCGAGCGTTGGTGTAGACCATGCCCTGGCCCGTTGACCATTCCCAAACTCCCATATCTGCCGCGGCCAACGCCATGGCAACACTTTGGGCGATGGAGTTTGAGGAGTCTTGCATGCCGAAGGGGTGGTTGCGGGGCGGATAAAGGGTGACTACATGGTGACTAAATTGCGGCTAGATTGAACCGCTCAATCAATTTTGATGTTGCGATCCTTGATCACGCCGCCCAGCAAGGCCGTGTCGCTTTGAATGCGAAGCGCCAGGCCTTCAGCCGACGTACCCGTCACCTGCCAGCCCTGGGCATAGAGTTTTTGGCGCATGTCGGGGCTGCGGGCCATGTCGCTGAACAGTGCGGAGAGCTTGGCGATCACCGGCTTGGGCAACGTGACCGGACCAGCGGCCGCCGTCCAAATTTCAAGCTGAAAGGCTTTCACGCCCGCCTCAGACAAACTGGGCAGTTCGGGCACCAAGGGGCTGCGCGTGGTGGACGTGACACCAATCGCCTTCAGCTTGCCCCCACGCACCTGCGCCATCGCCAAGCCCGGTGGCAGCAAGGACAGGTTGATTTGCCCGCCAATCATGCTGGCAATCACCTGCGGGTTGCCTGCAAACGGCACATGCACCGGGTCCATGCCGGTTTTGGCTTTCAAATACTCCATGCCGATGTGGCCCACGGTGCCGTTGCCTGGGGTGCCGTAATTCCATTGCGACCCAGCCGCTTTGGCTTGCTTGAAAAAGTCCGCCCCATCGGCAAAAACAGTTTGCGCAGGGGTTGCCAACACCAGCGGGGCGGTGCCAATCAGGCTGATGGGGGCCAGGTCGCGGGCGGGGTCAAACGGGGTTTTGGGGTTGAGCAGCTTGGCAATCGTCAAATTGCCGTTGATCATGATGCCCAGCGTGTGGTTGTCGGTCGCCTTGGCCACCATGTCAGCGGCAATGTTGCCACCCGCCCCAGGTTTGTTCTCGACAATCACCGGCTG
>JANNCN010000079.1:0-57695 GCA_031386665.1 Rhodoferax sp. | reverse complement strand
TATAGACTAAAATGGCAGCAAAAATCAACAAACGTTTGCGCAACCGTTTGCTGTTGATAACTTTTATTAAAATGTGGATAACTAACTTAATGTAATATTTGAAAAGAGCAACTATTAAGGATATTGCGCTAAAAGCGGGAGTCAATATCTCTACTGTCGCCCGGCAGCAATGCCGGGCGCGGATTGAAACCATCAGTCACCCCCACCATCACCACCACCGCCATCGATTCGCCCGGCAGCAATGCCGGGCGCGGATTGAAACACCAACCAAGTTGCACTTGAACCAAAGTTGTTCGATTCGCCCGGCAGCAATGCCGGGCGCGGATTGAAACCGCTGTGTTTGTGCCTTTGAGCAGCAAGAGCGGGGCGATTCGCCCGGCAGCAATGCCGGGCGCGGATTGAAACACCGGTGCTCCCGGTGCTGGCAAGACTGCAACGCGATTCGCCCGGCAGCAATGCCGGGCGCGGATTGAAACCAAGACGTTTGCGACGGCATTCGCAGCCTTGTCTGATTCGCCCGGCAGCAATGCCGGGCGCGGATTGAAACACGTTTTCGGCGGCATCACGCACCGCCACGACGTTGATTCGCCCGGCAGCAATGCCGGGCGCGGATTGAAACCCATGATCGCTGCACTTATTCCCGCCTTGATGGCGATTCGCCCGGCAGCAATGCCGGGCGCGGATTGAAACACTATTTGCGCGGCGGCTATGCTGACATTGTCCAAGATTCGCCCGGCAGCAATGCCGGGCGCGGATTGAAACCGCCACCGCCGTGGCCGCCATCACTGCCAGCCAAGATTCGCCCGGCAGCAATGCCGGGCGCGGATTGAAACTGGCTCAAGAAGCCGACCTCAAAAAACTGCGGGCGATTCGCCCGGCAGCAATGCCGGGCGCGGATTGAAACCCGGTGGTGAAGCCGCGTTTGGTGTATGACTTGAAGGGCGATTCGCCCGGCAGCAATGCCGGGCGCGGATTGAAACAACATCATGCAAGCTCAGATAATCATTCGTACGCCGGATTCGCCCGGCAGCAATGCAGGGCGCGGATTGAATCTTAAACCAATGCTGGAATATCCATAACATCAGGACGATTCGCCCGGCAGCAATGCCGGGCGCGGATTGAAACTTTACGCTGTCGCTGATGAAGGGTGGGAGCGTTGGCGATTCGCCCGGCAGCAATGCCGGGCGCGGATTGAAACATCACACGCATGCATCAGCGGGTCATAGCACTCGCGATTCGCCCGGCAGCAATGCCGGGCGCGGATTGAAACAAAACGCGGCGGTTTGGGTGTGGGTTGTTCATGGTGATTCGCCCGGCAGCAATGCCGGGCGCGGATTGAAACGTCAATCGGGCCGTCACGGGTGCGGGTGTGAGCCGATTCGCCCGGCAGCAATGCCGGGCGTGGATTGGACGATAGGCTCGAACGAAAATACTGGTTTCGAGTCGTCATGCAAAATGCTATAATATAAATAGCAAACTATTTATCTTATTCGAGAGCTAGAGGCCGATTTAATTCAGATTTTTGTCAAAACAGGTAAAAGCACTTATTTTTACCACAATTGTGGTAAATTTAGACAAAAACAACCCAATGTTGCAGAATGGTGCCACCTGCCCTGGGTTGCAAGCGGATCGGATCATTGATTCAACTCGATTCGCCAAGTCGCTGATTCACCGTTCAAGGCCGCACAAACGCCTTGCGCGCAGCTTCAACCGAGGCTTGCGCGTGGCAGCCGTGCAAATGGTCGTTGACCACGCCCATGGACTGCATGAAGGCGTACATGGTAGTTGGGCCGACAAAGCTGCAACCCAGTTTTTTGAGCGCTTTGCTCAAGGCCAGTGACTCGTCGGTTTGGGCCAGGGTGATGGCGATTTCAGGGGTGATTTTGCGTGGGCGCTTGCCTGCCACCGGCTCGTGCGACCACACCAGTCTGGCGAGCGCACCGGGGCCATTGGCGTCGATCAAGTTGCAAACGCGCTGCGCATTGTTAATGGCCGAGGTGATTTTTCCCCGGTGGCGGATGATGCCCGCGTCCTGCACCAGGCGCTCAACGTAGGCGGCAGTGAACCGGGCGACTTTTTCAAAATCAAACCCCGAAAAGGCTTTGCGAAAGTGATCGCGTTTGCGCAACACCGTCAACCAGCTTAGGCCTGACTGAAAGCCTTCGAGCGTGATTTTTTCAAACAGGCGCTGTTCGTTGCTGACGGGTTGACCCCATTCGGTGTCGTGGTAATGAACGTAGTCAGCGAACGCTTCACCTTGGTTGCACCAGGAGCAACGGGCGTGGCCGTCTGAGTGTTTGACGATGGAAAGCGGCATGGGACTGAGGGGCGGGGAGTGAAAGTTGCCATGTTAGCGCCTGCAGATTGGCTGTGCGCAGTCCCTCAAAAAGCACAAAAATAATAGCAAACTATTGATATTATTCGTGAGCTAGAGGCCGATTTAGCCTGGATTTTGGAGAAATCTCCCAATTCCCGTCAAAATTGCTACAATTGTGGTAAATTTGATGCAGTTTCTTTGAAATTCATCAAAGCCCAGCCCTCCCTCCCTCCAACCCTGTCAAAGGACGAAACCCATGGCTACCAACCCAAGCACCTCCATTCGCATCAGCCAGGCACTTTATGAGCAGGCCAAGGTGGACGCGGTGATCGACCATCGCACCATTGCCGGGCAAATCGAATACTGGGCACGCATTGGCCGTGCGGCGCTGGACAACCCAGACCTGCCCGTGAGCTTTGTCGCGGAATCGCTGGCGGGCTTGGCCGAGCCGCGCAACCAATCGACTCCGTTCAACCCCAAGGTAGCGCAAGGATGAGCGCCGCGATTGTGCAGACGCGCCGATTTGCGCGGCAGTTTAAAAGTTTGCCTGCCGACGCTGCGGCAGAGGTCAGCCAGGCGGTCCAACGAGTGGTTAAAAACCCTGAAGTCGGTGCTTTGCAAAACGTTGATCTGGCAGCCCTTCGGGTGTTTCGGTTTGAGTTGAGCGGCAGGCCTTACTTGCTTGGCTACACCCAGGGCGCTGCGCTTCGATTGATTCATCTGGACGCGGATGTGTTGCGTGCGGGCTCGAATTGAGTCCGGTGGCCATTGATGCTTCATGCTTCGCCTAAGAACTGTTGAAGCGTCATGCTTCGCCTGACGCAGGCCCCCAACCTTGCGATTGCCACGCTGTGGGCAGACGCGCTGGGCACCGAGGGCATTGTCGCCAGCGTTCAGCGCCAGTACTTGGGTGGCATGATGGGCGAGCTGCCGCCCGATCAGTGCCTGCCTGAGGTGTGGATCACCCACAACGAGCAAGAGCCGCGGGCGCGCACTTTGCTGCACGATTTGCAGCATGTGCCGCAGCACCGGTGGCACTGCGTGTGCGGTGAACTGGTCGAAGGCGGGTTTGACCAGTGCTGGCAATGCGGCGTGTCCATGCCGCGTTAGCTGATGTGAGCCAGCGGCAAGCGAATTACGTCGCCTGCAGCAGCTCCCAAATGCGCGACGGGGTCATGGGCATTTGAACCCGGCTTGTTTTGGCCTTCATGCCATTGCGGGCCAAGGCGTCGGCCACCGCGTTGACCACGGCTGGCGTTGCGCCAATGGTGCCCAATTCACCCACGCCTTTCACGCCCAGGACGTTGTTTTTGCAGGGGATCGACTGGTCCATCTCGTTTTTGAGGTGCGCAATGATGTCGCTGTGTGGTGCGCAGTAGTCCATCAGGCTGCCAGTGAGCAATTGGCCCGTTTCGCGGTCGTAAATCAGGTGCTCGCAGAGCGCTTGGCCCAGGCCCTGCACCGCGCCACCATCCAACTGGCCGCGCACGATCATGGGGTTAATGACGCGGCCCACGTCGTTGACCGAGGCATAGGCCACCACCTCGACATGCCCGGTGCCGGGGTCGATTTCGACCTCGCACACATGGCAGCCATTGGGCCACGTCGGCCCAGCGGCCGTGGTGCTGGAGGCCACGTGAATGCGCTGGTCGCTTTGGCGGGCCGCCAGTGCAAACAGATCCACACTGAGGTCGGTGCCATTCACCTTGAACGCGGCGTTGCTGTAGGTGATGTCATCAGGGGCAACTTCTAGCTCTTTGGCGGCCAGCAGGCGGGCAGCGTCGATGGTTTTTTCAGACCCGACCAGCACGGCAGAGCCGCCCGTGAAGATCGAGCGCGACCCGGCGCTGCCAAAACCGTTGCCCCGGTCGGTGTCGCCCAGGACGATGCGCACCTTTTCAACCGGTACGCCAAACGCGTCCACCACCAACTGGGTCAAGCTGGTGGCAATGCCCTGGCCCATGGCTTGCACGGCTGAAAAAACTTCGATGACGCCTTCGGGTTTGACCGTCACGGTGACGTTTTCTTCCAGGGCGTTACCGCCCGTCCATTCCAAAAAGGTGGCGATTCCTAATCCACGCAATTTGCCTTGTTGCTTTGATGCTGTGGCGCGGGCGTCAAAACCCGTCCAGTCAGCCAGTGACAGGCCTTGGTTCATGATGTGTTCAAACTTGCCCGTGTCGTACACCTGGCCCATCGGGTTGCTGTAGGGCATTTGCTCAGGCTTGATGAAGTTGCGTCGGCGCAGTTCCACCCGGTCCATGCCGATTTGGCGGGCGGCTTCGTCCATCAGCCGCTCGATGTTGTAAATCGCTTCAGGGCGGCCAGCACCCCGGTACGCACCGGTGGGTGCCGTGTTGGTCAGCACCGCCTTGAAATGAAAGTCAATCGTCTGAATGTCGTAAACGCTGGTTTGCACCCAGGGGCCGATCAGCAGCTGAATCGCAATGCCCACACCGGTGGCATAAGCGCCCACGTTGGCATTGGATTGCACCCGTAATGCCAAAATTTTGCCGTTCACGTCCAACGCCAATTCGGCGTGGGATTGCACGTCGCGGCCATGCGCACTACTTAAAAATTCTTCGCCGCGCTCTGCCACCCATTTGACCGAGCGTTTCAGGCTGTGCGCACAAAAGGCAATCGCAATGTCTTCAGGGTAAGCGCCGGTTTTCATGCCAAAGCCGCCACCCACGTCGCCCACCACCACGCGCACGCTGTCGGGGGCAATGCCCAACACGCCGCACACGGTGTCGCGCACGCCCGAGGGCATTTGCGTGCTCATGCGAATGGTCAAGCGCCCGGTTGCGGTGTCAAAGGTGTCAAGCACGGTGCGCGGTTCGACTGAAAAGGCAGCGACACGCTGGTTGGTTAAGTTCAACGTGACGACGTGCGCGGCGCGGGCGAAGGCTTCGGTCGTGGCTTGGGCTTTGCCATGGCGAATTTCGGCTGCAATGTTGTCGCCCAAATCGGCGCACAGCAAGGGCGCACCGGCGGCCATGGCATCGTCCAGGTGCACGGCCATGCGCTGCTCGTCGTAATCGACCTGAATCGCCTCAACCGCGTTACGGGCTTCGGCTAACGTTTGAGCCACCACGGCAGCCACTGCTTCGCCGACAAAACGCACCGTGTCCACGGCCATGGCGTAGCGCGGCGCAGACCGGGCATCGGTGCCGTCAGCCCTTTTAAATCCCGCCACACCGGGCATGGGTTTGGCCCCTGCTTTCACCATGTCCGCCCCCGTCACGACTTGCAGCACGCCCGGCATGCCTTTGGCGGCGCTGGTGTCGATGGCGTTGATGCGTGCGTGCGGGTAGGGCGAGCGCAAAAACATCAAAAACGTCTGGGCCTCTGGGGCCACATCGTCAGTGAACTGCCCCAGACCTTTGAGTAGCAGGTCATCTTCCAGGCGGCGAACTTCTTTGCCGCTGCCAAAACGGGCGGTGGCGTTGTCAACGATAGACTGAGGTGCTGAAGTGGCAGTGGTCACGGAAGGGGTCTCGTTTGAAGTGGGAAGGGGCCAAGCGATGCGAGTCTTGGACGGGTTTAGGCAGGTTCTCGGGCTGGTTTTCAGACAAGTCTAGCTCGAAATAGATAAACCTACCTGTCGCCGATGACACGGTTAAGGCGCAGGCAAGTTGCCCGTCAATTGACACGGCACAATGATGGCTATGACCCAGCTTCAATCCCCTCAAATCGGCGGCCACCTGTTGGTCGAGTGTTTAATTGCCCAGGGCGTGACCCACGCGTTTGGCGTGCCTGGCGAAAGCTATTTGGCGGTGCTGGATGGCTTTCATGCCCATGCTGACAAAATCAAGTTCATCGTCAATCGCCAGGAAGGCGGTGCCGCCTACATGGCCGAGGCGCGTGGCAAGCTGACAGGGCGCCCGGGTATCTGCTTTGTGACACGTGGCCCGGGGGCGACTAACGCGTCTATCGGCGTGCACACGGCGTTTCAAGACTCAACCCCGATGATTTTGTTTGTCGGCGACGTGGCCAGCGACACACGCGACCGCGAGGCGTTTCAAGAGGTCAATTTCTTGAGCTTTTTTGGCCCCAGCACGGGCGGCATGGCCAAGCGTGTCGAGCGCATCGACGACGCCAGGCGCATTCCTGAGTACGTGGCGCGCGCCTTCGCCACGGCCATGAACGGCCGCCCTGGCCCGGTGGTGTTGATCCTGCCTGAAGACATGCTGGCAAGCGTGGTGACGGCCCAGGCATCGGGTGCCATGCCTCAAGCCATGCCCCGTGTGGACGCGGTTGAAGCCTGGAGCGACCCCGGCTCTTTGCGCACCTTGCGTGAAATGTTGCTGAAAGCCGAGCGCCCGTTTGTGGTGGCAGGCGGCGGCGGTTGGACCATGCAATCAGCCCAAGCCTTGCAGCGTTTTGCCGAAAACTGGAAGCTGCCCGTGGGTAATGCGTTTCGGTTTCAGGACACCTTTGACAATTTTCACGAACAGTACGCGGGTGACGTGGGCATTGGCATCAACCCCAAACTGGCACAGCGCTTGTTGACCAGCGACCTGATCATTGCCATTGGCCCACGTTTGGGGGAGATGACCACGGGTGGCTACGGCTGGCTGCAAGCGCCTAGACCGAAGCAAAAGCTGGTGCACTTTCATGCCAGCGCTGAAGAGCTAAACCGCGTTTACCAGGCTGACCTGGCCATTCAATCGACCATGAACGCCGCCGCGCGCTCTCTTGAAGTGTTAACAGCGCCCGTGAACCTGCCGTGGGACGACTGGACCCAAGCCTGCAACGCCGACTATCTGGCCAACTTCACGCCGCAAAGCTTGCCCGGTGCTATCGACATGCCCGCCATCGTCGCCAGCCTGCAAAAACATTTGCCGCCCGATGCGGTGTTGACCAATGGCGCTGGCAATTTTGCAAGTTGGGTGCACCGGTTCTTCAAACACCACGGTTTGGTCAAAGGCCTCAAGACCCAACTCGCTCCCACCAATGGGGCTATGGGTTACGGCGTGCCCGCCGGCATTGCCGCTGCCATCACCACAGGCAGAGTCGTGTTGACCATGGCGGGCGATGGCGACTTTTTAATGAACGGGCAAGAACTGGCCACCGCCACGCAGTACGGTGCCAAAACTATCATCGTGCTCTTGAACAACGGCATGTACGGCACCATTCGCATGCACCAAGAGCGCGACTATCCTCAGCACGTGGCGGGCACGGCCTTGGTCAACCCTGATTTTGTGGCGCTGGCGCGGGCTTACGGCTACGCGGGCGTGAGGGTCACGCAAACCGCCGAGTTCGAACCCGCCTTGCTGGACGCGTTATCGCGGCGCGAAGGCACTTTGATCGAGATGATGCTAGACCCTGAAGTCATCACCACGCGAGGGACGCTGTCGGCCATCACCCAGGCGGCGCTGAAGCGAACGGTTTGACCCAGTTCGTTGGCACTGCGCGTCTTCTGCGTTGGAAATTCCTTGCCAATAACATAAGCCCAGCGAGCGTCAACGCCAAGCCGCTGGGTTCGGGCACTTCACTGGCTACGCGGGCCCCGTAAATGAACTGGATTCCGGCAATGTCGTCGGGCTGAATAGTGTCAAAGAACGGGCCAAACGCCGACATGGTGGACAGAAAAACATCTGAATGCGCCAAGCCCAAAGCGTGGCCGATTTCATGCAAGCTCAATCCGATCAAAAAAGTTGGGTCGCGTATGAACTCGGAGCTGTAGACGCTGTTGAGCAAAACATCGCCGTCCAGTCCTTTGCCATTGCCTCCGCCAAAGTTGGCAAAACCGACGCCGAACGTCCGCCTGTCGTAGCTGGCCGTGCCGATTCTGATGGTGCCGGTGGATGCTGAAGCGCCATCACGCCCGGACTGAGTGCCGTCATCGGCGACCTGCACGAAGTCAATATGGGCCCATTGCGACCAGGACTCGAAAACGCTGGAGAAAACGCTCTCAAAGCCCGAGCCGAACACGGCCAGCGGGTCCTCTGCGCGGCAACTTCTGCCCAAACCTGCCGTTTGAACGAAGGTCGAGCACTCCGTTCCAACCGGCAAAAAGCTGTAAGTGACGGTGCCCCCTGATGTGCCAGGCAGGCGGCTATCACCCCATTTGAATTCATGATTTGCAAGGCCAAAAGTCTGTCCGAAGGTTACGAATGCGTTGGCACTGAATGCAACCGTCAACCCCACCGTCGCAAAAGATGACCGCCAAAATGATCGGCTCGTGGCTTTGCCACTGGCCCGGCCCAAGAATGCCAGGCCAAGCAGCAGCAAGCCTGCACTACCCGGTTCAGGGACTGTGCCGCCCACGTCTGATTCGGGCAGAACGCGCACATCTTCAAAACACACGGGGTTGGAGTTGCCGTCCAACTCTGGGTTGTCGCCGCTGAAGCCTGTGAGAAAGCTGCCAGACTGCGGCCCCACGTTTGCCAAAGCCACCCCGGTACTCCACAAGGCCAGCAGTCCGGCGGTCGTTGCAACTCGTCGCGCCAAGCTGCTGATTAGACCGACCCGTTGGCTAAAACCTGTCTGTCGTGTGAATTCGGTTCGCATGGGGCTGCCCTCAAGTGAAGTATTGAACAGTCTGTTCGCCGCCTCTGTCGCGGACTTGGTTGTCAAGAGCTTGATTTCGATGAGAGGTTGAGTTTGATTGTTCGCCGTTCGAGCAGGCCCTGGTAGACCCAAAAATGGGGTCAAACTCGCTCGATCTGTTCGCTATTTTTAATATAACAAATTATTGAATAAATTCGAGAGCTAGAGGCTGTTTTTATTGAAAAAACGGCAAAAAACCACCATTTTGCGAAAAATGACTGAAAGTCATATCACCGGTGATATGAACTTTCAATTTGCACCCAAAACTGGGGCGATCTGCGCCAAGGGCAACCGCAGCTGTGTCAGAGTGCCTTCGGGCGAACTGCTCAGCTCAAGCGAAGCCCCCAGCACGCGGGCGCGCTTGGCCAGGCTATTGAGCCCTTTGCCCTGCGCGCTTTGGCGGGCTGTGGCCACGTCAAAACCACAGCCGTCGTCCGCAATGTCAATTTGCAAAGTGGTGGCGGTGCTGGCCACTTGCACGCTCAGGGTCTTGGCGTTGGCGTGCTTCAGGGTGTTGGTGATGCTTTCTTGAATGATTCGAAGCAGGGGCAACTGGGCTTGCGGTGGCAGCGGCAGGGTGTCGCTCAAATTCAGCGTGTTCCAGCGCAGGGCAATACCAGCCGCTTTCAGGCGCGGCTCCATGCGAAAACGCAGGTTGCCCAGCGCCAGACTAAGGGGGTCACGCGAGTCGCTGGCGGTGTCGATAGCCAGGCGCAGGTCGTCAATGCAACTGCGCAGCAAATCGTAGGTTTGGGTGGCGCTCAGGTCGCCACTTTGAGCCATGGCCAGTGAGCTGACGAGTTGCGAGCCTAGGCCGTCGTGCATGTCTTGCATGATGCGGGCGCGCTCTGCAGTGGCGGCTTGAATCTCCTGCGCGGCGCTGGCCTGTGCGTGCAGGCGTTCGAGTTCAATCTTTTGGGTGGCCAGCTGATCGGTCAGGGTCTTTTGCTGTTCTTGCTGCGCCCGCAGCGAGCGGGTGAAGTCGGTGATGAGCGCAAGGCAAATGCCGATGAACCAAATGGGTGCCACGGTTTGCAGCAGGTAGCCGGTGGGCGCTGAAGTCCAGTTGCCGCTGATGGTGGCGGCATCCAGTGCGCCAGCGCTTCCGGTCGCCACGGTGATCAACAAATAGGCGATATGCCTTGTGCGCCGGGTTCTGAAGATGCTTCGAACCAAAATCGCAATAGGGTAGAGGCCGCTGGCGGCCAGCCCAAAGTGCCAAACGGTGGTGTAGGTTTGAAAGTAGGTACTGCCTGTAACTGCGTAGTTGATCAGGTAGGCGATCAAGAAAAGTCCAGTCCAGGCGCGGCTGAACTGCCAAAAGCGCTTGGTGCTGGCGTCACAGTCTTTGAGTAAATACAAATTGCCACCAATGGAAAATGCTGCAATGCCGCAGTGAACCGCGAGTTGCCAGTAGGCGTACAGGGCTGCGGGGATAGGGGTCGAAAAGTAGGCCAGATTCAAAATGCCCCAGCCCATGGCGCTGGCACCCACCCAAAGGTATTGCGGCATGCTGCGGTTTTGCCAGTAAAGACCCAGCAAAATCAGCGCAATCACCGATGCAAAGACCAGCGACACCATGGCCATGGTGTGGCGCCAAAAATACCGCCTGTCAAAAAGGGGCTCGATGATGGACTTGGGCCCCAGGGCCATGCGCGACAGCATCAGCTGGCTTTCTCGGGCTTTCCATTGACGCACGAGCGTGTTGTTGCCCTCCTTTAGAACAGAGGGCGGAATGTCAAACAAGAAGGGTCGTAAGTGGCGGACTGTGAAGTCAGCGGTGTTGGTGGGCACGCGTCCTATCTCTATGCCATTCACGCTCACGCTGCCGCCGTCTTGCAAGTGCTCTGCGAAAACCACCCAGTTCGTTTGGGAAAAACCCGCTGGCAGCGTGAAGTTGGCCGTGGCTTCAAAACCTTCCAGCACGCGTTGCGGGCGGTAGCTGCGCACGGGCAGTTGAACGACCTCGGGCGCTTGGGGCCGGTCAATTGATGAAAGTGCGACGGACTCGATCAGTATGGGGACGTTTGGGGGTGCAGGGGTGGTGGCCGCCTGCGCGCCGTGTGCCTGCAAGGCCGACATGAGTACCAAGCCAAGCAAACCAAGCTGACAAGTAAAGTGTCGCCATGCACTTGGGCGGGAAGCGCAGGGCAAAAAAGCGCCAGGGCGGGCTATAGCAATCCCCGATGCAGCGCCTCAAACACCGCTTCGCCACGCGAATTGACTTCCAGCTTTTGGTAAACCCGGCGCAAATAGCTGGTCACGGTGTGCCAGGTGATGCCCAAGACCTGAGAGATTTCATCGTAGGTCAGGCCTTTTTCAATCAAGCGCAGCACCTCGTGTTCGCGCTCGCTCAAAGGGTTGTCCACCGGGTCGCTGACAAGTTTGGCAGCCGGGCTTGCCGCTTCCAAAGGCATCCGATTGGAGTTGTAGCCGGGTTTGAAATGTTGCAACACGCGCCGCGCGACGCTGGGGCTGATGGGCGAGCCACCAGCCACCAATTCGGCAATGTGCTGCGCGATTTCGCTGGAGGGCGCGTCCTTCAGCAAATAGCCCACGGCCCCTGCGGCAAAACTGCTGACGATGTGTTCGTCGTCGCCAAACACGGTGACCACCATGCTCAAGGCTCCCGGCTGGTTGGCGCTGACCCAGCGAATGAAGTCGCGGCCATCGGCGTCGGGCAGACCCAGGTCAACCAGATAGACCTGGGCGGATTGGGTCAACGCGAGCGTTTTGGCTTCGGCCACGGTTTGGGCGCTGAAGGCCAGAGCCATGCCGGGGTCTGACAAAACGGCTTGCTCCAGCAGCTTGCGAACGTGGACTTCGTCTTCCAGAATGGCGACGGAAATGGGCAAGACCGAGCTGGCTGCACGCCCGCCCTTTTGAGCGGCCTGTGGCGAGGGCGAGGGCGAAGGCTAAGGCGAAGGCGAGGTAGGGGGGGTGGGCAATGGCATCAGAGCTTGAGGTTAGCGCCAAGTGCCACGCTATGCAAGGCGCAAGGCTGGCCAATTGCCAGCGGAAGGCGGTATTTGGCGGTGATCGCGCCCCCAAAATTGGGGGCACGCCCGGTTTAGTGCGCCAAGTGCTGGCTGAAACCCGTCTTCAGCAGGTCCATGGCGTTGCGCGTCAAGCGATTGCCAAATTGGCTGACCACTTGCCCCGCAGCCTGGTTTGCCAGCCACGCGGCTTGCACTGGGTTGTGGCCTTGGGTGGCGGCGTACAAAAACGCCCCGGCAAACATGTCGCCTGCGCCATTGGTGTCAATGGCTTTGACCAAGGCGGCTGGCACGGCGGTTTGCTGGCCGCCTTCCAGCACGATGCAGCCTTTGGCGCTGCGCGTCAGGCACACCACGCGGGCGCGTTGACTTAACTGTTCGCAAATGACTTGCAGGTCTTTGGTACCGCACCAGGTTTGCGCTTCTTCTTCATTAGCGAACAGGTAATCCAGGGCGTCGTTGGATTCACTGTGCAGGCCCGCGCCCAACATGGCTTCCAGGCCAGGGCGGCAAAAATTGATCATGCTCATGTCGCTCAAGGTCGCGGCCAGCTTCACGCCCGCAGCTTTGGCAATGGCCCGGCCTTTGATGGCTGCGTCCAGCCCGGTGGGTGACGCGGCCAGGTAGCCTTCCATGTAATACACCTTGGCATCGGCAATGGCTGTGGCGTTCAAAGCGGTGGCGTCAAGGTCGGCCGTCGCGCCCAAATAGGTGCTCATGCTGCGTTCGGCATCGGGCGTGACCATGACCATGCATTCGCCGGTTTGGCTCAAATGGGTTGATTCGGCCAGGCTGGTGGGGTTCAAATTGCTGTCCACGCCGTTCGCCTCCAAATCCGCCGCGTAAAACGCCCCCAGTTCGTCATTGGCAACCCGGCACGAGTAAAACGCTCGCCCGCCCAATTGCGCCAGCGCCACCACCGTGTTGCCAGCCGACCCGCCACCGCTTTTGCGGGTTTTGACGCCTTTGACGTGGGCCAGCAGCTTGGCGCGGCGTGGCGCGTCGATCAGGGTCATGTGGCGCTTTTCGACCTTCATGGTTTGCAGCTGGGCGTCGGTGACTTCGTAGTCAGAATCTACCAAGGCATTGCCAATGGCGTAGAGGTCGTAGGTGGTCATGAAGAGTAGGGCAAGAGGGTTAACTGCAAAAACTGAACGCCCGAAGTGTACGGGCAAGCGCAGCACCGCCGCCAATGCAGGGCGAACTACCCCCGTTGCGGGGGCGAGCGCCCGCTGTTGCAAACGCGAGCGTCCCCTGTTGCAGGGGAGTGCCGTCCTCAATGTCCCTATGTCAAGCTGTCAGTGGCTCGCCGAATACCGCGCCAGGTGGTGATCTGCATCGCCAAACCGCTGCGCCAACACGGTGAGGCGGCGAAAGGTGTGCGAAATTTTTAGCTCTTCGGTCATGCCCATGCCGCCATGCAGTTGCACGGCTTCCTGGCTCACCAGGCGGGCCGCGTCGGCAATGAAAACCTTGGCCGAGGACACGGCCTTTTTGCGGGCAGTGGCCGTATCGGCATCAGCGCCCGTTGCCGCGTCAACCCGGCAGGCCGCCATGATGGCCATGGAGCGGCTTTGCTCGCAGGCCATGAACATGTCCACCATGCGGTGCTGCAAGGCTTGGAATGCGCCAATGGGGGCACCAAATTGTTGGCGGGTTTTGAGATATTCAAGCGTGGCGTCGCAAGCGTATTTCATGGCGCCTACCGCGTCAGCACAGAGCAGGGCGGTGGCGAAGTCGACCGCTTCTTCCATCGCGCCCAGCGCGTCTTTCGCTGTGTCGCCCAGCAGCGCATCGGCTGCCAGTTTGACATTGACCAAAGCCACGTCGCCTGCGCGCTGGCCGTCTACCGTCAAATAGCCGCTGATGCTGACGCCCGGCGCTTTGGCATCGACCCAAAATAATTGGGTTCCGCTTGATGTTTTGGCCGAGACGATCAGCACATCAGCCAACGGGGCGCCAATCACCACCACTTTCTCGCCGTTCAGCGTCCAGCCGTCGGCGGTTTTGTCGGCCGTTGTGGTTGCCGCATTCAAAGCGTAGCGCCGGCCACGCTCCAGGTAGGCCAGGGTGGCCTTGCGGCTGCCGTCCAGCAGTGCTGGCAAGTGCGCCGCTTGCTGTGCAGGCGTTGCGGTTTTGGCGACCAGGCGCGAGGCCAGCGCAATATGGTCCAGCAGCGGCTCGATGACCAGCGCTTCGCCAAAGGCTTCCATCGCGGCCATCATGTCCACAGCACCACCGCCAAAGCCACCGGCCTCCGGCGTGAATGCAATGGCGGGCAAGCCCATTTCAGACAGCATGTTCCAGGCCGGTTGGCTGTACCCAGCGGCTGAGCGAATCAGCTTTTTGCGCGCTTCAAAATCGTAATTGGCAGCAAGGTATTTGGTGACCGAGTCGGCCAGCAGTTGCTGCTCTTCGTTGAATTCAAAATCCATGGTTTTTTCCTAAAGACCGAGTGTCATTTTGGCGATGATATTTCGCTGAATTTCATTGGAACCCGCATAAATGCTAGCCTTGCGGTAATTGAAGTAACGTGGCGACATGCGGGCGTGGTAGGCGTCTACCTTGCCGCCATCGACCGCTTTGAAAGGCTGCGCGTCGGGCCCCACGGCTTGCATCATCAGCTCGGTGATGCGCTGCTGCACTTCGGTGCCCTTGATTTTCAGCATCGACACGTCCGCCCCCGGGGGCTGGCCTGTCGTACGCATTTTGTCCAAAAAGCGGCGCGCGGTGATCTCCAGCGCGTCCAGGTCGATCTCGGCGCGAGAAATGCGGTCGCGAAAGCGGGTGTCCTGCATGAGCGAATGGCCGTCCACCGACTCGCGCGCGGCCAGGGCCTGCAGCGCGGCCATCTCGCGGCGCAAGGCCCCTGTGCGGGCGCTGCCCATGCGCTCGTGGCCCAGCAGGTACTTGGCCACCGTCCATCCCTTGTTTTCTTCAAACACCAGGTTCTCCACCGGCACCTTGACGTTTTCAAAAAAGATTTCATTCACCTCGTGGCCGCCGTCCATCAAAATTAGCGGGCGCACGGTGATGCCGGGGGTTTTCATGTCGATCAGCAAAAAGCTGATGCCTTCTTGCCGCTTGGCCGATGTGGAGTCTGAGCGAACCAGGCAAAAAATCCAGTCACCATAGTGGCCCAAAGTGGTCCAGATTTTTTGACCGTTAACTAGGTAGTGGTCGCCCTGGCGGTCGGCCCGGGTCTTGAGCGACGCCAAGTCAGAGCCCGAGCCGGGTTCTGAATAGCCTTGCACCCAAAAATCTTCGCCATCGCGGATGCGTGGCAAGAAGCGGTTTTTTTGCTCGGTGGTGCCAAATTTGTGCAACACGGCCGCGCACATCAGCGGGCCAAACGGCGGGATGCCGGGTGCGCCTGCCAGGCCGAATTCTTCGTCAAAAATATAGCGTTGGGTGTTGTCCCAACCGGTGCCGCCCCATTCGACCGGCCAATGCGGAACCGACCAGCCTTTGGCCGCCAAAATTTTGTGCCACCGAATGAAATCGGCGCGAGACAGTTCTTGGTAATGGGTAACTTTGGCCTTCAGGTCGGCAGGCAAATTGCCAGCCAGCCAAGCGCGCACCTCGTCGCGAAAGGCGAGTTCGGCGGGGGAATAATTCATGTCCATGGTGATGCTCCGGAGGTATCGCTTGACCCGTCGGCTTGGGGATGCAAGCCTAGCTAGGTTTGAGTCATAGCGGATGGGTTGAAATTTAACCGATTTGCGCCGGGTTGACCTGTCGTGTCAGCAACAGTGACCGGCGCATTGCCCGAAGGGGCGACAGGTCAAAAAAGCGGCTTTTTCTTCAAAAATTAACCTGCAGGTTAATTTTAGTCTGAGCAGCCCAAAATACGAATGAATTGGGCCTCTGGCCTTCATAAAATGGTCTTTTGTTGCTATATTTATAATAGCATTCTGAATTCAGACTGTCTTGTCCACCTTGGCCCGGCCCGCCTCCCGCATCACTGCAATCTGCTCGCGGCTGATGCCCAGCGCCGTTTGCATTGGGCCAGGCGTTGCGGGGTCCCAGGAATGGCGTGGCCCCATGGTGATGCCACCGTCCACCGTCAGGTGCGTGCCCGTCACAAAGCTCGACGCGTCCGATGCAAAAAACAGCGCAGCCTGGGCAATGTCATGTGGCTGGCCGGATCGCCCAATGGGGTTGGCGCTGCCGCTGCGCTCTGAAATCAGTTGCCCCAACTCACGCGATTCTTCCAGCCCCAGGCCAAATCCGTTGCCAAAAATCGAGGTCGAAATGAAGCCCGGCAGAATCGCGTTGATTCGAATTTTGTGCTGCGACAACTCGGTGGCCGCCATGCGCGTGTAGTGCAGCACGCCCGCTTTGGCCACCGAATAGGCAATTGGCGCGTAACCCGTTTGCAGGGCTGAAATGGACGATGTGTTGATGATCGACCCGCCTCCGCGCGCCCGCATGTGGGGTGTCGCGTAACTGGCGCCTGCCGCCACCGAGCGCAGCAGCAAGGCTTGGGTTTGGTCCCATCCCTCGGCGTCAAACGTCTCCACCCCGGCAATCGACCCTGCGCTGCCTGCGTTGCTGAACAAAATGTCCAGCCCGCCAAACGCTGCAACGGCCAGGTCAATCGCCGCCTTGATCTGCGCGGGCACCGTCACGTCACAATGAACAAAACGCACCGCCTGCGGGTACTTGGCTTGCAGTGCCTGGCCTGCGGCGTCTTGCACGTCTGCCGCAACGACTTGCGCGCCTTCTGCGACAAACAATTCCAAGGTGCCCAAGCCGATGCCCGATGCCGCGCCTGTGATGACGGCGACTTTGCCTTTCAGTCTGCCTTTTGTAGGGTCTGCCATGGCCCTAGCCTGGGTAGACTTCGAACAGACCAGCGGCCCCCATGCCACCGCCAATGCACATCGACACCACCACATGTTTTGCTTTGCGGCGTCGGCCTTCCAGCAAAATGTGGCCGGCCAGGCGTGCGCCGGTCATGCCAAACGGATGGCCAATGGCGATGGAGCCACCGTTTACGTTGTAAATGGCGGGGTCAATGCCCAGTTTGTCGCGGCTGTACAGGCATTGGCTGGCAAAGGCTTCGTTCAGCTCCCACAGGTCAATGTCTTGAATTTTCAGGCCGTGGCGCCCAAGCAGGCGCGGAATGGCAAACACCGGGCCGATGCCCATTTCATCGGGTTGGCAGCCCGCAATGGCCCAGCCTTTAAAGGCCCCCAGCGGTGCCAAGCCACGGCGCTCGGCGTCTTTGGCTTCCATCAAGACCAAGGCTGCTGCGCCGTCAGACAATTGGCTGGCGTTGCCTGCCGTGACCCACTTGCCCGGGCCTTTAACAGGCTCCAGTTTGGCCAGGCCTTCGAGCGTGGTGTCGGGGCGGTTGCATTCGTCGCGGTCCACGGTGACGTTGACCAAAGACTCGGCCTTGGTGACCTTGTCCACCACTTTCATTTGCGTTTTGACGGCAATGATTTCGTCTTTGAATTTGCCTGCGGCCTGGGCTGCGGCCATGCGCTGCTGCGACCCTAGCGAATACTCGTCCTGGTATTCGCGGCTGATGTTGTAGCGCTCTGACACCACATCGGCCGTCTCGATCATCGGCATCCAGAAGTCGGGGTACATATCGACCAAACGCGGGTCGCGCCCACCGCCGCCACCGCCTTGGTTGGTGATCGAATCGACACCGCAACCCACCACCGCACTGGCCCCTTCTTCAACAATGTGATGCGCCGCATTGGCAATGGCGTTCAGCCCGGACGAGCAGGCGCGGTGCAGGCTGACGCCCGATGTGGTGACTGGCAGGCCAGCCAGTAGCGCCGACGCGCGGGCCACGTTGCCGTGGGCGGCCACACAGCCGGCCACCACGTCTTCGACCTCTTTGGGGTCAACGCCCGAGCGCTGCACGGCGTGTTCAATCGCGTGGCCCAAAATAGCCATGTGCGAGGTGTTGTTAAACCCACCCCGGTTGGCTTTGGCAAGCCCGGTGCGGGCGTAAGAAACGATGACGGCTTGGCGCATGGTGGTGTCCTTATTTTGAAAATGAGAGGAAGGAAATTGAAAATGAGCGGCTGGCGGATCAGCTCAAGTCTTGAAACCGCTTGCCTTCAGCGGCCAGCTTCACCAAGAGGGCCGAGGGCTTGAAATCAGCCCCCAGCGTGGCTTCGAATTGCTGCATTGTCGCCAAGACCTTGGGCAAACCTACCGTGTCGCCATAAAACATGGGGCCACCCCGGTAAATGGGCCAGCCGTAACCGTTGATCCACACAATGTCGATGTCAGAGGCGCGAATGGCTTTGCCTTCTTCCAGAATTTTGGCTCCTTCGTTGATCATCGGGTAGACGCAGCGTTGCAAAATTTCTTCGTCTGGCACAGCACGTTGGGCAATGCCTTTTTTGGCGGCCAGTACTTTGATCAATTGCTCCACAACAGGCGACGGAGTGGGCTTTCGTGCAGCGTCGTAATCGTAATAGCCTGCATTGGTTTTTTGCCCCCGGCGGTCCAGCTCGCACAGTTTTTCGCGCATCGTCGCGCCGGCAGAGGCTTCGCGCGTCCAGCCCAGGTCAAGCCCGGCCAAGTCAGACATGGCAAACGGCCCCATCGGAAAACCAAAGTCAAACAGCACGCGGTCAATGTCTTGCACGCGAGCGCCTTCCAGCATCAGGGCCTGTGCCTCGCGCTGGCGCTGCGCCAGCATGCGGTTGCCCACAAAGCCGGGGCACACGCCCACCAGGGCCGCCACTTTGCCGATGTTTCGCGCCATTTGCATGGACGTGGCAATGACTGCGTTGGATGATTTTTCGCCGCGCACCACTTCAAGCAGGCGCATCACATTGGCCGGCGAGAAGAAATGCAGGCCAATGACCGACTCCGGTCGCTGGGTAGCAGAGGCAATTTCATTCACGTCAAGCCTGGAGGTGTTGGTGGCTAGCAGTGCGCCAGGTTTGCAGATGGCGTCGAGCTTAGCGAACAGCTCCTTTTTAACGGCCATGTCTTCAAACACTGCTTCAATGACCACGTCACTTTGCGCCAAGGCATCAAGTTGCAAGGTACCAGTGAGCAGCGCCATGCGCTTTTCAACATCGGCCAAACTCAGGCGGCCTCGCTTGGCGGTGGCTTCGTAATTGCGGCGAATGGTGGCCAGGCCACGGTCCAACGCGGCTTGCTGGGTTTCGACCAAGGTGACGGGCAGGCCGACATTCAGAAAATTCATGGCAATGCCGCCGCCCATGGTGCCTGCGCCCACAATGCCAACGGTTGCAAAGGGCAGGGTGGCGGTGTCAGCGGGCACGTCGGGGATCTTCCAGACGGCGCGCTCAGCAAAGAATGCATAGCGCTGCGCGGCAGACTGGGTGCCCGCCATCAGTTCCATGAACAGCTTGCGCTCAAACACCATGCCTTCGTCAAACGGCAGGTTAACGGCGGCCTCCACGCAGCGAATGTTGAAGTCGGGGGCGTCAAAGCCGCGAAATTTTTTGGCATTGGCTTTGCGAAATTCTGCAAACACGCTGGAGTCAGCCCGCGCGGCAAGCATTTTGTCTTGCAGATCGCGCACCCGCTTCAAGGGGCGTTTTTCTGCGATCAGTGTGCGGGCAAAGGCGATGGCAGATTCACGCAACTGGCCCTCGGGCACCAAGGCGTCGATCAAACCCATGTCAAAGCAGGCTTGGGCGCGCACATGCTCGCCCGAGGTCAGCATGTCCAGTGCGCGCGCCACTCCCACAATGCGCGGCAGGCGCTGTGTACCGCCAGCACCTGGCAGCAAGCCCAACTTCACTTCGGGCAAACCGCATTTGGCAGACGGCACCGCCACCCGGTAATGGCAGGCCAGGGCGACTTCAAAACCGCCGCCCAGCGCCGTGCCGTGAATGGCCGCGACCACATGCTGGGTTGCGCCTTCGATGCCCTTCAGAACGTCCAACAAACTGGCGCCTTGCGGTGGTTTGCCAAAGCCAGTGATGTCAGCCCCGGCTATGAAGGTGCGCCCCTCGCAAATCAGCACGATGGCTTGAACCGCGGTGTCCCTCAGGACCTTTTGAAACGCGGCGGCCATGCCGTCTCGCACGCCCACCGACAGGGTGTTGACGGGTGGCGAGTTGATGCTGACCACGGCCACGCCGTCTTCGATGTTCAGGCTGACCACTGAATTGATGGCTGTCACGCGATGCTCCTTCGGGATGGATTTGAAACCTTGCGGGCCATTGTCGGAATTGCATTGGCTGGCGGCTGTCGCACGGGTAACAGGAGGCCAGCCCGCGCACCTCGTTTTCAAATTACCCTTTGGGCGGGCGTTGCGCTAAGATTTGTACAAGAGGTCGACTAAGCGCCCGCCACTCACAAAAACAGGAGACAAAGCTATGTACCCAGGCGCTCACGCCAAAACCCAACCCGATCAGGCCGCCTTCATCATGGCCAGCACCGGCGAGACCGTCAGCTACGCTGAGCTCGATCGGCGCAGTAACCGCTTGGCGCACTTGCTTCGCGCCAATGGCCTGCAGCGGCTGGATCATTTCGCCATGTTCATGGAGAACAACAACCGCTACCTTGAAGCCTGCGCGGCTGGGGTGCGGGCGGGGCTGTACTACACCTGCATCAACTCCTATTTGACGGCTGAGGAGTTGGCCTACATCTTGAACAACAGCGAATCCAAAGTGCTGATCACGTCCAGGGCCAAGCGCGACGTGGCCATGGCCGCGCTGAAGCTATGCCCCAATGTTCGCCTGACTTTGATTTGCGATGGCACGGCGGCGGATTCACCGTTTCAAGACTTGGCCACCGCCACAGCGGCCTACCCCGACACGCCGCTTGCCGATGAGTCACTGGGCACGGCCATGCTGTACTCGTCGGGCACGACCGGGCGGCCCAAAGGCATTTTGCGGCCTTTGCCTGAAGAGCCGCCAACGTTTCAGTTGCCCATTTTTCAATTTTTGAACAAGTTGTGGAAGTACCGTTCGGGCATGACCTATTTGTCGCCTGCGCCGCTGTACCACTCGGCCCCGCAGGCAGCGGTGTCGCTGGCGATTCACAATGGAGCAACCGTCATCATCATGGAGCATTTCGACCCTGAGGCTTATTTGGCCCTGGTTGAGAAATACAAGGTCACACACAGCCAGTTGGTGCCCACCATGTTCAGCCGCATGCTCAAGCTGCCCCCATCGGTGCAACAGCAATACGATTTGTCGTCGATGCAAGTTGCCATTCATGCAGCCGCCCCGTGTCCCGTGCAAGTCAAAGAGCAAATGATTGCCTGGTGGGGGCCGATCATCGACGAATACTATGGCGCAACCGAAGGCCTGGGTTTTACATCCTGCACCAGTGCCGAGTGGTTGGCCCACAAAGGTACGGTTGGCAAAGTGATGATTGGCGATTTGCACATTCTGGACGAGCAAATGCAGCCTTCGGCCAAGGGTGTGCCAGGCGAAATCTGGTTCAAAACCGCCACCCCGTTTGTTTACTTCAACGACCCCGAGCGCACCGCGCAAACCCGCTCGGCCGATGGCGAAATGAGCACGGTGGGTGACGTGGGCTATGTGGACGACGATGGCTTTATGTTTCTCACAGATCGCTCCACTTTCATGATCATCAGCGGCGGCGTCAACATCTACCCGCAAGAGTGCGAAAACCTGCTGATTGTTCACCCCAAGGTGGCCGATGCCGCCGTGTTTGGCGTCCCCAACGAAGATCTGGGCGAAGAAGTGAAAGCCGTGGTGCAGGTGGTGCCAGGGGTTGCCACCGGGCCGGAGCTAGAGGCCGAACTCATCGCCTACTGCCAGCAGCATTTGGCCAAAATGAAGTGCCCCAAGAGCATCGACTTTGACTCCGCATTGCCGCGCTTGCCTACTGGCAAGTTGTACAAAAAACCGCTGCGTGACCGCTATTGGGGTAACAAAAAGAGTCGAATTCTATAAAAAAGAACCTGCAGGTTCTTTTTTGGGGAAAATGAGCTGGAAATGCCAAATTTTAAACAAAAAAGGCCTCTAGCTCTCGAATAATGGTTATAGTGTGCTATATAAATTATAGCAAATATAGTTGTCTCGAACTTTGGGTTGAGCAGCCTCGAGGATCTGTTTGACGCCGTTCACAATGGGAATTCATGCGAACTTCACAAACACTTACGTTTGGCCCGTCGGCAACGGTTTGCGCTCGGGCGTTGTAATTGCATACCTAACAAACAAAGGATCACTGTGAAAAAAGCAAGCTCATGGGCATTGGCTGCCTTGATGGGACTGGCCGCCACCGTTGGCGCAGGTTCTGCTGCGGCGCAAACCAGCGTCGGCGTGTCAATTGGCATCAACCAACCCGGCGTGTATGGCCGCATTAACATTGGCAACTACCCCCAACCTGTGTTGATCAACCAGCAGCCCATCATCATCGTTCAGCAACCCGTGGCCGTGGTGCGTCAGCCGATTTATTTGTACGTGCCACCTGGCCATCAAAAGCATTGGGCTAAGCACTGCAGCCGCTACAACGCTTGCGGCCAGCCCGTTTATTTTGTACAGGAGCAGTGGGTCAGAGACCGGTATGTGGTGGAGCACCCAGGCTGGCGTGGCAATCGCAACGGCCAAGGCGATGACCACCATTCAGGCAAACACGACAAACACGACAAGCACGACAAGCACGACAAGCACAGTAACCGCTAGCCTGCCGGGTTAACGGTCTTTAGAAATTTTGGCGGTTTGCGCCGCAAGGATGCTTGCTCATAGGCAAACGCCATGCCAATCAGCTCGGCTTCGCTCCAGGCCAAGCCCACAAACGACAAACCGCAAGGCAGCCCATTTACAAAACCAGCAGGCACGGTGATGTGCGGGTAGCCCGCCACCGCGGCGGGCGATGTGAAGCTGGCACCCGACGCATCGCCATTGGTCAGGTCGGTCATCCAGGCCAGCCCGCCAGACGGTGCAGCAAGCGCATCCAGTTCATTCTCTGCCATGACTTTGTCAATGCCCTCGGTTCGCGCATAGCGTTGGTTGTTGGCCAGCGCCTCCAGGTACTCCTGGCTGTCCAGGCCGCCTTTGGCTTGGGCACTCACAAAGTGCTCTTGTTTGAAGTACTTCATCTCTTGGGCGGCATGCTGATTGTTAAAGGCAATCACGTCAGCCAAAGTTTTGATGTTGCTGGTGGGCGCATAGCTTGCCAAATAGCGAGCCAAGCCGCTTTTGAGCTCATACAAAAGCACGGTCAATTCGGTGTCACCGTATTTGGCGGTGTTGGGGATTTCGGCGATTTCGATCAAGATGGCGCCTTGGGCTTGCAAAACCGCCAGTTCTGCTTCCACCACGGCCGCCACCAGGTCATTGGCACCGCTGAACTGGCTGCGCACAATGCCGACCCGCTTGCCCCGCAAACCGTCACGGCGCAGCGCTGCGGTGTAGTTTTGCTTGAATTTGTCAGCATCAATGGTGGCCGGGTCGTTGGCGTCAGTGCCAGCCAGCGCCGTCAGCAACGCGGCTGCGTCGGCCACCGTGCGCGCCATGGGGCCGGCCGTGTCTTGCGAATGCGAAATGGGAATGATGCCAGCGCGGCTGACCAAGCCCACCGTCGGCTTGATGCCCACCAGGCCTTCAATCGACGCGGGCGAAATGATGGAACCGTCCGTTTCTGTGCCCACAGTGATGGCTGCCAAACTGGCCGCTGCCGCAGCGCCCGACCCCGAGCTAGAGCCGCTGGTGTTGCGGTCTAGAGCATAGGCGTTGCGGGTCAAACCGCCACGCGCGCTCCAACCGCTGGTCGAGCGCGTTGAGCGGATATTGGCCCATTCAGACAAATTGGTTTTCCCCAAAATCACCGCTCCGGCGTCACGCAGACGCGCCACCACATGGGCATCCTTGGGTGAGCGCGCGCCCACCAGGGCCAATGAGCCCGCCGTGGTTTGCATGCGGTCTGCGGTGGCGATGTTGTCTTTGATCAAAACCGGAATGCCATGCAGTGGTCCGCGTGGGCCTTTGCGCTTTCGCTCATCGTCCAAGGCAACCGCTATTTGCACCGCGTCGGGGTTCAGTTCGATCACCGAATTCAATTTTGGCCCGGCTTTGTCGATGGCAGCAATGCGCGCCAGGTACAACTGAACCAGCCGCTTTGAAGACAGTTGCCCCGTTTGCATGGCCGCTTGCAGTTGTGCAACGCTGGCCTCAACGACTTCAAATGGGGCTTCAATGGGGGCTGGTTTGGCGGCCATGGCACTTTCTCCAAAAAGGGATGTCAAGGTGCCCAGGACACCGAGTTTGGTTAGATTTCGACGTTGCACGGAACGGCTCCTCAGATTGACAAATGGAAATTGAAAGTCTGACCACGCGAGAATTGCATCAGAAAAAAGGCCGCATCACTGCGGCCTTTCGTCGTTCAAACGCTAAAGGTTCAGGTCACTCTTTGATGTCCACACCATAAAAGCTGTGGCGTCCAAACGGGCTCAACTTGAAGTCGATCACTTCTTTGCGGACAGGCTTCAATTGAACCGCGTGGGCAATAGTGAACCAGGGCGCCTGCTCTTTGAAAATCACCTGGGCCTGCTCGTACAGCTTGGTGCGCTCAGCCGGGTTGCTGATGGTTTTGGCCTTCAGCACCAGGTCTTCAAAGGGCTGGAAGCAAAACTTGGCCACGTTGCTGCCGTTAGAGCGCGCCGCATCGCAACCCAGCAAGGTGTGCAAAAAGTTGTCTGGGTCACCGTTATCGCCCGTCCAGCCTAGCATGCCCATTTGGTGTTCGCCCGCCTGCATCCGCTTGCGGTACTCGCCCCACTCAAAGCTCTTGATCTCGGCTTTGATGCCGATTTTGGCCAAGTCAGCCTGCATCAACTCGGCAATGCGCTTGGCATTGGGGTTGTAAGGGCGCTGAACCGGCATGGCCCACAAGTCGGTGGTGAAGCCATTGGGCAAACCAGCGGCCGCGAGCAATTTTTGCGCAGCTGCGGGGTCAAACGGATCGTCTTTAATGGCGTTGTTGTAAGACCATTGTGTAGGCGGAATGGGGTTTTTGGCAGCCACTCCGCTCGACAAATAAACCGCATCAATGATGGCTTGCTTGTTGATGGCCATGTTCACTGCCTTGCGCACGCGCACGTCATCAAATGGCTTCTTGGTGGTGTTGTAGGCCAGGTAGCCCACGTTCAAGCCAGCCTGCTCCAGCAAGGTGACTTTGGGGTCTTTGCGAATGGCGTCCAAATCTGCCGGGTTAGGGTAGGGCATGACATGGCATTCGCCCTTTTGCAGCTTGGCCCAACGCACTGAAGCATCAGGTGTGATGGAGAAAATCAGGTCATCAATTTTGGCTTTGCCCGCGTAAAACTCTGGGAAAGCCTTGTAACGAATGAGCGCGTCTTTTTGGTACTGCACCAAATAGAACGGGCCAGTGCCAATGGGTTCCTGGTCAATCTTTTCAGGGGTGCCTGCCTTGAGCATGGCATCGGCGTATTCTTTGGACTGCACGCCCGCGTACTCCATCGCCCAGCCCGACAAAAAGGGCGCGTCGGATTTGTTCAAGGTGATCTTGACAGTCATGTCATTGACTTTGTCGACCGACTTGATCAACTTGTCCATGCCCATGTCGCCAAAGTACGAGTGGTTGGCGCTGGTGACTTTGAAGTAAGGGTGGGCTTCTTTCCATTGGCGTTCAATGGCAAAAATGATGTCGTCCGCGTTCATGTCGCGGGTTGGTTTGAAGTTTTTGTTGGTGTGCCACTTCACGCCCTTGCGCAAAAAGAAGGTGTACTCTTTGCCGTCAGGTGAAATCGTCCAGCGCTCAGCCAGGCCAGGCACGACAGCCGTGCCGCCGCGTTCAAATTCAACCAGACGGCTGTAAATTTGGGTGCTGGCGTCAAACGACGTGCCAGTGGTGTTGATGCCAGGGTAAAAGTTCTCGGGACTGCCTTCTGAGCAATACACCAAGGTTTTGGCAGCGGCGGGTGCCATGGCCATCAGGGCTGGCAGGGCAATGGCGCACAACGCGGCGGTTTTGGATAACCCAAGTCTGCGGGTTGGCAACTTGAATAAGTTTCTGGTCATCTGGGTAACTCCTTCTTGAATCAAAAAAACGAAAGAACAATCATGTCACGAATCCCAATCTTATGAATTGAGGAATCGCTCTGCCTCATGGCACGCTACCTGGCGTCCGGCCATAGCCCGCGCGATGGGCCGTTCAGAACGGCAGCGTTCAACCGCGTAGGCGCATCGGGTAGAAAAGACGCAACCACTCGGCGGGTGCAATGGTGACGGCAATTCACCCTTGAGCACAATACGGGGCAACCCGGTGTCGCTGCCCACAATGCCGGGGGTAGAGGCCAGCAAGGCTTGGGTGTACGGATGCAATGGGTTGGCAAAAATGGTGGCTTTTTCGCCTTGCTCAACTGCATGCCCCAAGTACATCACCATCACGTCGTGGGCAATGTGGCGTACAACGCCCAGGTCATGCGAGATGAACAGGTAGGCAAGCCCTAGCTCTTGCTGCAAATCTGCCAGTAAATTCAGCACCTGCGCCTGAATGGAGACGTCCAGCGCCGATACGGGCTCGTCAGCCACCAACAAAGCCGGTTTGAGCATCAGCGCCCTGGCAATGGCGATACGCTGGCGTTGCCCGCCAGAGAACATGTGGGGGTAGCGGTCGTAATGCTCGGGGCGCAGGCCGACCAGGGCCAACATGGCCCGTGCTTTTTCCTCGCGTTCGGGGGCGCTCATCGGGGTGTTGATTTCGAGCGGGGCTTCCAGAATGGCACCAATTTTTTTGCGCGGATTCAGCGATCCATACGGATTTTGAAACACCAGTTGGACAGATCGACGCAGGCTTTGGCGGTCTGCCGCCGAGGCGTTCACCACGTCCACTCCACCCAATTGCAGGGCACCCGCCGAGGGCGCTTCAATCAACGCCACCATGCGGGCCAGGGTTGACTTTCCGCAGCCAGATTCACCCACAACTGCAAGGGTTTTGGCGGCATCAATTCGAAACGAAATTCCGCCAACTGCGTGCAGGTTTTCGCCCGCGCGAAACAAACTGTGACCAACTCTGTAGACTTGTTTCAGATCTGTGGCGCTGACGACAGGGGCATTCAAGCGTTAGTCTCCATGGCGGGTGTGTGCGTGGTTGAACTGGCGGGATAGTGGCAGCGCACCGCCCCTTCACTGTCGGGCAACAGGAGGGGGCGATGGCTGCGACAATGCTCTTGCGCCAACCCACAACGTGGCGCAAACAAACAGGCGCTTGGTCGGTCAAACAGCCCAGGCACCATGCCAGGAATGGTGGCAAGGCGTGAAAGGCCGTCACTGCGTTCGGGCATAGCGGCCATCAGGGCATTGGTGTAAGGGTGCTGCGGCTTCGAAAACAAGGCCGATGCAGACCGCTGCTCCATGATTTGCCCGGCGTACATCACGGCGATTTTTTGGGCCATTTGAGAGACTACACCCATGTTGTGGGTGATCAGCACCAGCGCCATGCCGCGTTCCTTTTGCAAGGCGCGCAGCAAGTCCAGTATTTGCGCCTGAATCGTCACATCCAGGGCAGTGGTGGGTTCATCGGCAATCAGCAATTTGGGGTTGCACGCTATCGCCATCGCAATCATCACGCGCTGGTTCATGCCTCCGGACATTTGGTGCGGGTAGGCCTTCAGGCGGCTTTCGGCTGCGGGAATGCCCACTTGCTCCAGCAAGTCAATGGATCGAAATTTGGCGGCTTTGGCGTCCATGCCAAGGTGCAGTTTGAGTGTTTCAGCCAATTGATAGCCGACTGTGAAGCAGGGGTTCAAACTGGTCGTTGGGTCTTGAAAAATCATGGACAAGTCTTTGCCAGTCAATTGGTTTCGCTGCCCGCGCGACAGGGCCATCAAGTCATGGCCATCGAACCGCATGCGGTCGGCGCTGACCTTGCCCGGAAACGCCACCAAGCCCATCAGCGCCATCATGGCCACACTTTTGCCAGACCCAGACTCACCCACAATACCCAGCACGTCGCCCGCCTCCAAGGACAGACTGACGCCTTCTACGGCGTGCATGACGCTGGTCTTGGACGGGAAATCGACTCTGAGGTTTTCTATTTCAAGGAGTGCCATGGCCAACTTTCAGCGCTTGAGTTTGGGGTCAAAGGCGTCTCGCAAACCATCCCCAAACAGATTGAACGCCAGCACGGTGATGAAAATCATGAGGCCAGGCAGCGTGACCACCCACCAGGCACGCAGAACAAATTCGCGGGCATCAGCCAGCATGGTGCCCCATTCAGGTGACGGGGGCTGTGCCCCCAAGCCCAAAAATCCGAGTGCTGCCGCATCCAAAATAGCGGTTGAAATGCCCAAGGACGCCTGCACGATCAAAGGTGCCGTGCAGTTTGGCAAAATTTCGCTCAGCATCAGGCGCAAATGACCCGCGCCACTCATGCGGGCGGCGATCACGTAGTCTTTGGAGGTCTCAATGATCACCGCCGCTCGCGTGATGCGCACGTAATGCGGCAAGATCACGACGGCGACCGCCAGCATGGCATTCATCATGCCAGGCCCCAAGATAGCGACGATCACGATGGCCAGCAACAAGCTGGGCAAAGTCAAAATAATGTCCATGGCCCTCATGACAGCGATCTCGTACATGCCTTTGAAGTACCCGGCGGTCAACCCCAAAAACGTGCCAACCAGAACTGAAATGGCCACCACGGCAATACCGATGACCAAAGACAGCCGCGCGCCGTGGATCAACCGGGACAAAATGTCGCGGCCTATCGCGTCAGTTCCCAAGGGGTAGGCGAGCGCCCCCCCTACTTGCCAAAATGGGGGCTTCAAGAAAACAGCGTTGTTGGTCAGGTCAGGCGGGTAGGGTGCAAGCCAAGGCGCAAACAGAGCCAGCATGAGCATGAAAATGACTGTCACCAGCCCCGCTACAGCCCCCTTGTTGGCGCTGAAATAGCCCCAAAACTCGGCAAAGGGTTTGAGCGCCACAGTGGGCTCTGCTGTGACTGCGCTTGGGGGCGGGGACGCACTGGAATTGCTCATCGCTGGTGTCTGATTTTGGGGTTGATGATGCCGTAGGTAATGTCTACCAAAAGGCTGATTACCATCACCACCGCGCCGACCAGCAACACTCCCCCTTGCAGAACCGGGTAGTCGCGCCGACTGATGGCTTCGATCAGCCACTTGCCAACACCTGGCCAGGAAAAAATAGTCTCAGTCAGCAGGGCACCAGTGAACAGCACGCCAATTTGAAGCCCGATGACGGTGACCACTGGAATGAGCGCATTTCTAAGTGCGTGCACCGACACCACACGCAGACCTGAGAGGCCCTTGGCGCGTGCCGTGCGAATGTAGTCCTCACCCAGCACCTCTAGCATGGCAGAGCGAGTCATGCGGGCAATCACGGCCAAAGGCTGAGTGCCCAAAACGATGGTGGGCAAAATCAAATGGGAAACAGTGGAGCGAAAGGCTCCTCTTTCGGACGATAAAAGAGAGTCAATCAGCAAGAAGCCGGTTGTGGGTTCGATGAAATACTTGACATCCAACCGCCCCGACACGGGTGTCAAATCCCATTGCACCGAGAACAACAGAATGAGCAGCAGGCCCCACCAGAAAATGGGCATGGAATAGCCCGACAGCGACACCCCCATCACGCCGTGGTCAAAAATCGAGTTTCGTTTGACGGCCGCCAATATCCCCGCAGGAATGCCAATCAGCAACGCAAAGGCGATAGCGCAAACGCCGAGTTCAATGGTGGCCGGAAACAGCGTGGTGAACTCGGTTAAAACAGGGGCGCGGGTCACGATGGACTTGCCCAAATCACCTTGCAAAACGCGGCCAATGTAAATGCCGTATTGCACCAATATGGGTTGGTCCAGACCGTATTCTTTGAGCAAAGCCGCATGCCGAACTGGGTCAATACCGCGCTCCCCCGCCAATGTCTCAATCGGGTCGCCAGGAACCAGACGAATTAAAAAAAACACCAACAGCGTCATGCCTAAGAAGGTGGGAATGACCAGGCTGAAGCGGGTAAGTAAAAAGCGGAGCATGGGCGAGAGTGAAAAAAAGGCCGCAAAAAAAAGGCCGCAAAAAAAGGCCGCATACGTGCGGCCTTTCAGGTTACCAGCAAAAGCTGGTCAAAAACACCTGTTATTTCAGATGTTTACCGATCAAGCCTGCCATTTCGAACATGGACACTTGCATCTTGCCAAAAATCTCTTTCAGTTTGGCATCAGCGTTGATCATGCGTTTGTTGACCGCATCTTGAAGCTTGTTTTTCTTGATGTAGGTCCACAGTTTGCTGACCACTTCCGTGCGTGGCAGAGGTGCCGCGCCGACCACGGCAGCCAATGCTGCGCTCGGGGTCAATGCCTTCATAAAGGCCGCGTTGACGGTCCGCTTTTTGGCGGGAGCCTTCTTCGCTGCTACTTTTTTGGCCGGAGGCGCCTTTTTGGCTGGAGCCGCTTTTTTAGCGGGAGCAGCTTTCTTGGCGGGTGCTTTGGCTGCTGGTTTCGCAGCTACTTTCTTCGCGGGTGCCGCTGCCTTTGCAGGTGCTGCTTTCTTCGCGGGTGCTTTTTTTGCAGTTGCCATGATTGAATTATCCTTCTAGAAGTTGATTAATCACCAGCGAAAAACTGCTTCTTCACTGGCATTGCGGATGCTACTGGAGAAACTCAGTGTTTCCAAGGGGAAATGCACTTTTTTCACCACATTTTCACGACAGGCTGTTGTTTTTTTCTTGTCGCAAAACCTGAGTTTCTCCTCTGAGAAGTCGGTTTTTCCGGTTTGCGGCGAGTCGTTTGATGTTCGCGCATTGCAGCAGAAGCATGACTCAAGGCAATGTCAGGCATGGCTTTTTTACGGTTTTGTCGCTCTGGGCATGGGCAATTTGCCGGGTGGCAAGGTGGCTAAAACCACCCCCAAGAGTGCGATTCCAAAGGCCAGCTGCTGCATGGAGTTCAAACGCTCTCCCAAAGCAACTACCCCTGTCAGAGCCGCCGAGACGGGGAGCATCACGGTGAATATGCCGGCTTTGGCGCTAGCAACCGACTTCAAACCGGTCATCCAGAGCCACACACTCCAGACGCTGGCGGCCAGCGAATAGAACAACAACAGCAGCCAAGTTGAACTGGAAATCCCTCGAAAATCAAAGTCAAGCGCCAGGTAAATACCAAAGGGGGTTGACAGCGCAAAGCCCCATAGGTTGATCATGGATGCAATCCGCTTGGGCTTGAGCACCCCTGTGAGGCGCTTTCCGATGACGGCGTAGGCAGATTCGCAAAGAACTGCCCCAAAGATGAGCAGATTGCCCCAAAAGGCCCTCTCGCTCACTGAATGAGCCTCTTGAGGGTCACCGGGCAGACCGGCAATGGCTGGTTTAAAGAGAGTGAAAATTGCAATGCCAACAACGGCGCACGCCACCGCAAGCCAAATGCGCAGGTTAACTTTTTCGCTCAGGAACAACCAGCTCATCAAGGCCACCACGGCTGGAATGGAGGCCAGGATGATTCCTGCAGACACCGCGCTGGTCATGCTGACGCCGTACAGCATGAAAATTGAGAACAGAAAGTTGCCAAGCAAGGACTCCAGGAAGATCAGCCCCCTGGTTTGCAAAGTGGCAGGGGCTTCGTCTGCTGGCTTTTTAAGCCAGTGGCTCATGGCAACGGCACCAATGCCAAACCTGATCCAGGCAAGGAGCAAAACAGGCAGTGCAGCGACCAGCGGTTTGGACAAAGCCACGTAGATGCCGACCAAGACCATGCTGGCTGCCAGACAAAGGTAGGCGAGGCCTGATGGGGGAGAAGATTTCAATTGAAGGTCAAGTCACGCTAAAGAGCGAAATCATGCAACAAAAAATGACAAAATGTCGCCTTCGCGATTTCACGAATTCACCACCGAGTCACTTATTTCCACATTGGGCACTATGAAAAAGTATTGTTGGATCATCGCATTGGCTGTGTTGAGCGCGTTGATGCTCTCAGGATGTTCAAAAAAAGACGAGGTGCCTGCCGAGGTTTCAGCCAAAGCGGCCACACCCGTAGCGCTGGCGGTAAGTCCTGCAGTCACTGAAGAGAAAATTCTCAATATCTACAACTGGCCAGACTACATTGCCAAAGACTTGATTGCCAATTTTGAAAAAGAAAGCGGCATCAAAGTCAATTACCAAACCTTTGAGAACAATGAAGCCTTGCAGGCCAAGTTGGTGGCAGGCAGCAGCGGTTACGACCTGGTGGTTCCCGGCGCGGTGTTTGCCAAGTCACAAATCGAAGGCGGATTGCTGCAAAAGCTTGACAAGTCCAAATTGTCGAACATCGGCAACCTGGATGCCGACATCATGGGTAAGTTGAACGTGGTCGACCCGGGCAACGCCTATCTGGTGCCTTGGGCATGGAGCTACACAACGGTGGGCATTAACAAGGCGCAGGTTGCCAAGGCGCTGGGTTCAACTGCGTTACCCGCCAACGCCTGGGAACTGGTGTTCAATCCGGCCTACACCGCCAAGCTCAAAAGCTGTGGCATTGCGTTTCTCGACTCGCCGACTGAAGTCGTTCCTCCGGCCCTGCACTTCATGGGCAAAGGCGCGTATTCCAGTGACCCGGCAGATCACAAGGCGGCTGGCGAGATGTTGGCCAAAGTGCGCCCGCATGTCCGCCTGTTCACGAGCACCATGATTGACGATCTGGCCGGGGGCAAAGCCTGTGTTGCGCTGGGCTGGGCGGGCGACATGAACATTGCCCGTGCAAGAGCGGTCGAAAACAAAAATGGCAATGAAATTCAGGTGCTGGTGCCTTCCACCGGTGGCCTCGCGTTTTTTGACAACCTGGCGATTCCAAAGGACGCGAAGCACCCGAACAATGCGCTGCTGTTCGTCAATTATTTCCTCAAGCCCGAGGTCTCTGCGTCGCTGACCAATGAGCTGAATTACCCGACAGCGAACAAATTGAGTGTCGCCAGCGTGAAGCCTGAGATTGCGAACGACAAGACCATTTACCTTGATGCCGACAGCATGAAAAAGCTGGTGTCACCAGCCAGTTTCACGAACGAAGGCCGTGAGTCATTGAACGCCGTCTTCACGCTGTTCAAAAAGGGCAAGTAGGCGCATGCATCCCGCCTATGTCACCGAATCTGGTTTTCTACAAACCCGCAACTTGGTCAAGCGTTTCGATCAAGTGGTCGCGGTGGACGATGTGTCGCTGTCGATCCGGCAAGGGGAGATTTTTGCTTTGCTTGGAAGCTCGGGTTGCGGCAAATCAACCCTGTTGCGCATGTTGGCGGGGTTTGAAACACCCAGTTCGGGGTCGATGATTTTGGGTGGAGTTGACGTGGGGGGCTTGGCACCCTACGAAAGACCAGTCAATATGATGTTTCAGTCTTATGCGCTCTTTCCGCATTTGACGGTTTGGGACAACATTGCGTTTGGGCTAAAGCGCGAGGGCATGCCCAAAGCCGTATTGCAGGCGCGTGTGGACGAGATGCTGGGTTTGGTTCAACTGCGTGACTTGGCGCAGCGCCGACCGCATCAATTGTCGGGTGGCCAACAACAGCGGGTGGCCTTGGCGCGAAGTTTGGCCAAGCGCCCGAAGCTGTTGCTGCTGGACGAGCCTTTGGGTGCGTTGGACCGACAGCTGCGGGAGCAAACGCGTTTTGAATTGATCAACATCATTGAAAAAGTGGGCGTCACTTGCGTGTTGGTGACCCATGACCAGGACGAGGCCATGGCCATGGCGTCTCGCATCGCTGTCATGAGCCATGGAAAAGTCGTCCAGGTCGGTACGCCCACTGAAATTTACGAGTACCCGAATTGTCGTTTTGTCGCAGATTTCATTGGCAGCATCAACCTGTTTGAAGGGCGTGTGACGACAGCAGACGCTGCCTTTTGCGAGGTGTCGACCGCGCTGGGTGGTGTTCGCTCAGCCCGTTCTATTGACGCGGCTTTGGGCGACCTGGTCTCGCTTGCCGTGCGGCCCGAGAAAGTCAAAATCTCGAAATTCAAGCCGATTTCCGAGCCGACCTTTAAACCAACTCTTCATGCGGCCGCCAGCCAAAACCTCTTTTCCGGCACGGTTCGTGAGATCGCCTACATGGGCAGCTACAACAGCTATGTTGTGGAATCAGCCAATGGATCATTGGTCAAAGTCACATCGACCAACACAGAGCAGGGCTCGATGGCAGGTGGCAAAGCAGGTGAATTGGGTGATGCATCGGAAGGTCATGCATTGACCTGGGGCGACAGCGTCTATTTCTGGTGGGACGCCAGCGCAACGGTTCTGTTGATTCGCTAGCCGAAGCAGCCAAGCCCTTCGCAGCCTTTGAACATGACATCGACCAACGCGACGCCATTGAAAGCTCTTGCTGTGATCCATGGACGCCGTTGGGTTATCGGTTTGCCTTATGTGTGGTTGGTAATTTTCTTTTTGCTGCCGTTTTTGATTCTGCTTCGTATCAGTTTGACCGACATGGGCGGCGGCATTGACCCTTTTGCACCTTTGGTAGACACGAGCAGAGGCCCATGGCCCAGCGACTGGCAGTGGCGCTTGAAGTGGGAAAACTACCTGTCGATTTTTCGGCAAAGCGGCAACGCGTCGTCATGGGGTGACACGATCTATGCTGCCGCTTACCAAACCTCGCTCTGGTATGCCTTCGCCACCACACTTTTGTGCCTCTTGATAGGTTACCCATTCGCCTACTTCATGGCGCGAGCCAAGCCCAGTCTGCGCCCGGTGCTGTTGATGCTGGTGATGTTGCCGTTTTGGACATCGTTTCTGCTGCGCGTGTACGCCTGGAAAGGCATCCTGGCAGATCAAGGCGTAGTGAACCAATTTTTGTTGTGGTCGGGGCTGGTGAGCGAGCCGCTGCAAATGCTCTACACCGATGTTTCCATGCTGGTGGGCATGACCTATGTTTACTGCCCTTTCATGATTTTGCCTCTGTACGCCACGCTGGTTAAAATGGACATTCGCTTGCTGGAAGCCGCGCACGACCTGGGTGCCAGCGCCTGGAAGGCATTTTGGCTGGTGACCGTTCCATTGAGCCGGGCGGGCATTGTTTCGGGCTGTATGCTGGTTTTCATTCCGGCGGTGGGGGAGTTTGTCATTCCGTCCTTGTTGGGTGGGGCCGAAAACATCCTGGTAGGGCGTGTTGTGTGGGACGAAATGTTCTCTAGCAACAACTGGCCGCGGGCTGCCGCTTTGTCGGTGGTGATGATTCTGCTCATTTTGGTGCCCCTAGCGGCCTACCACCACTACCGCACCGCGAAAGCCGCCTGACATGCGCCGCGCCTCCCAATTTTTACAGCTCCAATTCGGTCGCTTCTGGCTGGCCGCCGTATTTTTGTTTTTGTACGCGCCGCTGTTTTTTTTGATTGTGTTTTCTTTCAACAGCACGCGCCAAGACACCTTGTTCACAGGTTTTTCGTGGCGCTGGTACGAGGCCTTGTTAGCCGACCCAAAGCTGGTCGATGGTTTTTTTCTGTCTTTGAAAGTCGCTTTGCTGACGGGCACTTTGTCCGTCATCCTGGGCGCTTTTGCCGCTTTTGCGTTGGTACGCTACGCGCGTTTCAGGGGCCGCGCTGTTTTTTCGGCCATGGTCAGTGCGCCCTTGGTGATGCCAGAGGTCATCGTCGGCTTGTCGCTGTTGTTGCTGATGGTTGCCATGCAACGCGCTTTGGGATGGCCAGAGAGAGGCCTGATCACCTTGGTGCTGGGCCATACCTTGCTGGGCATGGCCTATGCGACGGTGGTGATTCAGTCGCGTCTGTCTGAAATCGACCGATCCATTGAGGAGGCGGCCATGGATTTGGGCGCGCGCCCACTGCAGGTTTTCTTTTTGGTGACGTTGCCGAATATGTCCCAAGCCTTTGTATCAGCGTGGTTGCTGACGTTCACCTTGTCGTTTGACGATGTGGTTATTTCAGAATTTTTATCCGGCCCAGGCGTGACCACCTTGCCTCAGGTCATTTTTAGCTACGCCCGCCGGGGCGTGAACCCGTCAATTTATGCAGCTGCCAGCCTGTTGATCACGGTCATTGCCGCAGGTGTGTTGGGCTACTGCCTTCACGAGTTGCGCCGGGCTAGGCGCAAGGCCCAAAGCGTCTCAAACTGAACCATTTTTATGGGGTTTGAGAGCCGCGCAGTGGGGTGAAAGTACCGCGAAATAGCTGCAACAGTCTCAAAATTTCACGACGCATGGTTATCTTTCGCATTGTGAAAAATTGAATTGCTGCACTGCAAGAAAATTTCTCAATATGAGAAGCAGCTTCTCACAATATGGAATACTTCGCCTATCTCTTTGATTTCATTGAATAAAAAATATGTCTTCTATAAGACATAAGAGCTAGTCTGAGTCTTATAGAAGACTTAGAATTAAACCCAGAGGCAAGGAATTGCATTGGATTTAAACGCAGTTCAAGCCCAGACGATTTTTCATTAACTCAAGGAGTGTTTCCATGCCACAAAGTCTGACCGAACAATTGAGCCGCGATCAACAAATCGCCGCCCTCGAAAAAGACTGGGCCACCAACCCTCGTTGGAAGGGCATCAAACGCGGTTACAGCGCGGCTGACGTCGTGCGTTTGCGCGGTTCTTTCCCTATCGAGCACACTTTGGCCCGTCGTGGCGCAGAAAAACTGTGGGATTTGCTGCACACCGAAGATTACGTCAACTGCCTGGGCGCACTGACCGGCGGCCAAGCCATGCAGCAAGTCAAGGCTGGCGTGAAAGCCATTTACCTGTCGGGCTGGCAAGTTGCGGCTGACAACAACACCTATTCGTCGATGTACCCCGACCAGTCTTTGTACCCAGTCGATTCAGTGCCAAAGGTCGTTGAAACCATCAATAACACCTTTCGCCGCGCTGACGAAATTCAGCATTCCAAAGGCATTGACGCTGGCGGCAAAGACTACATCGACTACTTCGCGCCCATCGTGGCCGACGCAGAAGCCGGCTTTGGCGGTGTGTTGAACGCGTTTGAACTGATGAAAGCCATGATCAAAGCCGGTGCGGGCGGCGTGCACTGGGAAGACCAATTGGCCTCCGTCAAAAAATGCGGTCACATGGGCGGCAAAGTGCTGTTGCCAACCCGCGAGTCTTGCCAAAAGCTGATCGCCGCGCGCATGGCCGCTGACGTGTTGGGCGTGCCCACCTTGGTTATCGCCCGCACCGATGCCGAAGCGGCTGACTTGCTGACCAGCGACTACGACCCGATTGACAAGCCGTTTCTGACCGGTGAGCGCACCGCAGAAGGTTTTTACAAAACTCGCAAAGGCTTTGACCAAGCTGTGTCTCGCGCTGTCGCCTACGCCGAATATGCCGACCTGGTGTGGTGCGAAACCGGCACGCCCGACCTGGACTTTGCCAAGAAGTTCGCCGACGCCGTGCACAAAGTTCACCCCGGAAAAATGCTGGCCTACAATTGCTCGCCATCGTTCAACTGGAAGAAAAACCTGGACGACGCGACCATCGCCAAGTTCCAGCGCGAGTTGGGCGCCATGGGCTACAAGTACCAGTTCATCACCTTGGCTGGCATTCATTCCATGTGGTACAACATGTATGACTTGAGCCAAGACTACGTCAAGCGCGGCATGACCGCCTATGTCGAAAAAGTGCAAGAGCCCGAGTTTGCAGCCCGCGACCGCGGCTACACCTTTGTGTCGCACCAGCAAGAAGTCGGCACGGGCTATTTTGACGAAGTGACCACCACGATTCAAGGCGGAAAGTCCAGCGTGACGGCGCTGACTGGCTCGACTGAAGAAGAGCAGTTCCACTGATCGACCAATCAACTGATCATTTCAAAGCATTGACAAAAAGCCCGCTGGTTCGCCAGCGGGCTTTTTTGTTGTTTTGACATCCAATATACCCAATTTGGGTATATTGGATGTCAAAAACCGGCAAAAACACAAAATATTGATAAAATAAGCACCTAGCTCCCGTATTGTATGGATAGTTTGCTATACTTTTTGATTGATTTGACCGGTTAAGTGTTGAGTTAGGTAGATCAAGTCAATCTGGTTAAAATGAAGTCCATCCAATCTGAACAAGAGCGAGAAAGGCAACCTGGTTATGACACCGCGAACTACATCGGCACAGTTTTCATAAGCTACAGGGTTGCGGCTGCGCGCGCCTTGTGCGCGGCCAGACCAAGTTCAAAATCAAAGCGCGGCAGATACCGCGTTTTTTTTTGCCCTCAGGTTTGCGGTCATGAGTCAAGTACAAGCAGTCCCTTCGTGTACTTGAGTCCTGGCCTCCATCGCTCAACCACTTGACTGACAGAATTTTTAATTAGAGTTTTCACCATGATTCAAATCACACTCCCGGACGGCTCGCAACGCGAATACCCAGGGCCGGTCACCGTGGCAGAGGTCGCTGCTTCCATTGGCGCAGGCCTGGCCAAGGCCGCCTTGGCCGGTAAGGTCAGGTCAATCAATTCGGCCGAAGGGTCTGGCCAGGTGGTCGATACCAGCTTCAACATCGACCAAAACAGCGCACTGTCCATCATCACCGCCAAAGACAGCGACGGTCTGGACGTGATTCGCCACTCCACCGCCCACTTGCTGGCCTATGCCGTCAAGGCGCTTTTCCCGGATGCCCAAGTCACCATTGGCCCCGTGATAGAGAACGGCTTTTTCTACGACTTTTCGTACAAGCGCCCGTTCACGCTGGATGACCTTGCCGCCATCGAAAAAAAGATGACCGAGCTTGCCAACAAAGACGAGCCGGTGACGCGGCGCGTGCTGCCGCGCGACGATGCAGTGGCGTATTTCAAAGGCATGGGCGAACATTACAAGGCTGAAATCATCGGCAGCATCCCGGCGGGCGAAGATGTGTCGCTGTACCGCGAAGGGCAATTTGAAGACCTGTGCCGTGGCCCCCACGTGCCCAGCACCGGCAAGCTCAAACACTTCAAGTTGATGAAGCTGGCCGGAGCCTACTGGCGTGGTGACCATCGCAACGAAATGCTACAACGCATTTACGGTACCGCTTGGGCCACCAAAGACGAGCTGCAACAACACCTGACGATGCTGGAAGAAGCTGAAAAGCGCGATCACCGCAAGTTGGGCCGCGAGCTGGATCTGTTTCACATTGACGAGCACTCGCCCGGCACCGTGTTTTGGCACCCCAAAGGTTGGACGCTGTGGCAGGGAGTCGAGCAGTACATGCGCCGCGTCTACCAGGACAACGGTTACCAAGAGGTCAAAGGCCCGCAAATTTTGGACAAAGGCCTGTGGGAAAAAACAGGCCATTGGGACAAGTACCGCGACGCCATGTTCACGACTGAATCCGAGAAGCGTGACTACGCCCTCAAACCGATGAACTGCCCTGGGCATATCATCATCTTCAACCAAGGCATTAAAAGCTACCGCGACCTGCCCTTGCGCTACGGCGAATTTGGCCAATGCCACCGCAACGAACCCACTGGCGGCCTGCACGGCATCATGCGGGTGCGGGCCTTCACGCAAGACGATGGGCACATTTTCTGCACTGAGGAGCAGATATTGGCGGAGTGCGTGGCCTACACCACGCTGCTGCAAAAGGTGTATGCCGACTTTGGCTTTAAAAATATCATTTACAAGGTTGCCACGCGTCCTGCCCAGCGAATTGGTTCCGACGAGAGTTGGGACAAGGCCGAAGAAGCGCTGATGGCCTGCCTGCGTGCGTCGGGGTGCGAGTTCGAAATTGCACCCGGCGATGGCGCTTTTTACGGCCCCAAAATCGAATACACCCTGAAAGACGCAATCGGTCGCCAATGGCAATGCGGCACCATGCAGGTCGATTTTTCGATGCCTGAACGCCTGGGCGCCGAGTACGTGGGCGAAGACGGCGCACGCCACAGGCCCGTCATGCTGCACCGCGCCATTGTCGGCAGTCTGGAGCGTTTTATCGGGATTTTGATCGAAGAACACGCTGGCGCGCTGCCCACTTGGCTCGCCCCGGTGCAGGTCGCCGTGCTGTGCATTACCGACGCGCAGGCCGAATATTGTCGTGAAATTGCTGCAAAACTAAGGAAATCTCTGGCAAATCAAGACCTTAGGGTCATCACTGACCTGCGCAACGAGAAAATAACGCGTAAAATCCGGGAGCATTCAATGCAGAAGCTCCCCTATATCTTGGTCGTTGGCGACAAAGAGAAAGAAGCTGGTGCTGTTGCAGTGCGCGCCCGGGGCAATTTAGACCTCGGTGTGATGTCCCTCGATGCATTCGTGCAAAAAATCTCAGGTGACATCACTCACAAATCTGTGAGCTAGTCGGCGATATCAAAGCAGCGTAAAGCCGTTTTGAGCTGCTTTTTCCAGATCGGTTGGTGTGCACCCAAGTTGCCGTCGACGAAGTTGGCGGCAAAGCTGCAATGCCGAAATACGGCAATTTGAATGCAGAAGCTACGATTTTGTAGTCATTATTTGAAGGACTGAGCCATCGCTACTGAATTTCGTGACCGCCGTCACCGCGAAGAACGCAAACATCGCCTGAACCGGGAAATCATGGCCCCGGAAGTTCGCCTCTCAGGCGTCGAAAACGAGCCTTTGGGTGTCGTTAGCCTGATGGAAGCCCTGCGCATGGCAGGTGAGCTTGATGTTGATTTGGTTGAAATTGCCGCCACCGCGACACCCCCTGTGTGTCGCCTGATGGACTACGGCAAATTCAAATACCAAGAGCAAAAGAAGGCGGCCGACGCGAAGTCCAAGCAAAAGGTCATTGAAGTCAAGGAAGTTAAGTTTCGCCCAGGCACCGATGACGGTGACTACAACATCAAGTTGCGCAATATCAAGCGCTTTCTGGATGACGGCGACAAATGCAAGATCACCTTGCGTTTTCGGGGTCGTGAGATCACGCACCAAGAGATCGGTATGGCATTGTTGAACCGCATGCGGGCTGATTTGGCAGATTTGATCGTGGTGGAGCAGTTTCCCAAGCTCGAAGGCCGCCAAATGGTCATGATGATTGCGCCAGGCAAGAAAAAGTCTGGCGGTGGCGCGCCCAAGGTGGCCGCTGAGGCCTCGGCCTGATTCTTTTGGATGGGTGAGTGGCTTTACTTGGGTTACCAGGTTGGTTTGATAGATTCGTTAGATTGATATCACTGATACAAATCGGTAAAAATTTGCGAAGCTTCAGAAAATGAAGCTTCACGATAAGTGTCTCGGGGCCAACAAGGGTGCATCAGTTTGCACACGCCTCACGAGCACAATGAAGAAGGAGCATTTATATGCCCAAAATGAAGACCAAAAGCGGCGCTAAAAAGCGTTTCCGCGTTCGCCCAGGTGGCACCGTCAAGCGCGGTCAAGCCTTCAAACGTCACATTTTGACCAAGAAGACCACCAAAAATAAACGCCATCTGCGCGGCTCTGTCTCGGTTCATGAAACCAACATGGTTTCAATGGCTCAGATGTTGCCAGGTCGTGGTATTTAATTAACCTGCGAACAAGGAGAACAACCATGCCTCGCGTCAAACGTGGTGTAACGGCTCGCGCCCGCCACAAAAAAGTTTTAGCCCTTGCAAAAGGTTTTCGCGGCCGCCGCGGTAACGTCTTTCGGGTCGCCAAAGAAGCGGTCATGAAAGCTGGGCAATATGCCTACAGGGACCGCCGTACCAAAAAGCGTGTTTTCCGCCAGTTGTGGATTGCACGGATCAACGCCGCTGCTCGCCAGTGCGGCCTGACCTACAGCCAATTCGCCAACGGATTGAAGAAAACCGGTATTGAAATTGACCGCAAAGTGTTAAGCGACATTGCGATTCACGACATGCCGGCTTTTGAAGGTATCGTCAAACAGGTCAAGGCCCATTTGGCTGCTTGAATTAAGTTCAGCAGACATTGAGTTGCTATTGCATAAGTAGCATCACATTCAATAATGAAAGGGCTAGCGCTGTAAAGCACTAGCCCTTTTCGCTTCAAAGCATTAGCCTCTTCCAATTTTTTCCCGTATTTTCACCACGAACGCCTGGTTTCCCGAATGAACGAACTAGATTCCATTGTTGACAGCGCCGTCAAAGCTTTCACAGGATCGGCCACACCGGCTGAACTCGAAAACGCCAAAGCACTCTTCCTTGGCAAGGCAGGGCGCATCACCGAGCTGATGAAGGGCATGGCTGCTTTGAGTGTGGACGAGAAGAAATCGCGCGGAGCAGCCATCAACCTGGCCAAGCAGTCCATTGAGGCCGCTTTGAACGCGCGCCGTCAGGGTTTGGCAGATGCCGAACTGCAAGCTCAGCTCAAAGCTGAAGCGCTGGACGTGACTTTGCCCGGCCGTCAACGCGCTCAGGGCGGTCTGCACCCAATTGCACTGGCTTGGGAGCGCGTTGAGAGTATCTTCAACAGCATGGGTTTTGATGTGGCCGACGGGCCAGAAATCGAAAACGACTGGTTCAACTTCACTGCGCTGAACAACCCACCGAATCATCCGGCGCGTTCCATGCAAGACACGTTTTACGTGGACATGAATGACGAGCAAGGTCAGCCCTATTGCTTGCGCACGCACACCAGCCCCATGCAGATTCGCTATGCGGTAGCGCACGTTAAAAAGCATGCTTTGGCCGCTGAAGCAGGCACCATGCCTGAAATTCGCGTTATCGCCCCGGGCCGCACCTACCGCGTGGACAGTGACGCCACGCACTCACCCATGTTTCATCAATTTGAGGGGCTGTGGATTGGCGAGAACGTCAATTTCAAAGACCTCAAGGTCACCTTTCTTAACTTCTGCAAAGCGTTCTTTGAGACCGACGATTTAACGCTGCGCTTTCGGCCCAGTTACTTCCCGTTCACCGAGCCCAGTGCCGAGATTGACATCGCCTTCAGCTCTGGTCCCTTGGCGGGCCGTTGGCTTGAAGTAGCAGGTTCCGGCCAGGTACACCCCACAGTCGTTCGCAACATGGGCCTAGACCCCGAAAAATACATTGGCTTCGCCTTCGGTAGCGGCATCGACCGACTGGCCATGCTGCGCTACGGCGTGAATGACTTGCGGCTGTTCTTCGAGAACGACGTCCGCTTTTTGTCGCAATTCCAATAATTCGGGAGATCACGAAAATGCAATTTCCTGAAAGCTGGTTGAGAGAATTTTGTAACCCGGCCTTGACTTCGAAAGCGCTGGCCGATGCGCTGACCATGGCCGGGCTTGAAGTGGAAGACGCTGTGCCTGCCGCGCCGCCGTTTACCGGTGTGGTCGTGGGCGAGATCAAAGCCTGTGAGCAGCACCCCAACGCGGATCGTCTTCGAGTCTGCCAAGTGGATGCGGGGACTGGCACCTTGCTGAACATTGTTTGCGGTGCACCGAATGCGCGGGTAGGAATTCGGGTGCCCGTGGCGACCGTGGGTGCACTGCTGCCGCCTGGCGCAGACGGCAAGCCGTTTGCCGTCAAGCTGGGCCAACTGCGCGGTGTGGAGAGCCAGGGCATGCTGTGTTCGGCGAGCGAGTTGAAGATCAGCGAAGAGTCCAGCGGCTTGTACGAACTTGCGCCTGACGCTCCCATTGGCTGCAGCATTCGCGATTTTTTGAACCTTGACGATACGCTGTTCACGCTCAAGCTCACGCCGAATTTAGGCCATTGCCTGAGTGTGTTTGGCGTGGCACGAGAAGTCTCTGCAATCACCGGCGCGCCGCTGAAGATGGTTGATTTCCCTTCGGTGCCAGCGAGTCACACTGACACGCTGGCTGTCAAAATATCAGCACCTGATTTGTGCGGACGCTTCTCGGGGCGCATTGTCAAAGGTGTGAACCCCAAAGCCAAAACGCCGCAATGGATGGTGGATCGATTGGCACGCTGCGGCCAACGCAGCGTGACGGCACTGGTGGACATCTCTAACTACGTGATGTTCGAATATGGCCGCCCTTCGCATATTTTTGACCTGGACAAAATTCAAGGCGGCCTGGACGTGCGCTGGGGCAAAGCTGGCGAGTCACTCAAGCTGCTCAATGGCAACACAATCAAGGTCGACGAAAAGGTTGGCGTGATAGCGGATAGCCAAGCTGTTGAGTCGCTGGCTGGCATCATGGGTGGCGACAGCACGTCGGTGACGGACGATACCCAAAACATCTACATCGAAGCCGCTTTCTGGTGGCCCGAAGCGGTGGCAGGGCGCTCGCGCCGATTCAATTTCAGCACTGATGCGGGACACCGTTTTGAGCGCGGCGTGGATCCGGGCCAAACGGTGGAACACATCGAGCACATCACCCGGCTAGTGTTGGACATCTGCGGCGGCCAAGCAGGGCCGATGGACGATCAACAACCCAGTTTGCCCGTGCGCAAGCCGGTGCAGTTGCGCGTGGCACGGGCCAGCCGCGTCATTGGCATGCCGGTGACCTCCGCACAGTGCCTTGATGCGTTCAAGCGTCTGGGGCTGCCTGCCGCTGAGTCGAGTGGCGTGATCACAGTGACGCCACCCGCCTACAGGTTCGACATCAATATTGAGGAAGACTTGATTGAAGAGGTTGTTCGCCTGATTGGCTTCAACAACCTGCCCATCACGGCCCCCATTGCGCCGGTGGAGCCGCAGGCACGCAGTGAGACTCAGCAAAGCCGCTTTGCGGTGCGTCGGTCGTTGGCCGCGCTGGGCTATCAGGAAACCATCAATTTCAGCTTTGTTGAGGAGCGCTGGGAGCGAGATTTGGCGGGCAATGCCAACCCGATCAAGCTGCTGAACCCAATTGCAAGTCAGTTGAACGTGATGCGCTCGTCACTGCTGGGGTCGTTGCTGCAAGTGTTGAAATTCAATCTGGATCGCAAGGCAGAGCGTGTGCGTGTGTTTGAGCTGGGCCGCGTGTTTGTGCGGGACTCTTCAGTCAAAAGCTCGGACACCACCGTGGATGGCATTCATCAGCCGATGAGCGTCGCAGGCCTGGCGACTGGCAGTGCCAGCGCGCTGCAATGGAGCGCCAAAGAGCAGCCGGTTGACTTCTTTGATGTGAAAGGCGACGTTGAGGCCGTATTGGCCCCGCAACTGCCGACTTTTGAGCCCGCTGAACACCCCGCCATGCACCCGGGGCGTTGCGCCAAAGTGCTACTCAACGGGCAAGCCATAGGGTTTGTGGGCGAGCTTCACCCGCAGTGGCGCCAGGCGTTTGAGTTGCCCACCGCGCCGATTCTGTTTGAACTGGCATTGGACGCGGTGTTGCATCGCGACTTGCCCGAGTTCGCACCAGTGGCGAAGTTCCAGGCCGTGCAGCGCGACATTGCAGTTCTGGTGGCAGACCACGTGACCCACGCAGCGCTGATGAATTCCATCTGGGCTGCGCCCACACTGGGTCTTCTGCTCGATGCGAAGCTGTTTGACGTCTACCGCCCCAAAACCCCCATTTCTGCGCCCGCCTCCAGCGCAGTTTCTGACATGAATGCAGATTCTGTCGCGCGAAGCCTGGCCGTGCGATTAACATTGAACGGCACGGATGCGACCTTGACCGATGCACAAATTGAAAACGCTGTGCAAAGTGTGATTGCCCAGTTGGCGCAGGATTTGGGTGCGCGCCAACGTATTTGACGCATCAAATTCAAAATGAAGAAACGAGGGGAAGATGGAATTTGCCGTAGAAAGCCTTGAAACGCCAGCGCTAACCAAAGCGCAACTGGCGGAGTTGTTGTTTGAGCAAATCGGACTGAACAAGCGCGAGTCCAAAGACATGATTGATGCCTTTTTTGACCTTATTTCCTTGCAATTGGTTGAAGGTTCTGACGTCAAAATTTCAGGCTTTGGTAATTTTCAAATCCGAACGAAAGCACCGCGTCCCGGCCGAAACCCCCGAACCGGCGAAGCAATCCCAATTCAAGCCAGGCGCGTGGTGACATTCCATGCCAGCCACAAACTCAAAGATCAAATCAAGGTCGAAAGTAAAGTCGCATCGTAGAATTTAGGCGCTTCAAAAATTGGCCGTGGCGGTAATTTGTCACGGAATTGTTACATCTTTGCCACACGGAAATAGGGGCTTTGCATACACCCCTAACTTAGAGTAACCTCGAAGGTTTAACGCCTATCATCTTGATTTCAATGGAGAAAGCGCTTCCTTCGATTCCTGCCAAACGTTACTTCACCATCGGTGAGGTAGGGGATTTGTGCGGCGTTAAACCACATGTGCTTCGGTATTGGGAGCAAGAGTTCACGCAACTGCGCCCTATGAAGAGGCGTGGCAATCGCCGGTACTACCAGCACCATGAAGTGCTGATGATCCGCAGAATCAGAGATTTGCTGTACGACCAGGGCTTCACCATCAGTGGTGCCCGCAACAAGATGCAGGAGATCATTCAAAACGAGCGTGATCGCAAACGCAACGGCGAAGTTTTGCTGGATGGGGTTGAGGTGCTGGAAGTGTCTGACTCTGAACTTGATGAATTCGAAGACAGCCAAAATGATGAGCCCGCGCCCGGCGGCGCCGAACATTTGATTTTTGTTCGGCAAGAACTGTTCGAGATCCGGAATTTGTTGTCTGCGGCGTACTGAATTTGCTTGCCACTGGGGGTTACAATGCAGGCAGTTTCGGTGTGTGGCGCAGCCTGGTAGCGCACTTGCATGGGGTGCAAGGGGTCGAAGGTTCGAATCCTTTCACACCGACCAAAAAATACAAGGGTTGGCAGATATTTCTGCCAACCCTTTAGTCTTTTATGGCCTCAGCGCCAAACCACCTTAATCCGTCAGCCAGTCTTTGAGTTCGTCTGCATGCTCTTGTTCGTCGCTCAAAATGTCTTCAAGCAAGCGACGTGTGGTGGAGTCTTTGTCCCCGATCAGGGCGATGATTTGGCTGTAAGCCTCTATCGCGACGCGTTCGGCAATCAGGTTGGACTTGATCATGGCTTTCAGGTCAACCGCATCGTTGTAGTCGGCATGGCTTCGCTTTGACAACGAGTCAGGTGAAAAGTCAGGTTCGCCTCCCAGTTGCACAATTCTTTGTGCCAGCCGGTCAGCATGACCCGACTCTTCATTGGCATGAACCAAAAACTCATCTGCGATTCGGGAGGATGCCAGCCCACTGGCCGTGAAATGATGGCGTTTGTACCGCAGAACGCACACCAGTTCGGTCGCCAGAGAATCGTTCAGCAGCTTGATGATGTCTTTGCGCCATGGGCCGTAGCCGGGCGTTACCGCCCCTTGATCCAAACTGCGCTTGGCAGCTGCCAAGGCAGATTCGTCTAAGGCCATTCGCGAGCCCTCCGCCACATTCAATTGTTTGACATTGGTCGATTCAGTTTTGGAAGTCATGGGATGCTTTCAGTAAAAATTCAGTTTGACAAAAGGCTGCGTTTGGTCTGTGCAATGTGGAACTGAAAGTACCAGTTCGTTGCAATCCAAGGCTGCTGCTCCACTGTAGATTTGCAGCCGGTATTGGCTTATCAGTGCATTCCCCCATCGCGCGTAGGACAGTACCGCTTTGCCAGGGTCAAGTTGCTTTGCCATCCCGGCTTACCAGGGGAATCACAAAGCAGGCCAGACCGGCAAGCCTTGTCCAATACAGGACTTCAGCGGGTTGCAGCAATTTCGCCCCAGATTGCGCATTGGCCATCAGCACAGTGTGCGGGTCGTCACGGGTCAAGATGAATCGCATTGTCAAATCGCCTTTACGCAATCTCAGTTCGGCTTGCTGCCAGTGCGAAGGCAAGCAGGGCAGAAAGTGCAACGTGTCTGCACCCAAGTGAAGTCCAAACAGAGACTCCATCGCGGCTCTGTGCATCCATGCGGCAGCGCCTGTGTACCAGCTCCAGCCGCCGCGACCCTGGTAGGGCGGGCTGGAGTAAACGTCGCCGGCCATCACGTAGGGTTCGATGCTATAGCGCGGCCCTGTTTGGGGGTCGGCAGCGCGGTGGGCTGAGCTCAGGTAGGTGAAGTACCGGTAGGGCAGGTCAAGTTCGCTTGGGCTAGCCGAGTGCACACGGGCAAATTCAGCCTGTGCCATCAGCGCCCAAACGCCTGCATGTGAATACTGCCCGCCATTTTCACGAACACCCGGTGGATACGCCTGAATGTAGCCAGCACTGGGTTGGTTGTGCACCAAGGGTGGATGCAGCAGGCGTATCAGCTGGGCGGTGTGATCGACCAAAGTTTCTTCAACCGCTTTGAGGGCCATTCGCTGCATGGGGACTGGCGCGACTTGGCTTAGGACGGCCCATGCCTGGGCAATCAGGTCGATTTGGCATTCAGGGTTAGCGTGCGATCCTAAAGCCTGGCCATTGTCGAAAAATGCCCTTTTAAACCATTGGCCATCCCAGGCTGAATCATTCAGTGCTGTGGCCCAGCCCTTGGCCGCCTTTGTCCAGCGCGCGGCCCGCTCGGTATCGCCGCGATGTTGGGCCAGGGGTGCGAATTTCGCAACCAATTGGCACAAAAACCAGCCCAACCACACGGACTCCCCGCGACCTTCAATGCCGATCCGGTTCATACCGTCATTCCAGTCCCCAGCGCCGATCAGCGGCAAGCCATGGACACCAACCCCCAGACTCAGGTCGATTGCCAACGCGCAGTGTTCATACACAGAAGCGGTGTTGCTGCTCTCTTGTGGCGTGAAGTAAGCGTCTTCTGCGCCAACTGGGATTTCTTGCCCCTGAATGAATGGCACGGCGTGGTCCAGTAATTTTGTCTCGCCAGTGGCTTTCAGGTAGTGCAGCACCGCATGCGGCAGCCATAGTAAATCGTCTGAAAAATGGGTTCGCACTCCCGCGCCTCGGGGAGCATGCCACCAATGCTGCACGTCACCGCGTTCAAACTGGCGCGATGCGCAAAGCAAAATCTGCGTGCGTAACAGGTCCGGCTCTGTCCATGTCATCGCCATCGCGTCCTGCAACTGATCCCTAAAGCCGGTCGCACCACCTGCTTGATAAAAACCAGCTTTGGCCCAAAGGCGACAAGACACAGTCTGGTAAAGCAACCATCGATTCACCATCGCGTCGAACAGCGGATCAGGGGTTGTGACCTGAGTTGCCCCAAGCAGCGTGTTCCAGCGATTTCGAACTTGTCCCAGACGGTGATCCGCCTGCGTTGCCGTCGCGGACATCGCCAGTTGGCTTGCAGCACTTGGACTTTCGGCATACCCCAATAAAAATACGCGTTCCAGGGACGCACCACGCTCTAGAACGAAACGGGTCGCCAAAGCGGCGCAAGGGTCCAGCCCGCGCCCGTATTGCCGCGCAAAATGGTCTGGCAAGACGAGCGCTCCACATGCGTCAAAGCACTCCCGTCGATCACAAGTCCAATCCTCGGCCTCATCTGTCGGCGTCGTCAGGCTAAAGAAGGCCGTGCCATTGCCAAACCCGGCAGAATCATCGTTTTGGGTGCACATCAGGGCATTGAGTTTTTGATCTTGAATTCGCCTGTGAAACACCGTGGTCGCGGCTGTTCGGCGATCCTCACGACTCGCTCCCATGATCCATTCGACCATGCCAATGAGCCGCAAATGCAGCGAGTGATTTCCCTCGTTGTTCAATCGCACATTAATTTGCTTGACCTTGGTGTCCGTGTCAACGCACCATGTCACCGTGACCTGAAGATTGCCAAGTTCATGGGAAATGGTGCTGTAACCCTGCCCATGTGAAACCCTGTAGGTGGTGTCATCTTGACCCCAGATGCTTGGGGCGACACTCCAAACCGCCCTGGTTTTAGTGTCTTGAAGCAAAAACCACTCGGACGGCGCGTCACACACCGGGTCGTTGGACCAAGCCGTCAATTGATTCAAGCGGCTGTTGACCGCCCAGGTGTAGCCGCCGCCTGATTCAGAAATTTGAGCGCCGAAGCTGGGGTTGGACAACACATTGATCCAGGGCCTTTTGGGGCGTCGATGAGCGCTGACCTCAAACCTGAATTCGCCTGACTGGGCGTCGAAGTCGCCCGTTGCAAAAGGCTTCGACGCTTTTCCCGCGGCTGCGCACGGCACTACCGCGAGCGACGTTTCGCTCCTTTTGGTCAACTGTTGCTCGTGCTGGTCAAGCCATTCCTGAAGATGGTGCGTCAACGGTCGGCCATCTGCATTCAAGTGCACGCGCGCCAGGCTTTGAAGCGTATCCAATTCCTCAGCTGAAAGCTCGCTGACATGAAACAAAAAGAGTGCGGTAGAGGGGGTGCTTGTCGAGCCAGACATTGACATGGCATCTGTCAAATGGCGATCCTTCAGCACCACCAAAGAGCGCTGCAACTCCATCAGGTAGGAGTTAGGTTCTGAATTGACGATGACCAAATCACACGCAATCACGCCCCAAGACCAGAAGCGCAAGGCCTGCGTCAGAGACCGAAGCAGACCCAGGCCCTGTGCCGCGCTTGCGGAAACCAAAATTAGAGGGCGGTCGCCTGAAATGCCATGGCGCCACAGCAGTCGCCGATCACAGGCGGGCGCAAGGGCCCCTTGGTTGCGCTGGGTTTGCGAGTGGGCGTGCGTCAGGCAAGACACCAATGCTGTGGTGAGGTTTTGGAAAGCTGAAAATGTCTCAGCGTTGATCCTGAGCGAGTGCAGCCGGATGCCAGTCAACGTGGCAGACATCAGCGAGGCCCGTTGCACGTGATTCGGCTGATGGTATTTGTCGATGATGGCGTGCAAGGTCGCCGGGTTGTCGCTGACAGCCGTTGCAAAAGTCAGTTGCACCCTTGAATTCGGAGCAATTCGAAGCCGCACAGCAAGTGCGCAGACTGGGTCCAGCCCGGTGTTCAGATCAACTGTTTCGTCTTGACTGTTCGGGTCAGCACTTGGCGATGCTGGGGGCGGCAACGGTTCCATCTGTGCCAAGGGAAAGCTCGCATCGCGGTTGCGGCCAAGCCATTTTTGCCGGTCTGTTTGTACTGTCACGGCCAGTACCTGCGGCGGCAGATCGGCCAAAAAGTGGGCAGCGTGCACGGTTGCCTCGGTGGGAAGGCGGGGTTTGCGCTCAAAAAGCAGGGCGCTTTGCTCGGTTTGCCATTCGGCTCGCACGAAAAGATTGGAAAACGCTGGGTGCGCTTCGTCAGCGCGGGCGGGCGCAAGCGTGATGTCCATGGCTGAAATGAGTTCAATCTCCAGCGGCTGATCGGTGTTGTTGCGCAACTCGACCTGGCGAAACTCAATGTCGTCTTCTGGGCTGACCCAGACTGTGACCCGCGATTGCAATTGCGGCCACTCGGCATCAAAGCAAACCCGATCTGCGTGAAAGTAACTGGTGTAGTGGGCGTGCGGATCGGGCGCTGGGTGGTGGGTGATAGAGGGCAGTTTGGCGTAGCCCAATGGCTTGGTCTGCTCTGGCCAGCGCAGAAAAAAGAAACTGCCATGTGCGTCGCGCAAAGCGTCGTCGCGCCACCGGGTGATGCCGGTTTGCCCCCAGCGGCTCCAGCCAGCGCCGTTTGATCGCAGCGTCACACTGTAGCGCCCGTTGGACAGCACATGGGTGGGCTCGATCGCTTGCGCACCGGGCGACACCTCGCGCACCAGGCCCCGGGTGCGCCTTTGTCTTGCTAGAGGATGGGGTTGTGCTGCAGGCGCGAACAGCATTGAAAGTTCGCGCGGTGCGCGTTCATGCAACAGCGAGCCGACCGCTTGCATGTGCGCATTGGCCATGCCCCAGCGCCTTGCCGCGCCGTCGAGCAAGACATTGGCCAATGCAACGATGGTCATACCCTGGTGGTGGGCCATGAAAGTCTCCACCAACACCACCGCGCTGGGTGCCGCCAGGCGGGACGGAGAAAAATCCAGGGCCTCAATGAAACCATAGTCGCCACGTGCTTTCAAAACTTGCAATTCTCCAAAATTGGCGCGTGCCGCATGCGGGGAAATCTGCGCCGCCAGCGCCGTCGCATACGGGGCGATCACCAGTTCGCCCGGTGGCGCTCGGCGAAACGCCAGGCGTGGCACCCCTTGCGGCGCATACTGGTAGGCCAGCGTGTGGTCGCGGGCTGCGTAGGCAGATTCTGAAATGCCCCAGGGGACGCCTTGCTCTTTGGCATAAGCCATTTGTTCCTTCAGGGCCACCTGGCAGGCACTGAACAGCACGCTGCCGTGCGGTTCGCAAAGCACCAGGGTGGGCATGAGGTACTCAAACATCGAACCTGACCAAGACCGCAGACCAGCCCGTGCCCCCAGCGCGTACAAAGGACGCCCTAATGACGCCCAGTGCCGCACTGGCACATCACCCTTGGCAATCGCAAGCAGACTGGTCAACCGTGACTCAGAGGCCAGCAAATCGTAAAAAGAGGCGTCAAGTTGCTGTTCCGCCACCCGAAAGCCAATGTGGAAAAGATGCCGTTTACGGTGGTAAAGAAAGCTGTAGTCAGGTGCCCAGGCCAGCGTTTCGCAGGTTTTTGCAAGCGCTTGGAGCTGTGCCTTCCAAGGGTTGGCATCTAGGCCGGGCCAGGCTCTGGCAATGGCTTTTGGAACAGGCTCTTCTTGCTCAATCAACTCCAGGCAGGCCTGTGCCACCGCCAACAGGTGACCACTTAAATTGCCGCTGTCAACGGTCGATACGTATTGGGGCAGCAGCGGCGCGAGCGTCTGGGTGTCATACCAATTCAAAAAATGGCCACGATGGGTTTGCAGTTGTTGCATGGTTGTCAGGGTTGCCTGCAAGCGTTGCACCAGGTCTGCTGTGCCGATCCAGCCAAAAGATCGTGCACACGCCACACTCAACAGGTACAGGCCCATGTTGGTGGGCGAGGTTCGGTGTGCCACCATGTCATAGGGAGCAGTCTGCAGGTTGTCGGGCGGAAGGTGGCCACTTTGGGGGCCAACGCAGCGCTCAAACAGACGCCATGAGTCCTCGGCGACCTTCAAAAGGTAGTCTTCATCTTGCGGTGGCAGCTTTTCATCGGGCGACACGGGCTGGGTTCGACTGACCCACCAAATCCACAGTGGCGACGCAGCCCAGGTCGCGCACACGGCCCAGGCGAAAGCGGGTACGGGCGTGTTGAAGGCGAGCAGCAAGCCCAGCAAAGCAAATGCAATTGCCGTCACCCACGCATGCTGTCGCCACAATCTGGGCAAGCCCTTTTTTGACTGTGCCTGTGCACTTGCCGCGGTCGTCCATTGCAGCAGATGCCGGCGGCTGAACCGCATGCGGTAAAGAGCGCGCGCAATGGCATCAACCGCCATCAGCGAATGCTGTAAAAGTTGGGTTAAAAACCAAAGCCCACCCCACAAAGTCCGCAGCAAATCAATGCCAGCCTGACGGTAAAAATACACCCGTGCCAGGTCGTCCCGGCTTGGTGAAAAGCCCGCCACAGCGCCCAGGATTGGCCCCGCAGAAAATGCAGCGAAAACCAACGCCAACGCTGCGGCAGGCGAGATCACCCAGCCGAACAGCGACACCAGGATCAATGTCAAGGACATGGGCGCGACCAATGACCTGCGCAGGTTGTCAAACATCTTCCAGCGATTGATCGCCGCGAACGGATAGGCGCGGGGCTGAAGCAAAAATGGCAACAGTTGCCAGTCCCCTCTTGTCCATCGGTGCACCCTGGACGCCGCCACGTCAGCATGAAAGGGCGCGTCTTCGATCACGGTGATGTCGGTGACCGCCGCACAGCGCGCCAAGGACCCTTCCAACAAGTCGTGGCTTAACACTTGACCGTCTGGCAAGCGGCCTGACAAAACCGCATGAACTGCCTTGACGTTCAGCAGCCCCTTGCCCGTGAACGTGCCTTCGTTGAACACATCCTGATAGACCTCAGACGTTGCCGCACTGTAGGGGTCGATGCCCGTTTGCCCGGCAAACAACCAGTGGAACAGCGTGAAGTCGCGCACCGCGGGTAAGGGCGTGACAACGCGTGGCTGCAAAATGCCATAGCCTTGCACCACACGCTTTTGCGCCAAGTCCAGTTGTGGCTGATTGTCTGGGTGGGCTGCAACCCCCACCAGCTCGCGCAGTCGACCCGGCGGCAATTGGGTGTCGCTGTCAAGTGTCACCACATACAGGGTATCCGTCGCCATGCGCGAAGCGGCACCAACCTCCAAAAAGCCAGCGCGTTGACCCGTCGCCAAGGCGGTTATCAGTTGCTCAAGCTTGCCGCGCTTGCGCTCCCACCCGATCCACCGCTGCTCGGTCTCGCTGAAAACTCGTGCTCGGTGAAGCACGATGAAACGCGGTGCTTCGTTGGCATCCAGCTCGTCTTTTGGGTACTTTTGATTCAGATCCTGAATGAGCCGAATTGCGCTGTCCAGCAAGGCCCGGTCTGCCGCTGTGGTCGCGGTGTCTGCGTCGGCCCAGTCTGACAACAGGGCAAATTGGGCATGGGGCTCCTGGTTGGCCAGGTAGTGCAAGTGCAACTGATGCACCAAGGCCTGCACCCCAGCCTGGCTGGTCAGCATGGCAGGAATGACCACCATCACTCGCGCCTCGCGCGGAATGCCGTGTGTCAGCGCCAGCCTTGGTAAAAAGTTGGGTTTAACCGACTCGCTGATCAGCCGGTTGGTGACGGCCACCACCGCTTCCGACGCTGGAAACACCATGAGGATGGCCACCCCAATCGACAGCCACAGCCGGGCATCGCCACTGGGCGGCGCATAGCCTGGGTGTAACAAAATCCACAACACCAAAGCCACACTGCCCAATGCCAAAACGCCCAGGTAAGCCGCCAGTTTGAATTGTTCTAGCGGCGCGCGCCATTCAAACGCGAAGCGTTCGCGTTGACCCAATGCCGTGACCAATGCCGAGCGGCCCAATCCACTGAGCCAATGGCTGGCTGATGCCTCAGCCGGGTGGGCGTCATCGCCTGCCTGCATCAGCGTGACCAAGGACTTTGCCACGCCTATTTCACTGTAGCCGTAGCGCTTTGCCAGCCGCTCGATGCCGTGCAGTGTTGTGTCCCGCGTGGCGGTGTCTTCGGCCTCAAACTGGGGCAATTCCAGCATGAGTTTCATCAAGCCGCTGCTGCGCGCGATGACGTCCGTCCAGTCGGCGTCGCCAATGGCGCGAAGCGACTTGACTGCGTTGCTCACACTCAAGTTGTCGGCGGCTTGGTCCAAAGGTTGCTGGGTTTGCGCGGCCGCTAAATCTGGCAACACGCTGCGAAGCCAGTCAAGGTAGCGATTCAGGTCGCCAGCTGGATTGCGGGCATTGAAGTGGCTTTGTGCAGGCTTGCTGGCGCCCGGGTTGGCAGGGATGCGCCGGTCTTGCAAGCGCAAGGACATTTGCGTCAAAAACACCCGCCCCACGCCGCGCTGGTTTAACAGGGCCAGCAGGTCGTCCAGTGCCTCCAATGAAAATGTCTCCAGCCTGTCGCAGCACAGGTTGGCGACTTCGCGGGCCGCCTTGTTGCCCGCCACCCGCTCGGCCAGCCGCCTGAGGTTTTCAATCAACACGACCCGCAGGGTCGTCGGCAACGCCCAAATCTCACTGAGATTCAAGGTCTGGCATTCTTGGTACGCGTTCAAAAAGTGAACCAGCAAGTCTTCGTCGAACGCGCTGTCCGTGTGGGCCACGAAGGCCCAGGCGATGCCATACACCCGAGGCAAGCCTTTCAAGGGCTCGGCCTCCAAAATGGGCAGCGTGCGAAAGTAGCTGCGCGGCAAGCCGTCGTGAATTTCCTTGAACTGCGCTTCAATCAGGTGAAAGTTGTCCAGCAGCCATTCGGCTGCGGGGCTGATGTCATACCCCGTACTGGCTTGCAGGCCAATGTAGCGATGGGCCTCCCGCAAAACTTGAATGTTGGCTTTGAGCTGCGGGAAAAAACTGGTGGGCCGCGCCCGCGTTTGCGCAGCCTTGTGCGCTGTACCCAAACTTCGGCCATGCTGCGCAAACCGCTGCATGCCGAAAATCTCGGAGCGAATGGGCGGATGAACGGGGCCGCGACGGCTGTCCAGTATGTCCCGCAGAGCTTGCGGTGCTTCAGGGACCAGTCGCTGCAACTGGGTGTGCGCCATGCCTTAGGAAAATAGCGTGGACGCGCCTATCAGCAAGACGATCACGACCAAAGACGTGACGAAACGCGCTGAAACAAACCCGTGTGCCTGCTCGGCAAAGCATTTGAACGCAAACAGCTTGCCGTGGGCGTCGCGGCAGTGGCCCAAATGGTCGCCCAAAGCTGACAGTTCCATGGGTGAGGTGTCGGCTGCGCCACCAAATGATGCGGTCGTCCAAGGGGAAGAGTTGATGGAGCTGGATTTCATGAAAATCTCCTGACTGGCGGGTAGGCAATGCCCCGTGTGAATGAAAGAGTGGCTTGGCTGTTCGCGTCGGATGGCGCGTATTTAAATGGTAGGAGGCTTGCCCTTCAATGTCTGTCAGACGAGGTGCCGCGCACTGGTCGCCATTCGTCTGTTTCAAGCGAACGCGCTGTTACAAAGTCCAATGACAAAGTTCAAATGCAACATACAAAAACAACGCTCACGTGTCGGTCAACTTCGCGCCAAACACGCACGCACGCGGGCGGTCAGTTGAGGAATCGAAAACGGTTTGGTCACGTAGTCGGTCACGCCTGCGTCAAAGCCCGCGCGGGTGCTGACCTCATCGGTCAAGCCAGTCAGCATCAGCACCGGCATGTCCTTGGTTTCTGGCGTGGCGCGGATCTGCCGGGTGACGCTCAAACCGTCCATACCAACCATTCTGAAATCCAGCACCACCAGGTCGGGCCGCAACGCGTCAATCATGTCCAGCGCCTGTGGCCCGTTGGTGGCGTTGCTCACGGTGAAGTGCTCGTTCTCTAAAGCCCCGGTGACCAGCAGCAGCGTGGCGGGGTCGTCGTCCACCACCAGCACATGAAAATTACGCTCTGACACCGACTCCTGCGTCGGGTCATCGGCAACGAAGGGTCGCGCCGTGGCGTGCGGTGCCAGCTTGATCTCGCAGCCCTCAAAGGCGCTGAACACCTGAATGTCAGAGCCAATCAAGCGCGCCAGTTCACGGGCGTTGATCTGCATGTTGGCCACAAACTCATCGTTGTGGCTGGGGTCGTGGTGCGTCAATGCCAAACGGCGCACGCCAGCTGCAGCGGCAATTTGCACCACGTAATCGTAAGCGCTGTGGCCCCAGTTTTTCTTGCTGGCGTACTCATGCGGCGTGTACTGGCAGTCGTGAATCACCAAATCAGCACCGGCCATGAACTGGGCATGGCGGCGATCCCCGTCGTGCAAGATGGCGTCAATATGGCCGGGCTGGGCACCGGCGCGCCACAGTTCGTCTGAAAACGGTTCATGGTCAACCAGGTACACCACCACAACGCCGTCCGCTTCCACCCGAAACCCGAGCGTGACCGCAGGGTGGTTGAGAAACTGGGTGGCCACGCGCACACCGTCAATGGCGTGAACTCCTTCGGTGAGGTCGTGGTAGGTGATGGCCGCTGGCAGTTCGTTCAAATCCACCGGGAAATAGGTGAATTCCATCTGGCCCGCCAGCACCTTTTGCAATGACCCATGGCTGCCCTGCGGCCCATAAATCGCCGCCGTGTTGCCCGCTACAAACGCGGGGCTGAAAAACGGAAAGCCCTGAATGTGATCCCAATGGGTGTGCCCCAGCAGAATATTGGCGCGAATCGGCCCGGTGCTTTGGCTGACCAAATGGGTCGCCAGCGGGTGTACGCCGGTGCCGCAGTCAAATATCAGCAAAGCGCCGCTGCGGGTCGTTAGCTGCACGCAAGAAGTGTTGCCACCAAAGTGGACAGTCCCTGGCCCCGGTGTTGCAATAGACCCCCGCGTTCCCCAAAAACGAATTCTCATGACCGTCTGGCCTCCCTGCAAAGTGCCGACCCAGTCTAGGCGTGGGGGCCTTTTTCTTCTGTGCGGTAGCGAACAGATCAAAATGAGTGTGATAGTTACAATTGATCAGCGCTGCTGCTTTGGCGGCTCTGAACGACTGTTCTTTTCAGTACGACGGTTCTTTTCAGGAGTTCAGTGAAAGCACCCTCGGACCCGCAAACCAACCGCCTTCTGGCCGCCTTGCCAGCCTCTGACTGGCCGCGTTGGGCTACAGAACTCGAACGGGTTGATCTGCGCTTGGGCCAGGTTCTTCATGAGCCGGGCGTTGCGCTAGAGCATGCTTACTTTCCCACCTCAGCCATCGTCTCGCTGCTGTACGTCATGCAAAGCGGTGC
>JANNCN010000061.1:0-15473 GCA_031386665.1 Rhodoferax sp. | reverse complement strand
CGGTGTGGAACCAATCCAGGTACTGGCCCCAATTCACTGGGTAATCGACGCCTCCTTTGGGCTGCTTCTTTGGCTTGCTCATCAGCCGATTCTGACACCAGTGGAGCTAAGGGGATAGCCCACCCTGCAGGTTCTTTTTTTTCATTTTGCCGTCCAAATCGACAAAATACGAATAAAATAGGGCTCTAGCTCTCGAACTATATACATAGTTTGCTATATATTTTATAACAACTTTGGAGGGGTGGAATTCGAGCTAAACGGTCGATTACCGCCCTAACTACCGCCGTAATCCCCCTCGCGATCACCGCCGCAACCACCGCGCAAAGCGCCTTCTGGCCAGTGTGAAGTCACGAATCGCACCCGCCGACAGTCGCATTCACGACAAAACGCCCCTGCCGCACCCGCATTCGGCGACTTCAATCGCCCCCAAAACGTCCGGTTGTCTGTAAAGTCACGGGGTTGAGAAACCCCATGCACCCGCCCAGAATGACACCCGTGACCTTTGCGACATCTTCAATTGCCAAATCCAGCCTGATTGAGCCGCCCACGCCATTGATGGGGGTGACACCCAGCCCCTTGCTGAGCGAATTGGCCGCCTTGGGCGAAGTGCGCCGTTACCGCAAAGGCTCGATCCTGATTCACGAATCTGACGTGGGCGAGACGCTGTTTATCGTGTTGAGCGGCCAGGTAAAAGCCTACAGTGTGGACGCCAACGACAAGGAAATCACCTTTGGCGTGTTTGGCGCCGGCGAGTATTTGGGGGAAATGTCGCTGGACGGCGGGCCACGGTCGTCCAGTGCCGTCACTTTGCAGGCCACCGTTTGCTCCGTCGTCACGCGCACGACGCTGTTGGGCTTTATCGCCAAACGCCCCGAATTTGCGCTGGAATTGCTCTCCAAAATCATTGGCCGCCTGCGTTTGACCACCAGCAGCGCGCGCAACCTGGCCTTTGTCGACGTTTATGGCCGCCTGACCACCTGCCTGCTGGCCCTGGCCACGCCGCAAAGCGACGGCACGCTGCGGGTTGAAGACCGCATCACCCACCAAGAAATCGCCAGCCGCGCCGGTTGCAGCCGCGAAATGGTCAGCCGCATTTTGAAAGACCTGGAAACCGGCGGCTACCTGCGCATGATCGAGCGGCGCATCGTGATAGTCAAAAAGCTGCCGCTGCGCTGGTAAGCCGCAAATGGATTGGGGTAACCGCGTTGGCAGCGCCTGCGAATGCTCAATCCCTACCCAAGTTGAAGGATGTTTTGGCCGCCCAACCGCCCAAAGTTGCACCCAAGCTGGCCCTAAAACGTAACAATAGTTTCAGCGCTTGACCTTCTTGTCCACAGGTCCAACTTTAGCGCTGCATGAATGCACCTCAGAGAGAACCTATGCACCGCGATCTGATTGTCAAATCCCGCACGCTGGGCGGCAGCAGCGACCTGACGCTTTTAGCGCCCATCAAGCCCGGCTTCATTGATTCGCTGGATTCGGTGACCTACAAAACCCGCATCAAACGGGTTTTGGCAACGCTGCACGGCGCGAGGCAAACCAGTTACGAGTACGCGGCGGCACGGCTTTTGTCAGATTCGATTGAGCGCGTCGGCGTGATTTTGTCGGTGCGGGTGGCGGTGCTGGAACCCGAAGACAAAGTGCTGCTGGTGGTCACTTTTGATGGCAACTGGGAGTCCTACATCCGCGTGCTGTGGGACAAAGTGGGCACGCTGCTGGACCTCATTTTTTGCAGCACGCAGGATTATGTAACCGCCTACAACCACCGCTTTGACGAATGGACTCAGTGGGCTGCACGGGTGCAGGTAGAAAGCGCCTTTTTTTACGGCCCGCCCGAATTCACAGCGCGAGACATGCTGTACCACCGGCGCAGCGAACGCATGCACCAGCGCGGTTTGGGCACTGAGCTGAATGACCTCAGAGCCGTGGCCCCCATCGCTGAAGCCGCAGTTCAGCAGGTCTTTAAAGCCTCGGCACCCCTGCCCGCAGCGACCGTGCCACCGTCGCCGCCAGCAGCCCCGGCACCCAAGGATGACCTGCCCATCACCCGCACCACCCATGCGGGGCGCACCAGTTACGAGCGAATTCGGGGTGGGTTGCAATCGGTTTCTGGGTTGTACCGGTTGACGGATTTGTTTCGCCCCAAAACCGATGACGGCATCGTGCTGCGGCTGGCAACGCGGGACTTGCTGCTGGAATTTGTGCAGTTGTGGGCGTACGTGCCGCAAGCTGACAAAGTCAAATTCGCCGCGCGCTTTGCACGGCCGCTGGATTGGCTCTTCCCGCCAACACCAACACCAACACCAACATCAACACCAACGCCAACGCCTGCGACTCCGACATCGGCTGAAGCCATCCTTCACCCGAAACCGCCGCCCGCTGACCAACAGCCCGACAAGGTGCCAGACGCTATCTTGGCGGACATTCAAGGCGGCATTGTTCGCTCGTACGGGCGGGTCACGCACGGTGCCTTGCTGCTGCTGGCCGTCAACGACTTGGCAGCGGCCAGTGAGCTGCTTGCCTGGCTTCAAGCCAACGTCACCCAAGGCCACGTGCAGGCCGATTCCAGCCCCAACGCGCCTTACTGCAACGTCGGCTTCACCGTTGCGGGGCTCAGGGCGATGGGCCTGGACGAGGCGACCCAAGCACTGTTTCCTGAAGAATTTCGCCAAGGCATGGCAGCCAGAGCAGGTTTGAACGGCGATGTGCGTAACAACCACCCCAGGCGCTGGCGGCTGCCCCTGCGTCTGGACGGGCTGAACCCTCCCGCTGCGTCCGCAGTTTCCGCCGCGGCTCTCACCGTAGCCCCAGCGAATGCCACCAGCCCGGCGACCGACCCAAAAACCGTTGAACTGGACACCGTGCACCTGGTGCTGCAAATGCGCTGCCAGGCGGCCCAGGGCGTGTCGCTTGACTTGAACCTGACCGACCCGGCGCACCCGCTTTACGCAGCAGCCCAAGGTTTTTTGCAGGCCAATCCTGGCGTCAAGCTGCTGGCGGCCCAAGAAATGCTGCGCCGCCCCTACCCCGGCAAACCCGGTCTGTCCAAAGAGCATTTCGGCTTTGCCGATGGCGTGGGTCAGCCCGCCGTGGAGGCCGACGCCGAAATCGACCACGTGCTCAACCCCGCCAACCGAGCGCACTTGGGCGACGTTGTTTTAGGCCACGGCAATGCCTCAGATAGGCCGCAAGACATTGATGACCCCAGCTTGCCAGACGCCACCAAAACCCGCTTGGAATGGCTGACCAACGGCAGTTTTTTAGTGGTTCGAAAATACCGCCAGTACGTGGGTCGGCTCGACGCTGCCGTGCAAAAAACTGCAGCCAACATGGCGGCTGTGCTGGGCGGTATGTCGGTGGACTACACAGAGATCGTTTACAACAAGCTCATGGGTCGCCAGCGTGATGGCTCGCCCTTGGTGCCGTCCATCGGCATCAACAACTTCACCTACGCCAAAGACCCCCAGGGTCAGTTGTGCCCTTTGCACTCGCACGTTCGCCTGGTGCACCCGCGCGACAACGCATCCGGAACCAGCCGCATCCCGCGCATCATGCGCCGGGGCATGTCTTACGGCCCTGAGGCTCCCAAAGCAGGTGCCAAAGGCGGTAACCAAGACGGCGGCGAGGCTGACCGTGGCATTGTCTTCATGGCTTACAACGCCAACCTCAGCGAGCAGTTTGAAACCGTGCAGCGCTGGCTTTCGGGCGGCAACAGCACGGGGTCCACGTCCAGCGAGAGTTGCCCCATCGTCGGCGTGCCAGAGAACGGCTACCCGCGCTTTTTTCGCTTTGAATACGTCGATCAAAAAACTGGCCAATCACACGTGTTCAGGGTGCAACTTGAAGCCGCCACGCCGCTTTTTGATACCCCCAGCACCCTGACGCAACTTGAATGGGGCATGTATTTGTTCGCACCGTCCATCAGCGTGTTGGGCAAACTGCAAGCCGTGGCCAGCAATGCCGCTTTGGTGGCGGCAACGGGCAGTGCACCCAGCGTTCCTTGGCAAGTGGCGCAAGGGCGCAAATTGATTGCGTCGCTGCAAGCCATGGTTTTCTCGCAAGGGCATTGCGCCGCTTCTCAGGCCTGGAAAGCCGTGATCGAAGACCCAGAGTCCATTGACCGCCTGGACAGCGCCTCCGTTTGGGCGGCCATACGCGAAGACTTCGGCGGCGTAATCAAAACGCCCTACGGCACCTTGGTGGCCGACCGCGACGGCATTGCCGACATCTTTTTGGACTCGGCCGAGCAGTATTCCGTGAGCGGCCAGTTTGAGCGCATGACCAAGAGCTTTGGTGAAATTTCGCTGGGGCTGGACTTTGGGCCACGCTACACCGAAGAGTCCGCCGAAATCAACCAGGCGATTTTGGATTTAACACAGGACGACGCTGGCAAAGACCGTGTTTTCGGCCATGCTTTCAAAGCGGCAACGGCGGTACTGAATCAAATCAGCGGGGGGGCAAGCGCCTTCGCTTTTGGGTCAGGTGCCAGCACGTTTGACGTGAGTTTTGACGTGCGCGAATTGACCGACGTGGTGCTGGCCAACTTGTCCGACGCCTGGTTTGGCTTAGGCGGCAGCCCGCACTTGGCACGCGGCAGCGTGGACTGGGACTGGACCGAAGGCCAGCCCGTGCTGTACCCCGGCCACTTCACCGCCATGTCGCGCTACATGTTTCAGCCCAACCCTGGACCCGCCGCAATTGAACTGGGCGAGCGCTATGGAAAGGCCTTGCGTGCCGCCATGAACCAATTTGTGGCGGACCATCGCGCAGCAGGCACCTTGCCCCAGGTTCCAGCGACATTGGGCGGCGGCAATGCGCCGATTGCGTTGGCCACTTTCAACCACCCCACCATGGGCCATGACAACGACTGGGTTGCCCGCAATATGGTGGGCGTGCTGATGGGCTTTAACCCGACCATCACCGGGGCGGTGCTGAACGTGGTGCGCGAATGGCAACGCGACGGCACCTTCAACACCTTGCGACTGGCCATGGTGGGCCAACCCAAAGACCGCGCCACCGCCTGGAATGTAATTTACGGCGCCATGGCCAGTGCCGCGCAAATGCGCCCCATGCCGCAAATCGCCTGGCGCACTGTTCGAAAAGACCACACGCTGGGCCAGCATGGCGGCTGCCCCGTGCATGTTGCCGTGGGCGACAAAGTGGTGATGGGCCTGGTGTCCGCCACGCAGCAGTCTTTGGCTGACGGGCTGGACGACAAACGCCTGATGTTTGGCGGCGTGCGTGAACACACGCCCCACCCTACCCACGCCTGCCCTGGCTATTGGGCAGGGCTCGAAGCCATGCTGGGCACGTTGACTGCCATTTTGGTGCGCGAAGAAACCATGCTGCTGGGCCTGGCACCGTTGTCATTTGTCTTGACGGGAAAAGCCAAGCCACCGCCTTCAGCGCCCTCCGCGCCACCGCCAGCTGCAACCCCCGCGCCCGCCCAGCCACAGGCTTCGGCTAAGCGCTAGGCTGATTCGAAATTTTCAGCGCCAGATCCCGATGCCAAGCCATCTTCATGGCCTCAAAAGCGTCAGCTGATTGAAGCGCCAAAGCGCCGCTTGCCACACTGTCGCCAACGGCCAGCGCATGTTCGGCGCGGGCCAAACGATTCACCGCCCGTTCGCGTGGCGAGCCCCTGAAGTCGGCAGCTTTGTCGGCGGCATTCAAATAATGTAGCGCCCGGTCAAACTGGCCCTGTGAATCAGCCAGGCGTGCCAAAGCCCGGCAACCTTGCGCCTCGCCATGGCGGTCTTGCGCACGCGCCCGCACAAAGAGCCGGGTGGCGTGCTGACGTGCCTCTTGCTGTAATCCCAGGCTCACGGAGGCATCTACCAGCCAGCCGTAGTTCAATGACGTTGACACAGCGCCGCCGCGCGCCTCAATCCACTGGGTCGATTCGCGCAGCATCTGCAGGGACTCCATGTCGCCCTGCCCGGCCCAACCACCGCAAGCGGCCAGCGCCCGACCCATGGCATGCAGGTAGCGGCTGCGGCAGCGCATGGCCATGTCCGAGCCTTCCATGCCGATGGCATAAGCCTCTTCCCAGCGGCCCTGCCAAAGGTGCACCGCACAAATCAGCTCACGCGCCGATGCGCCGACCGAATGCAATTTGTCGCCCAGCAAATGCAATGACTCGGCAAAACAGTCGTGGGCTTGGTCAAACTGCCCTAGGTCGCCAAAGGTGTAGCCCCGCCGCGCCAAGGTGTAGGCCGACCCAATCGCCGTGCCGCTGCCGGGTCGGCTGTTTTGGCGTTTGCTTTCGACCGCGTGGTCCATCAGCGGCAAAGCTCGCTCGTAGCGCCCTGCCGATGCCAAAGACTGCCCCAGCGTGGCACGAATTTGGGCCACCAGCTTTTGGTCGTCGCTGGCAATAGCGTGCTCCAACGCGGCTTCGCAATGGCGCACGGCATAGCGAGGGCGGCCCTTGCCGTAGTTGACATAACCCAGCCAATATTCAGCGCGTGCGATGGAGTTCTCATGCCCGGTTTGGCGTGCCAACAGGGCCGCCCGTTCGAACAACACCAGGCCGTGCGACACATCCACCGGATCGAACACACAGGTTTGCCCGAGTTTTTGGGCAATGGAACACCAGCGCATCAGCATGGGCTGAGTGAGTTCGGGCAAGCTGTCCAGCGCCCGCAAAGCCGTGATGAACTGCGCCCGGGCACGGTCCAGCGCCATGGCAGCCAAGGCCTTGTCACCGGCAGCTTCAGCAAACTGCACGGCTTTGTGGCCCAGGCTGGCGGCATCGAAGTGGTAGGCCAGCGCTTCGAGCGAGGCAAACGCATCGCGCCCTTCAACTGACGCTTCAAGCGACTCGCCAATCGCCCGGTGCAGCGCCCTGCGCCGCTCAATGTCCACCGTGGCGTAAACCGCTTCACGGGTCAGCGCGTGTTTGAAACGCAACATGCCCGGCTGCCCGGCCGTCACCAAGAAATCTTGCCCGGCCAGCGCCTCCAGCAAGGGTGACAAATCGCCCATGTGCGGCAGTTGCGCCAGCATGGACACGGCAAACACATTGCCTGCCACCGAGGCCACGCGCAAGCACTCAGCCTGCTCCTGGGGCAATCGGGCCAGACGCGAAGCCACCAATGCGTTGATCCAGGCCACCCCATTGCCGCGCGGCGCAATTGAGGCCGCCTGCGCAATGTCGCCCCCTGCCGCAGCCGCATGGCACAGCTCTTCAATGAACAGCGGGCTGCCGCCGGACTGGCGAAAAATCTCTTGTGTGACAAAGGGGTCCGAGTCGGGTAACCAGGCGGCAATGGCACCTTGGGCTTCAGCAGCTTCGAGAGGCTCCAGGCGCAGAACTTGCGCGCGCGCCATGGACAGTACATCTTCTGAACCAGGGCGCGACGCCAGCACCACCAACATGGGCAGTTGGCGCTCTGCCAGGGCGTCCAGCACTTGGCGGCTCGCGTCATCGGCCCACTGCCAGTCGTCCAATATCAGCACCAAGGGCGTTTGCTGGGCCAGCAAGGCAATCAGGTTGACGAGGGTGGTGACCTGCGACGCTGCGGACGATGCGGCAATGGCTTCACCTGGCCCGCCCAGCAAAGCGCTGACCAAGGGCACAAAGTCCAAGGCATTCGAACCTTCCCAAGCGCCCAAGGCCACAGCAATGGCGGCTTCATTGGCTTTGAGCCCCGCCTCGGCGCGCCAGCCCAGCGCATGGCGAACCACTTGCAAAAAAGGTTGCAGTGGCACGGCACCCAGATAGCTTTCGCAATAACCCTGCACCACTCTGAAACTGGTTTTGTCCAGACGGCGCACAAACTCGTCAATCAGGCGCGACTTGCCTATACCAGCCTCACCCAAAATCACCACGGAACTGGGGTGACTCATGCGAGCTGTGTCAACCGCGCTGAACAGTGTCGCCAGCGCCTGGCTTCGGCCCACAAAGGGCACGACACCGCGACGGGCCGCGGCATCGATGCGGCGCTCAATGGCGGCGCGGCCTTCGACTCGCAGCACACTTAAATCAACCGAACGCCCCCGAATCGGCAAACGCTGCGGCGCGGACACCTGAAAAAAGTGTGCCTGCGGGCCCAGGGTTTCGGCGCTGACCATGATTTCGCCGCGCCCGGCCATGCTGCACAGGCGCGATGCCGTGTTGGGCACCTCGCCTACCACGTCAAAGCGGCCGCGCTCAATGTCGCCTTCAATCAGTAGCACCAACCCGGCATGGATGCCGGAGTGCAGTTGCATCATGGACGCGCCCGCGCCACTGCCCACTTGCAAGGTGGCCACAGCTTCATGCAGTTCCAGGGCGGCTTCGGTGGCGCGGCGGCCATCGTCTTCGCGGGATTCATTGAAGCCAAACAGAGCCAGCACGCCGTCGCCTTGCAGACGGGCAATGCTGCCACCATGGCGTGGAATGATCTCGCGGGCGAAATCACGGAACTGGCCCAGCAGTTCGGCGTAGTCTTCGGCTTCAAGGCGTTCGGCGTGTTCGGACGAACCCGATACATCGGCAAATATCACGGTGACGTGACGCCGCTGACCCACGGCTTTGCGCGGGCCCAAGGCGTTGACTGCGTTGCCCGCGCTGACCGGGCTGACGGCGCTTGGAGCGTTTGAAGCTTGACCTGTGTCCATGCCCAGTGCTCTTGTTGGAATTATTGGGATCGTCCCCAACGACGCACAAAGTGTACGTCGCAGTCAGGTGAATGGGCGCAAAACCCCGTCTGACAGACTCCAAAAAACCACGGTCAAAAGATCAAAAAGGCATAAGTTGACTTGGCCCATTGGGCATCGCAGCATTCACACCGCTCAGCCGCCGATCAAATTCAGGCTTGCAGGGCGGCCCACATTTCTTTGTCGCGCTCAGCCGTCCAGATGCGCGGGTTTTTGATGCCTTTGGCCTCGTCGTAGGCACGGCTCACGTCAAACGGCAGGCAGTGCTCGTAAATGAAAACATGGCCAAACACCGGGTCCATGCTTTTGCGGGTGTGCGCCATGGCGGCTTTCAAATCCATGTTTTGCGCAGCCGCTTGCTTGCCCGCGTCAAACAAGGTGGTGACCCAGCGCTGGGTGTAATCCAGCGCTTTTTCGACATTGGCGGCACCTTTCATGGCCTCGCCGCGTCCGGGAATAATGGCTTCGGCCTTCAGGGCTCGCAGGGCTTCGAGCGTGGCAGGCCATTCTTGCAATTGCGCGTCACCGGTGTAAACGCCGGCTTCGTATTCAACCAAATCGCCGCTGAACAAGACTTTTTCAGCCTCGACCCAGGCTATGGTGTCGCCGCGCGTGTGGCCTGCGCCCGGGTGCCAAATTTGCACCTTGACGCCACCCAAATCGACCGTGAGGCTGCCCTGGCGACCGGACTGGCCATCGCCCACCACCAGCGTCGGCCAGGTCAAGCCAGGCACGCCTTCAGCGCCCCGAAACAAGCGCGGAAAGCGCTCCATCTCGCTTTGCATGTCTTGCGCACCGCGTTCAATGATGAGCTCCAGCGTGCCCTGGCTGGCAATTACCTCAGTGGCGCCTTCAGCCAAGTAAGCGCTTGCCCCCAGCACACGCACCGCGTGGTAATGGGTGAGCAGCACGTACTTGATGGGCTTGGCGCTGACGCCACGAATTTTGGCAATCAGATCCTGCGCCATGGCAGGCGTGGCGGTGGCGTCGCTGACCATGATGAACTTCTCGCCAATGATCACGCCCGAATTCGGGTCGCCTTCGGCCGTGTAGGCCCAGCAGTGGGCGCTGAGCTGCTCGAAGGTGATTTTTTTGTCGGCCAAATCGGCTTGGGAGGCGAAGGCTTTGGCGGGCGCGGCAGAGGAAGTTGTGGCGGTCATGGGGGCTCCAAAAGGGCAAGAGAAATTGCTACTCTGAGTTTACCTAAACGTAATTGATTACGTTTAGGTAAAGAGAATCAACGAAAAATCAACGGAGAGTCAGCGCAGTTGCAGTGCCCACGCGGCCGCTTGGTCTGCCAGCGACTGCAGCGACGCCGTTCCGTCCAGCACCAGCACTCCGGGCTCGCGCGATGGGTCTTGCAGGGCTTCAAATTGGCTGGCGACCAGCGCGGGCGGGTAAAAGTGATCGGTTCGTGCGGCCACCCGGCGCATGGATTCTTGCGGCGTGATGGCCAGGTGCACAAACCCTAAGTTGGGCGCACCCGATCGCAAAGCATCGCGGTAGGTAGATTTGAGGGCCGAGCAGGTCAGCACCGCGCCGTGGGGGTGGCGGCCCAATTCGTGTGCCAAGGTTTGCAGCCAGCCGATGCGGTCGGCGTCTGTCAAAGGAATGCCTTGCTGCATTTTTTGAACGTTGGCGGCGGGGTGAAAGTCGTCACCTTCGATCAAGACGACGCCAATTTTTTTAGCGAGCAAGGCCCCCACCGCAGACTTGCCGCAACCAGCGACACCCATTACAACGATCCGTTGGGAGGTCATTGTTTTGCGGCCTGGATGTCACCCAGACCATGCTCCAGCATGCCGATCACCTGCTCGGCAAAAGCACCGTAGCTGCTAGTGCCTTGCGGTTTGAGCCAGGTGAAGGTCCAGTTGATCATGCCAAACAGCATCATGGTGACGGCGGTTTGGTTGGCGGGCGTGACGCGCGCGGGGTAGGCGCGACGCAAAAACCGGGTAACGGCGGACACCACATCGCGCTGGCGGTTCAAGATCAGTTCGCGCTGCTCGTCGCCTAAAAATTTGGTGTCATTGAGCAAGGCAACATGGCGCGTGGCCGAGGTTTCGTATTCCGTCAAAAAGCTGCGAATCAGCTCGTGCAAGGCCGCGCGGTCGTTCAAATCGCGCCGCTGGGCGTTGGCCTCGACCTGGCCAATCAGGCTCAAAAGCCGCTGGGTGTAGCGCTCCAGCAGGTCAAACAAGATCGCCTCTTTGGCGCTGTAGTAGTGGTACAGCCGCGCCTTGGACGTGCCGTTGGCGGCGGCAATGTCGTTCATGCTGGCGGCCGGGTAGCTTTTTTCGGCAAAACAGGTGGCTGCCAGGTTCAGAATGTCGTCGCGTTTGAGTTCGAAGCTTGCGGATTTGGGGCGGGCCATTGGGGGGATTATCTGCGCTGGCTGCGGGCTTTTGGACTTCGGAGTTATTGTTTGCGGTGAGTGGCGTTGATCGAATTCTTTGTCGTTTTCGATTTTGCTGGTTTTGGTGGTTTTTGATTGGGCTTGCCAGCGGGGAGGCCGGGTTGCGCCCCGGCAGGCGCCTCACTTTTCTTTGCTTCGCCAAAGAAAAGTAAGCAAAAGAAAGGCGACCCGACAGTCTGGGTCCCTACGCTTGCGCTACGGGCAACTTGCGGTGCTCAAAACTGCCGGGGTCTTGCTCAAACTCGCCGCTCCAGGAGCCTGTACCAATCGTGCGCCAAACTACGTCATCGTGACAAGCCTCCCAGAATGGCGCGCCGTTGCCCTTGGCGACCTGGTCGAAAATGTCAGACACAAGTTGCGCATTGGGTGAAAGTTTGGCCATCGTGTTATTCGGTTGAATTGCCTGGAACCTGTCCGTTACGAGATTTGACCGTCAGGAACCCTTTGCCGAGCCCGGCGAATTTCGAACCTCAACCACCAGCCAGGCGTCAAATCTCAACCCTTCGAAGCCTTGCGCCGCAAAACCCCCAACCCTGCCAAACCCAAGCCCATCAGCGCCAACGAAGTCGGCTCTGGCACGTCATTGGGCGGTGGAGGCGGCGGCGCAGTGGAATAGGTGTACTGGATAGAGGCATCGCAGTCAGCGACGGCAGTCTGACTTGCGCCAATACTTCCCCCGCCGCCAGAAATTCGCAGCGCAGAGAATGAAGTACAACTCAAGTTGAGCGCGCCACCGCCTGCGGTCGCAAAACTGCCCATGATGCTTGACACATCGATTGACGCCAATTGGCTTGCGGTTAAAAAGGGAGATGTGTAAGCGTCACCGCCAAGAATGAATACGGGGCCCGTGGAAACGTTCAGCGAGAACAACGGATTGGAGGCTGTCAGCAAAGCACCCAGCGGTGCGAACGAGCTGCCGTAGGCCAGATTCACCTGACCGCTGGCCGTGACGGTTTGACCAGTTGAAGTGGGGTTCGTCAAAATAAAGCTGGTTGTGCTGCTGCTCGACAAATTCAGGGCGATGCCGGTTAAGGTGCCTAATGCGGTGTCAAAAAGCCCCAAGCTCATGATTTGCGAAATCTCGGTAGGAGCTTGCGCATTGTTGTAGTAATAAGTGAGCGTGCCGGCGTTGGCGCTAAGTGCCAGCGCGGACGCGGCCAAAAATGTTGCAATTGATTTCAAGGTATCTCCTGATGGTTTGATTGTCGGCAGTGGCAGATTGCAAACACCACAAGCACGATCAGTGCCATAGGAATTTTGTTGATTCGAATCAACAGCTTAGCTTGGTTTGCCTAAAAAATGTCCATACAAACGTCAAGTTTGTCGACAGCCAGCAGCAATACTTTAGTCGAGGGTTGCCTTGATTAACGTGCCTTCGTACGCGCGCTTATGGCTCTTGGTTTAACTCGGTGCGTGCCCTCAAACCCCCCTGCGATGCTCCACCAACAAACACCGATCCTGCACCACCAACAGCCCCGCTGCCTGCGCTTTTGCAGCCGCTTCTGGATGAGAAATGCCCAACTGCAGCCAAAGCCCTTTGGCCCCAATCGCAATCGCCTCATCCGCCACAGGCGGCACGTCGGCGCTGTTGCGAAACACGTCCACCAAATCAATTTGCAGATGATGTTTGGCGGCTTCGGTCAGGCTGGGGTAAACGGGCTCATTCAAGATGGTAGCAACGCCCGCTGCCGGGTTGATGGGCACGATGCGCCAGCCTTGCTGCTGCATGTACTCGGCCACTTCGTAACTGTCACGATGGGTTTTGGGCGACAACCCCACCACGGCCACGGTGCGGTGGGTTTTGAGAATGTGGCGAATGGCGTCGGGTTGGTTCATGCCGAAATTATCACTGCACAACGGCAAATCACCTCAAGACTTGTACTTCACCGAGCACCCATACGGCTTGGTGTTTGCCTGGCTGATGGGTTTGCCTGCCAGCGCCTCGGCAAGGCCGGTGCGCACGTAGTTGACGGCGGTTTTGATGTCCGATGGGCTGGCGGACGGAATGCTGTCAATGCCGCCCGCGTAAATCAGCATGCCTTGCGGGTTGACCATGTACATGTGCGGGGTGGTGCGCGCGCCATAGCTTTTGCCCACGCTGCCGTCTTCGTCCATCAAGGTGGCGCTGGCGGCGGCTTTTTGCGCGACCATCCAGCGGCCCATTTGGGCGGGGGCCAAATAGTCGCCGTGGCTAGTGTCGGTGGAGTTGATCGCCAGCCAGACCACGCCTTTGCCCGTTGCCTCTTTTTGCAAAGTTTGCATGTTGGCACCGTCGTAATGTTTGCGCACAAACGGGCAGCCGGGGTTGTTCCATTCCAGCACGACGTGTTTGCCTTTGAAGTCTGACAAGTTGACGACTTTTCCGTTGGTGTCGGTCAGTTTGAAATCGGGCGCTTTTTGACCGACCACGGCCGCCGCCTGCGCCACGGGGCTGGTGAATAGCAAGGCGCTGCAAAGAACTAGCCCCAAGCAGGCGGTGGTGCGAATCTGCTGCAAATGACGGCGACGGTTCATGGGGCAACTCCAAATCAAATCAAATCAAATGACCAACTATCGTAATGCCGATGAAAAACCTTGATTAAAGCGATGTTTTGCAAAAAATGAACCTGCAGGTTAATTTCTATCAAAATCGCCTGAAATACGAACCAAACCAGCGTCTAGCTCTCTAATAATATCAATAGTTCGCTATATTAAACATAGCAATTAATCCGAATTCACCAAAGTCTCCGGATCCGCCACCTCGCCGCTCACCGTGCGCGTGGCCAGCGCCTGGGCTTGCAGCCACTCGCAAAATGCGCGAATTTCGGGGCGGTTGCCACAGCGCGGCCCGACGATCAGCCAGTAGGCCATGGGGCTGTCCATGCGCGTGTGGGGCAGCACTTCGATCAAGTCTCCGTGCGCCAGGCTTTCGGCAATCAGCGGCAGGCGGGCCAGCACCACGCCTTGGCCGGCCAGCGCGGCTTGGGTCATTTGGTAGGCGTAGTTGAAGTACAGCCAGCGTTTGGGGGCCAGTTTGGCGCAATGTTGCTCGTCAAACCAGCGCCGCCAGGTCAGCCATTCCAGGTGCGTGCGGTGGGCGTCGCCCGCTTCAATCAGCGTGAACTGGGCCAGGTCTTCGGGCTTTTTCAGGCGCGGGTTGGTTTTAAGCAGCCAGGGGCTGATGACCGGGGCCAACTGCTCGCCAAACAGGCGAATGGCGGCAGGCGGCATGGAAGCAGGCGGCCCGTAGCGAATAGCCACGTCAATGTCGGCAACCTCCAGGTCCATCGACACGTCGGACGCATCAATGCGAATGTCAATGTCGGGGTTGTTGCGCTGAAAAACCTCCATGCGCGGAATCAGCCACATCGATGCAAACGACGCGAAGGTGGTGAGCGACACGCTTTTGCGCCCCGCGCTTTGCCTGATTTGCCGGACTGCGCCGTCAATCGACGCCAAGGCCCGCGGCACGCTGGCCAGCAGCAGAGCGCCCGCGCTGGTGAGCTCGACCGCGCGGGTATGGCGCAAAAACAGTGCTGCGCCCACGTCGTCTTCCAACGCCTGAATTTGGCGGCTGACGGCAGATTGCGTGACGGACAGCTCTTCTGAAGCGGCGCGAAAGTTGAGGTGGCGGGCCACGGCTTCAAAAGCGCGCAGGTGCCCCGCGCTGATGGGGCGAGTGCGCAGGTGGGTTTGTGAATGCAGCATGACAACGGGCTTAAAGAGGATGGTTTTATTGATGCGAAATCAGAATCAATAGTGTGCCGCAGTTTCATTGGACGATCAAGCATCTTGGGTAGATCATTAGCCCTTAATTGTGTTTATTCGCTCGCAATATCACGTCAACCAAGGAGTTTGTCATGACCCCGCAATATGTGCTGAATTCGCAACAATGCCAAAACGGATTGCAACGGCTGGGGCCGGCTGGCAGTTGGGTTTTGCCAGCCGGTTGCGCTGTGACCTTGAACGCCACGACGGGGGCAGCGTTGCACGTGACGCAAGGCTTGGTGTGGGCGACGCTGGATGGCCCGCATTCGGGGCCGGCCAATGATTTGGGGGACTTGATGCTGCATGCGGGGGAACGGATGGCGCTGAAGGCGGGGCAGAGGGTGGTGATTGAGGCTTATGAGCCGGCTGCGCGGGCTGGGGGTGGAGCTGGAGCGTCGGCTCGGGCGGGGGTTGGCGCTGGCGCGGGGCGGGCTGGCGCGGCTTACTTTTGTTTGGATTTTTGAGGGATCGGGAATGTTATGTTTTAGTTTATGGGTCGTAGCTTTTTGAGAATTGCACTTCCAGTGGGGAGGCCGGGTCTCGCCCCGGCGGGCGACTCACTTGTCTTTTGCTTCGCCAAAAGAAAGTAAGCAAAGAAAAGGCGACCCGACAGTCTGGGTCCCTACGCTGCGCTTCGGGCAACTTGCGGTGCTCAAAACTGCCGGGG
>JANNCN010000060.1:0-9142 GCA_031386665.1 Rhodoferax sp. | reverse complement strand
CGGGCCACATCGACAAAAGGCTTGCTGTCTTCTTTGTCGGGCGGGGCATCCATGATGATGCGCGAGCCTTTTGCTGAATCTATTCGCAGGTAGCGGCGAAAACTGGCATCAGCCGAAGCGAGTCTCAGGGTTGAGGGCAATAATTGTTCGGCATCCGCCATGCGGGCAAGCCAGTGGTTGAATGTGGTTGCGCGCTCGGGGTTTGCCCAATTGACGGGTGGAAAAGGGGTGTCGTGGCTTGAAATGGAGTGCTCCGTTTGGTCTAAAAGGCTCCAAAGGCCAAACGGGTCGCCGCCTGGTCTTTGGCCATCAGGGCTCATGGATAATCCATTCTACAAAGTTATGCATGCGCTCCCTCTTTTCAGTCTGTCCAAAAGACCCTTCACTTTGCGAACGGCGCGATCCTTTTACGCCAGCTTGGTGTTGGGTTTTGGCCTGCCTTGGGGCTGCGGGCTGGCGCAGAGCCAGGTCAAACCCATCGCTCCGCCCAAATCTGACGCGAGCTTGGCAGCTTTGCCGCCTTTGTTGCTGAAACCCAGCCTGCAGTTGTCTGAGCAACTGCCTTCATCCAAATCGGGGCCATTGCCAACTTTCCTGTATGGTGACAATTTAACTGGCCGCACCGACCTGGAGACCGTGCTTCAGGGCAACGCTGTGTTGCGGCGCGGTGACATGGTGATTCGGGCTGACCGGCTGGAGCACTACCAACCCGAAGATCTGGCCAAAGCGCGTGGCAACGTGCGCATCAACCGCGCAGGCAGCGTCTACGAAGGCCCGCTCCTGGAGCTCAAGGTAGATGCCTTTGAAGGCTTCTTCATTCAGCCGCGCTACCAGTTTTTGCAAAGCGGCGGGCACGGGCAGGCAGATCGGGTTGATTTTCTGGATGAGCAGCGGGCGGTCATCACCAATGCCACTTACACCACCTGCAAGCGCCTGCCTGGCCCAGCCTGGATGCCAGACTGGCTGCTGCGCACAGCGTCCCTGAGTCTGGACTACGAAGAAGACGTGGGCGTGGCGCAAGGCGCAGTGCTGACCTTCAAGGGCTTGCCGATTTTGCCAGTGCCCTACCTCAGCTTTCCTTTGAGTGACCAGCGCAAATCGGGGTTTTTGCCACCCACGTTCGGTTTGGACAACCTGAACGGTGCGCAGGTCACGGTGCCCTATTACTGGAATATCGCACCCAACCGCGATGCCAAGCTGTCACCCACTTTAATGACCAAGCGCGGGGTCGATCTGGCAGCGGAATTCCGTTTTTTGGAAGCCAATTATTCTGGTGAAGTGCGCGCCAGCGTGTTGCCCGGTGACACTTTGCGCAACTCCGACCGCTGGAGCGTGGCATCGCTCTACCAGGGCCGACTGAACACCGGGCTTTCAGCGGTGGGCGAGGTGGGTTTGAACCTCAATCTGAACCGCGTCAGCGACGACAACTACTGGAAAGACTTCACCCGCGACAACAGCACCAGCCTTACCCAGCGATTGCTGGCCAACGATGCGACCGTGTCCTGGGCGCGGGGTGATTTTTCAGGCAGCGTGCGGGCGCTGAAATGGCAAACCTTACAAGACGTGTCCTCGCCCATCACGCCGCCCTACGACCGCTTGCCGCAGTTGGTAGGCCGCTTTGCCCGCAGTGTCAGTGGTTTTGATGTTTCCGTCGATGCCGACCACACCCGCTTTGATGCAGACCGCAACCTGACCGGGCAACCCAACGCGGTGCGAAGCTTTGCGTTGGGGCAATTGAGCCGCATTTGGGCGGATTCCAGCGGGTACGTCACCCCCAAACTCCAGTTGCATGCAACGCGCTATGAATTTGATTCACCACTGGCCAATGGAACTCTGTCAGCCAGCCGGGTGGTGCCCACCTTCAGCCTGGACTCCGGGTTGGTGTTTGAACGCCAAACCGACTACTTTGGCCGAAATTTCTTGCAGACACTGGAGCCCCGTATTTTTTACGTGGCCACGCCGTTTCGCGACCAGGGCCTGTTGCCCAACTATGACTCGGGCGCAAACGACTTCAACTTTGCCACCATCTTCACGGAAAACGCCTTCGTGGGTAACGACCGCATCTCAGACAACAATTTGCTGACACTGGGCTTGACGACCCGCTTGATTGACCCAAAAAGTGGCGCTGAAGTTGCCCGCCTGGGGCTGGCACAACGCCTGCGCCTTGAGGATCAATTGGTCACCTTGCCCGGTGGCAGCGCTGTGGTAGAGCGCTTTAGCGATGTGCTTTTGGGTGCTGGCCTGAATTGGAGCCCCCAGTGGTCGTTGGATTCCACTTTTCAGTTCAATCCCAAAACTGAAAAATCGACCCGCGCAACCATTGGCGCACGCTACAACCAAGGCAATTACCGGGTGGTGTCGGGCGCCTACCGGTTTCAGCGCGATTCGAGTGAGCAAATCGACATTGGTTGGCAATGGCCCCTGAATGACCTTTGGGGCGACCGTGGGCAAGATTTGGGCGAAGGCCGGGGCTTGGGCGACGGCCGCTGGTACAGCGTGGGTCGCCTTAATTTCAGTCTGGCAGACCGCAAGCTGGTCGATGCCGTGATCGGCCTTGAATACGACGCGGGCTGCTGGCTGGCCCGCTTTGTGGTCGAGCAATTGCAAACCAGCTTGGTGTCTGCCAACCAGCGCATCATGTTTCAGCTTGAATTTGTGGGCTTCGCCCGGGTTGGGGCCAACCCCTTGAAGTCCCTCAAGGATAATATCCCGCGCTACCAGTATTTGCGTGAGCAAATAGGCGTCCCCAGCCGTTTCAGCAATTACGATTGATTTACCATGACCTACCGCGTTTTTGCCTTTGCCACTGCGTCAGTTTCTAGCCTGGCCCTGGGCCTTCTAGCCGGATTGGCTGCCATCGCCAGCAGTGAAATTCAGGCCCAAGGCTTGCGGCCACTGCCTTCTCAATCCATTGGATCCACGCGGCCTGCGCCCGTGAACGCAGACCCTCAGCGCCCAGCTGATTTCATTGTTGCCATCGTCAACTCAGAGCCCATCACCCAGGGCGAATTGCGGCTTGAAACAACGCGCTTGGCGCAGCAGTTGACGCAAGCTCGTCGCCCAGCGCCCAGCAATGCTGAATTGACCAAGGCAGTGTTGGAACGCATGATCAACGACAAGGCGCAATTGCAGGTGGCCCGCGACACGGGCATTCGCATTGACGACGCTGCTGTCGATGTGGCCGAAACCAATGTCGCCCAGCAAAACCGAATTGATGTGGCCGAACTTCGCCGCCGCCTGAGAGCCGACGGCCTGGGTTTGGCGCAATTTCGGGAGCAACTGCGTGACCAACTCACCTTGACCCGAATTCGCGAACGTGATGTGGACGCGCGGGTGCGGGTGTCAGATGTTGAGGTTGATCAATTCATCCGTAACGGCTCACCCTTGGCGAATGCCGGTCCACTGGAAATCAACATTGCGCAAATTTTGGTGGCGGTTGCGGATTCTGCCTCGCCTTCACAGGTGGCCATCCTGCAGGCCAAGGCGCAGAGTGCGTTGACCCGGGCCCGCGCGGGCGAAGATTTTGCGGTCCTGGCGCGTGAACTGTCTGATTCGCCTGACCGTGCCAACGGCGGCCAGTTGGGTCTTCGAACCGAAGATCGCTTGCCACCGCTTTTCATCACGGCCACACAAAATTTGGCTGAAGGGGCAGTGTCAGACTTGCAGCGTTCAGGCGCTGGCTTTCATATTTTGAAGGTTATGGAAAAGCGTTCTCAAAGCACCATGACGGTGATGCAAAGCAAGGCGCGCCACATTTTGCTGCGGTCGTCGCCTGATTTGAATGAGACGCAGGCGCGCGAGAAGCTCAACGGCATCAAACGCCGCATTGAGGCTGGGCAAGCCACTTTTGAGGCCATGGCCCGCGAAAATTCGCAAGACGGCAGTGCGCCACAGGGCGGCGAGTTGGGTTGGACTGTGCCGGGCCAACTGGTGCCAGAATTTGAAGCGGTCTTGAACACGCTTTCTCCGGGTCAAATCAGTGACCCTTTGATCTCGCGGTTTGGAATGCATTTGATCCAGCTGTCTGAGCGGCGCACCGTGCCCATGACTGAGCGTGAGCAGCGCGAGGCGATTCGCAGCCAATTGCGCGAGAAAAAGCTGGACGAAGCCTATATTGTTTGGGCGCAAGACGTCCGTGGCCGCGCCTATGTAGAGCTTCGTGACGCGGCATTTTGAAGCACATTGCTCGCAAGCGCTTTGGCCAGCATTTTCTGGCCGATGGCGGTGTCATTGAAGACATCGTGGGCCTGATTGCCCCTGAGCCGGGACAGGCCATGGTGGAGATCGGCCCTGGGTTGGCAGCGTTGACAAGACCGCTGGTGGAGCGATTGGGTCAATTGACTGTGATTGAGCTGGACCGCGATCTTGCCGTCAAACTTCGCGCCAACTCAAAATTGAACGTGATTGAGTCTGATGTGCTGAAGGTGGATTTCACCGAGTTGGCCCAAAAAATGGCAGTGCCCAAGCTCAGGGTTGTGGGCAATCTGCCATACAACATCTCTACACCCATCTTGTTTCACTTGCTTGACCACGTGGACGCCATTGAAGATCAGCACTTCATGCTGCAAAAAGAAGTGATTGACCGCATGGTGGCTAAGCCCGCAACCTCAGACTTTGGTCGCTTAAGCGTGATGTTGCAGTGGCGCTATGCCATGGAAAACGTGCTTTTTGTGCCCCCCGAAAGCTTTGACCCCCCGCCCCGCGTCAACAGCGCCGTGGTTCGCATGCTGCCGCGCCAAGACTTTGCGTCATTGGACGTGAACCGCCTGAGCGAAGTGGTGAAAGTGGCGTTCAGCCAACGTCGAAAGCTGATGCGCCACACCTTGGGCAAATGGTTGGATGAAAAAGCCTTTGGCGGCACATTCGACGTTCAGCGCCGCGCCGAAGAAGTGCCGGTGGCTGAATACATTGCACTCGCGCAACAGACATGAAAAAGCCCGCAAAAGCGGGCTTTTTGGGCTTGGTATTTTGAGCGCCAATAGGAGTTAGTGGATTCTGTTTCTAGTTCAGCGCGAGACAAGGCGCGTAGCCGCAGACAGTGCTCCTAGCACGGCAAGGCTTCGCAACGCCGTATCGCGTTGAAATAGGAACAGAATTAGGCGGCAGCTAGCCAATAGCCGGCATTGAACGGACTGCTCATCCGCAACGCAAATGCCGAAACATCCAACAGCTTGTCCGTGGGCAGTTTTTCTGCCGAATCCGTCGTCAACTCTATGCCGGTCAAGGAATCAGCGGCTGGTGTGTCGCTTTTTGCCTCGTTCGCCCGTTCTGCTTGGCTGGTGTGTGCAGAACGGGCTACAGAAAAGAATAGAAGCACCTGAAGGGTATTTTTCGATCCCCCCAGTAGTCGGCGGCGTCGCGGAAAATATCCAGCAACTGTTCGCGGGCTTCTTTGTCAAATTTGACATTGGCGGGAATGTGCTCCAACACGGCAATGAAACCGGGCTGCGGGCCTGATTTGTGCACCGGGTCGGTGATGCTGTCGTACAGCGCGTCAAAGTTTTTGCCGGTGTGCACGGGCAGCATGAACTGCTGGCCGATCATGTCCAAAACGTCTTGTTTGGTCAGCGCGTTGGCCAGGTTGGCATACAAAAAGTGCTGGCCCAAGTGTATGGCGGCATCTTGCAAGTCTTGCACACGAAACGCACGGATCGACTGCACGATATTGGTGCGAACACCTTTGAGGGGCGTGTCGGACGTTGCGCGAAGCGGGGCACCGGCGCTTGCTGTAGTGCCGGGTGTCGCGCTAGTGGTTACAGCGGCACCTGGTGGCGCAGCCGGTATGCTGCTGCGCAGCACGGGGGGTTCTTTACGAAGAGGCATAGTTGCTCCCACTTCACTTTCTTTAATAACAAAAAACGTCAATCAAGGCTGAATTTTGCGAAAACTCGCATAGTGATCGGCCGTGTAATAACAAGTGTCGGGTGCCTTGGCTTGCCCACCACACACAATGCGCCTGGTTCCCCGGTTACGCGACCCTGGGGTCTTCACCGTGTATTCGCGGTAATAACCACGAACTTTTGAGGGGAGCAATCGCTCCCGGTTGCCAAAAACAACCCCGTCTTTTTCATACGAAAAAGGGCCGCCTTGGTGAATTCGCTCGTAAGTTTGCTGACCTTGGCTGGGCAATTCAGCCAGTGAAACCGTGCCCACGCTGTCTTGCTGCTGCGCCGCCTTGGCCAGCGCCAAATTGGACGTGCCAAGCACAGAAAGCAAAATGCCAGTGAGCGCTAACTTAAGAGCTGCGGTACACGATATGCTGCTCCACGACTTGAATAGCGCTTTTCCAACCACGAAGACACCTCATGCAAACCTGAAAAAGTGACTCCGGGTAAACCCGAAACCGTCAAGGTAGCTAGTGTCGCGCATTTGAGGAAATAACGCAATAGCTTGCCCAAAATTTAGGCAAGCACCACCAATCTCAATGGCGGCTCGCGTTGGCGTCGGCCACGGTCAAGGCGGTCATGTTCACTATTCGCCGAACGGTGGTGCTGGCAGTCAAAATATGCACCGGTTTGGCGGCACCTAACAGAACAGGCCCAATGGCAATGTTGCCGCCCGCAGCGGTTTTGAGCAGGTTGTAGGCAATGTTGGCGGCGTCAATGTTGGGAAGTACCAACAGATTCGCATCGCCTTCAAGCGTGCTGTTGGGCATGGTGGCCGCGCGGGCGGCGCCGTCCAGGGCCACATCGCCGTGCATTTCACCGTCAACTTCAAGCCACGGGGTCTGAATGCGCAGCAATTCAAGCGCGCGGCGCATTTTGAGGGCGCTGGGCTGGTTGCTGCTGCCAAAGTTGGAATGCGACAGCAATGCCGCCTTGGGACGAATGCCAAAGCGCATCATTTCTTCAGCCGCCATGGTGGTGATTTCAGCAAGCTCTTCGGCCGTCGGGTCGTAATTGACGTGGGTGTCGACCAAAAACACCTGCCGGTCGGGCAGCATCAGTCCGTTCATGCAGGCATACGTTAGCACGCCTGCGCGGCGGCCAATTACTTGGTCAACATGGTGCAGGTGCACGGTGGGGGTGCCCCAGGTGCCGCAAATCAAGCCATCCACATCGCCTTTGTGCAACAGCATCGAGCCAATCAGAGTCAGCCGCCGGCGCATTTCAATTTTGGCGCCTTGCGCTGTCACGCCCTGGCGCTCGGTCATGCGGTGGTAGGTTTGCCAAAAGTCGCGGTAGCGGTGGTCTTGCTCGACGTTGACCACGTCGTAATCCAGCTCTTCTTTCAAGCGCAGACCAAATTTTTCAATGCGCTGGGCGATGACTGCTGGGCGGCCAATCAGGGTGGGGCGTGCCAAACCTTCGTCCACCACGATTTGGGCGGCCCGCAAAACGCGCTCTTCTTCGCCCTCGGCATAGGCCACGCGCTTTTTCAGAGCTTTTTTGGCCGCTGTGAAAATGGGCTTCATGGTGGTGCCTGATGCATACACAAAGCTTTGCAGCCGCTCCATGTACGCCGCCATGTCGGTGATCGGGCGCAAAGCTACGCCGCTCTCAAACGCTGCTTTGGCGACGGCGGGCGCAATTTTCATCATCAAGCGCGGGTCAAACGGCTTGGGAATCAAGTACTCGGGGCCAAACGCCAGCTGCTCGCCCGCGTAGGCGGCGGCTACCACTTCGCTTTGCTCGGCTTGCGCCAGTTCGGCGATGGCGTGAACAGCGGCGATTTCCATCTCAACCGTGATGGTCGACGCCCCCGCGTCCAAGGCACCCCGGAAGATGTAAGGAAAGCACAGAACGTTGTTGACCTGGTTGGGGTAGTCGGTGCGGCCCGTGGCCACAATCGCGTCGCTGCGCACGGACTTGACGTCTTCCGGGCTGATCTCTGGGTTGGGGTTGGCCAACGCCAGAATCAGCGGTTTGGCGGCCATTTTTGCAACCATGTCTTTTTTAAGCACGCCACCGGCCGACAGGCCCAAAAAGATGTCAGCGCCTTCAATAATTTCGCCCAAGCTGCGGGCTGTGGTTTTTTGGCAAAACACAATTTTGTCGGCGTCCATCAGTTCGGTACGGCCTTCGTACACCACGCCTGCCAGGTCGGTGACAAAAATGTTTTCACGCGGCATGCCAATTTTGACCAACAGGCCCAGGCAAGCCAGTGCCGCCGCACCCGCGCCCGAGGTGACGAGCTTGACTTTTTTAATGTCTTTTCCTGTGACTTTGAGGCCATTCAAAATTGCTGCACCCACCACAATGGCGGTGCCATGCTGGTCGTCGTGAAACACCGGAATCTTCATGCGCTCGCGCAACTTGCGTTCGACATAAAAGCAGTCGGGCGCTTTGATGTCTTCCAAATTGATGCCGCCAAAGGTAGGTTCGAGCGACGCGATGATGTCCACCAGTTTGTCCAGGTCGTCGCGCTCGTTGATTTCCAGGTCAAACACGTCAATGCCAGCGAACTTTTTGAACAAAACGCCTTTACCCTCCATCACCGGCTTGGCCGCCAGGGGGCCAATGTTGCCCAGGCCCAGCACCGCCGTTCCGTTGGTAATCACGGCCACTAAATTGCCCCGGCTGGTGTATTTGTAAGCGTTGTTGGGGTCTTTGACGATTTCTTCACACGGGGCCGCCACACCGGGTGAATAGGCCAGCGCCAAGTCGTGCTGGTTGATCAGCTGCTTGGTTGCCGCGATGGCGATTTTGCCGGGCGTCGGAAACTGGTGGTATTCCAGCGCGGCACGACGCAAGTCGGTTTGTTGCAGATCGGATTTGGCGCTTGTTTGTGGCATATCTTGTCTCCGGCCATTGGTTTGGCCATGATTTGAGTGAACTTAGGGTTCACTTTGGGGACGTGATTGTAGGCCCCACAAACCATCACAAAGGGATAACCCTAGTCAGTGAATGTACGTAATTTGAGCGGCGGCGCCCGCGCGAGGGAAAGACTTTGGGTGGGGGCTAGTTTTGACGGGCTTTGGCGAGGAAAATGACGCGGCTTTGGAGAGGGCTGCAAGGTTTTATTCAGTTTGCTGATGGATTTTGGGATTGCGCCTGCCAGCGGGGAGGCCGGGTCTCGCCCCGGCGGGCGACTCACTTGTCTTTTGCTTCGCCAAAAGAAAGTAAGCAAAGAAAAGGCGACCCGACAGTCTGGGTCCCTACGCTGCGCTTCGGGCAACTTGCGGTGCTCAAAACTGCCGGGG
>JANNCN010000043.1:0-2009 GCA_031386665.1 Rhodoferax sp. | reverse complement strand
AAGGGGTCGTCAATTTCCGCAGCCATCTGTATGACGATGCCAAACAGTTCCTCCAGTCGTTGCGGCAACGCCACCGGCAAATACACGCTGCCCCCAATCTCTACCGCACGCCGACGAAGGCGGCCCACCGCTGTGGGGTCGGCCATCAAGCCATCCGACAAAAATGCGTGCAGCGCGACGATGCAATCGGGCGTGACTTCGGCATGGTTTGGGTCGAGCACCAGGTATTCAATCGCCTGCTTGTGGTTCAGGATCATCTGGGTTTCCAGCGCATCTTTGCCTTCGGCGGCTTGGCCGAATTCGATGAGTCGCTCGGTGTCGAGCCGGCTGTAGGTGTTGCCCTCCAGCATGGAGGAGGCCCAAGACAGGTCAATCAGCAGGCGATTCAGAATGTCACGCGCAAAGGTGCCCGCCGGTGTTTGCTCAGCGCGCGCTCTGCCCATGGTGTGCAATTGGTCCCGCAAACCTGGTGGAAGATAGGCGGTGTGATTCGGGTGGTATTGCTCCAGAAACGCCAACTTGTAGCCCACTGGTGCTCGCATGGCGCGCGGCGGGCGCACGTAGGCCTTGATCTCCCCACCTTCCAGCGAGACAGGTACGTAGACTTCGTCAGTGGCCTGCAACGTGGGCATCGGTGCCTGGATGGAACCAAATCCCTTGCTGAGTTGCGCGGTAGACACGTACCGCACAGCCCTCGCCTCGCCCAGCATCTGAATCCGGCCTTGCTTGGCCAACAAGCCCAATCGGCGCTGCAAGGTGCGGCGCGTCAAGCGGTTGCCCTGCAACTTGGCGATGGCATCAATCCCCAGGCCGTCGGGTTGCGCAGCAATCAGCGCCACCAGTTGGTCTAGCTCGGTTAGAGGGGTGATGGTTGGCATGCGCTCAGGTTTTTGGTAGCAGGCTGCCAGTATCGCGCCACTTAAAGTGGCGCGCAAGGAGTATTGCGACAAATAAAGTGGCGCGATTTGGTTGTCATGAGCCAAGCCTGCTTCCAAACCCCCCACCCCCACCCACCCCAATCACCAACCGCTGCGTCGCCCGCGTCGCCGCCACATAAAACACCCACGCGGCGGCAACCTCGTCCTCACCGGCAGCAGGCATATGCCCCACGCCAGGCAGCGCCACCACGGGGAACTCCAGGCCTTTGCTGACCTTCATGGTCATCACTTTGATGGTGTCGCTGGCGGGGTCGAAGTCGCCGGGGCCTCGGCGCATTTGCACAAAAGGCAGGGCCCAAAACTGCGCGCTAACGTTTTAAGGTTGATCTGGCCCAGATTGCCCGCGCAACGGGTCTAGCAAGGGCTTCAGCCCGTTGTGGTCAATTTCTTGCATCAGCGCCAACAAACGGCCTATCTCGCCTTTGGGAAAGCCTTCACGCGCAAACCAGTTCAGGTAATTGCCTGGCAGGTCGGCCAGCAGGCATCCTTTGTGTTTACCAAAGGGCATTTTCCAGCTGACGAGTTTTTGCAGGTCTTCGGCTTCCATGGGCAGTGGTTTCAACCGCCAGCGCGTTTGACCTTGAAACCTTGCTTTTGCAATGCACCGATGACTTTGACGCAATGGTCGCCCTGAACCTCGATGGTGCCTTCTTTCACTGTGCCGCCGGTTCCGCAAACCGCTTTGAGTTGCTTGCCCAGTTGCACCAATGCCAGCGCATCCAAAGGCACCCCTTTGATGACCGTCACGCCTTTGCCTTTGCGGCCTTTGGTGTCCAGCGACACGCGCACGGTGCCGTCGGTCGCGGGCATAACCGTTGCATCCAGCTTGCAAGAGCACTGCGCTTGTGGTTTGCTGCAGGCGGGGCAAACGCGGCCCACATCCGTCGAATAAACCAGCCTGGACGCTGCGACTGGTAGCGCCGGCAGCATGGTCTGGTTTTTAGTGGTGGTGACCATGCGCGCCATGCACGTGGCGGTGTTCAATTTCTTCGGGAATGGCTGCGCGGACTTCAGTCACCTTCAGATTGAAGCGCAGCACCAGACCAGCCCAGGGGTGATTGGCGTCCAAAA
>JANNCN010000033.1:0-35229 GCA_031386665.1 Rhodoferax sp. | reverse complement strand
CGCCTGGAGGTGAATTGGGAGGTCAACGACTTGCTCAAGACCGCCGGGCGTCAGGCGGCCAGCTTTTTGGCACAAATGCAGGCGACGGAAGCCTTGCTTGAAGTCCGCAAATTCGACGCTTTCAATCGCATGTCAGCCTTTGTGGTTCATGACTTGAAAAACATCGTGACCCAGTTGTCACTGATGATGAAAAATGCACAGCGCCACAGCCAAAACCCCGAATTTCAGCAAGACATGCTGATGACCGTTGAAAACTCATTGGAACGCATGCGCCAGCTGATGTTGCAACTGCGCGAAGGTGCCACGCCGCCTGGCACCGCCGTAGGTGTTGACCTGTGCGAAATTGTCGCCCGCATTGAAGGCATTGCCACCAATCGGGGCCGCAAGCTGGAGGTCGACATCATTGATCGCATTGGCACCCGGGGCCATGAAGAGCGCCTTGAGCGAATCATCGGGCACGTGGTTCAAAATTCGTTTGATGCAACCCCCGTAGCAGGCCAAGTCCGCCTGACTTTGGAGCGACAGGGCGGGCAAGCTCAAATTGAAGTCACTGATACGGGGCAGGGCATGACACAAGACTTCATTCGCGACCGCCTGTTCAAACCGTTTCAAACCACCAAACAGGCTGGCATGGGCATTGGAGCCTACGAAAGTTTCCAGTATGTGCAGGAATTGGGTGGCAAGATCGACGTTAAGAGCGAACTTGGTCGTGGAACGAAGGTCACAATACGCCTTCCCCTGTTTGAAATGAAGCAGGAGTCGGATCTGCAAATGTTGGAAGCTCGATGACCTCTGAAAAAATGCGTTCCCTGCTCATCGTCGAAGATGATTTAGCACTGCAAAAGCAAATCAAATGGTCGCTTGACCAGTTTGAGGCAGTGGTAGCCCATGATCGTGAAAGCGCTCTGGTGCAGTTGCGCCGCCATATGCCCGCCGTGGTTACCATGGACTTGGGTCTGCCGCCCGACGCCGACTCGGTATCAGAAGGCTTTAAATTGCTTGAGCAGATTTTGTCAATCGAACCTGACACCAAAGTCATTGTTTTGACAGGGCAGAACGACCAAGTCAACGCGCTTCGGGCCATCGCCTTGGGCGCTTATGACTTTTTTGCCAAGCCGTTTGAGCCAGAACTGCTCAACTTGACAATTGGCCGGGCTTTCAAACTGTTTGAGTTGCAGCGAGAAAACCGCCGCCTGCAGTCTTTGCAGACGCCTGACGCGCTTTCGGGTCTGATGACCCGCGACCCCGACATGCTCAAAATTTGCCGCACCATTGAAAAAGTGGCCAGCAGCAATGCCACTGTCATGCTGTTAGGTGAAAGCGGCACGGGCAAAGAAGTGTTGGCACGTGGCGTGCACCAGTCATCTCCCCGGCGCTCGGGCAAATTTGTTGCCATCAATTGCGCCGCCATCCCCGAGAACTTGCTCGAAAGCGAATTGTTTGGCTACGAAAAGGGCGCTTTCACAGGCGCTGCCAAAACCACGTTGGGAAAAATTGAAATGGCGGGGGGTGGCACCCTGATGCTGGATGAAATTGGCGATTTGCCTTTTCCGCTGCAAGCCAAGCTGTTGCGCTTTTTGCAGGAACGAACCATTGAGAGGGTGGGTGGCCGCCAAGAGATTCCGGTTGACGTGCGCATTGTTTGTGCGACGCACCAGGACTTGACTGCACTGAGCAAGGAAAGCCGTTTTCGGGAAGACCTTTACTACCGGCTTGCAGAAATTGTGGTTAACATCCCGCCCCTGCGAAGTCGGGTGGGCGACGCCGCGCTGCTGGCCCATTCGTTTGTGCGCCGGTTCGCTCAAGAGCAAAACCGGGGTTCGCTCAATTTAAGCGAAGACGCGGTGGCGGCGATTGAAGCCCACCAGTGGCCCGGGAATATTCGCGAGCTTGAAAACTGCATCAAGCGCGCCGTCATCATGGCCGATGGCAATCAAATTTCTGCCCAAGAGCTCGGCTTGAAAACCCCTGCGCAGGAAGAGACAGGCAATTCGCTCGATTTGCGAACCGTGCGAGAAAACGCCGAGAAAAACGCCATCATCACGGCGCTGGGTCGCGTCAATGGCAGCATTGTGAAAGCAGCCGAGCTCTTGGGCGTGAGTCGGCCAACGCTGTATGACCTGATGCACCGGCTGGGCCTGAAATAGCGCCGCCTCGCCGCAAGCACCTGGATTGGGGCTTGCAAACCATTTGCCAACGCGGTTACCCTTAAGTATTTACAGTTGTTTAATTTTTTGCTGGATCCATCATGAAACCCACCCATGCGGTCGCCCTTTCTGGCCTTTGTCTCTCATTGCTGTTGGTCGCTTGCGGTGGCGGCAGCACCGATTCCATGTTGGCTTCAGCCAAAGATTACCTGGATAAAAATGACAACAAGGCCGCTGTCATTCAAATCAAAAACGCTTTGCAAAAAGACCCAGAGTCTGGGCCAGCGCGCCTGATGCTGGGCCAAGCGATGATGAAAACGGGCGAAGTGCCCAATGCAGAGCTTGAATTTAGAAAAGCGCTGGACTTGAAGGTGTCACCCGATCAAGTGGCGCCAGAGCTCGCCCGCGCGTTGCTGGCTTTGGCGCAGTTCAAGAAAGTGGTGGATGAGTTTGCGAAAACTGAGTTGGGATCGGCAACCGCCAAGGCTGATTTGCAAACGTCCCTGTCAACGGCTTACGCTGCTTTGGGCAAGGCTGATTTGTCACAGGCGGCGCTGACCGCAGCGTTGACAGCCAGCCCCACGTTCGCGCCCGCTCTGGTGGCTGTGGCTCGGCAAAAAGCGGTTGCCAAGGACTATGACGGCGCTTTGGCGTCGGTCGAAGACATCATTGCCAAAAACCCGACAAATTTTGAGGCCTGGCGTTTGAAGGGCGATGTGCTTTTGTTGGGTAAAAACCAGCTGAAAGAGTCGCTGGTTGCTTACCGAAAAGTCTTGGAACTCAAGCCTGAAATGATCTCTGCACACGCCACGATCATCACCTTGATGATGTCAACTGGCGACCTTGATGAAAGTGCCAAGCAAATTGAGCAACTGAAAAAAGTCGCGCCCAACAATCCGCAAACCAAGTATTTTCAGGCGCAACTGGCCTATTTGAAGCGTGACTTCAAAGTGGCGCGTGAGATGTCGCAACAAGTACTCAAAATGGTTCCCAACAACGCCAAAGCGCTGCAACTCGCAGGAGCAGTGGAATTTCAATCGAATTCATTGGTGCAAGCTGAAACGTATTTGAGCAAGGCGGTCACTACGGCTCCAGAGTTGGTGTTGGCGCGTCGCCTTTTGATCATGACCTACCTGCGGTCCAATCAGGCCACCAAAGCCCTTACGGCTTTGAACCAGGGGTTCACCAAGGGCATTGTTGACCCCGAAATTAACTCGGTCGCGGGTGAGGTTTACCTGCAAAACGGGGATGTTAAAAAGGCCGAAGAGTATTTCGAAAAAGCTGCCAAACTGGCCCCCAAAGACGCCCGAAAGCGCACCTCTTTGGCGCTGACGCACATGATGACGGGCAACACAGAGTCAGCGTTTGGCGAATTGCAAGAAATTGCCGCGTCTGACACCGGCATCACGGCGGATATGGCTTTGATCAGCGCCAATTTGAGAAAAGGCGAATGGGACAAGGCGCTGAAAGCCATTGACGGCCTTGAAAAGAAGCAGCCTGACAAGCCGTTGGCTGCCAACCTGCGCGGGCGAACCCTGCTGGCCAAAAAAGATACGGCGGGAGCACGCGCCAGTTTCGAAAAGGCCTTGAAGCTTGATCCGAAATTTTTCCCCGCTGTGGCAAGTTTGGCAGGCTTGGACATGATGGAGAAGAAGCCGGCCGACGCCAAAAAGCGCTTCGAAGCCGTCTTGGCCCAAGACCCCAAAAGTGTGCCTGCATTGCTGGCCTTGGCAGAAATGGCCGCCAGAAATTCGGCACCCAAAGAAGAAATTGGCGGGCTTATTACCCGGGCGGTCGAAGCCAATGCGGCAGAGGCGGCTCCTCGTGTTTTGTTGATCAACTTTCACCTGAGCAACAAAGACTTTAAGCAGGCCATGTCAGTGGCACAAAACGCAGTAGCAGCCTTGCCCGAAAGCCCTGATATTTTGGAGTCGCTGGGCTTGGTTCAAATCGCCTCAGGCGAACACAATCAGGCAGTGGCCACCTTCACCAAGCTGGTTGCCATGTTGCCTCAGGCAACCAAACCCTTGTTGCGGTTGGCTGATGCGCACATGGCGGCAAAAAATAAAGATGCTGCAGGTCAAAGCTTGCGCAAAGCGCTGGAGGTCAAGCCTGATTTGATTGATGCGCAGCGCGGCGTCATCATGCTGAGCATGGACGCCAAAAAGTTCTCCGATGCCGTGGCCATGGCCAAAACCGTTCAGAAGCAACGCCCCAAAGAGCCCATTGGCTTTGTGCTGGAAGGCGATGTGGCTGCTGCGCAAAAAAATTGGGATGGCGCCGTGACGGCCTACCAGGCCGGTATCAAACAAGCACCCTCACCCGAATTGGCGTTGAAGTCGCATGCGGCGTTGATGGCGGGCGGAAAAACCGCCGAGGCGGACAAATTTTCTGCGGCTTGGATCAAAGACAACGCCAAGGACTACGCGTTTTTGTTTTACATGGGTGATTTTTCCATCGCCCGCAAAGATTACGCGACGGCAGAAAAGCATTATTCGGCAGTTGTCAAGCTTCAACCCAATAATGCTGCGGCCTTCAACAACCTGGCTTGGGTAACCGGGCGCCTGAACAAACCGGGAGCAGTTGAACTGGCAGAGTCCGCCATCAAGCTTGCCCCTACGCAGCCCGCCTTCATGGACACCTTGGCCATGCTTTTGTCTGAAAAGAACGACTACGCCAAAGCAGTTGAATGGCAAACCAAGGCGTTGGCAGCGCAACCCGACAACACGCTTTTCAAAATGAACCTGGCCAGAATCCACATCAAGGGCAATAAAAAAGAGTTGGCGCGCAAACCTTTGGACGAATTGGCCAAATTGGGTGACAAGTTTCCAGCGCAGGCGGAAGTTGCAAGTTTGCTCAAGGGGCTTTGATCGGCACCGAGATTACCCGATTGAACTGTCGAAAATATTTACATCAAGGCGTTTTTTAAACCTACTAACAAAGCCGTTCAGGTAAAAAACTCATTGAAATCAGTTGCTTGCGATTCAATGAGGATCTTGGCTCGGAAATTGCTTGATTTGTGTTGAAAAGTGTTTTCCCCGGATTAGTCAGGTGGTGAAAGTCTTGTTTTTACCAACTACGTCACGCCGCGATGTCATGAACTCGCGCTAGACTTGACGAATTAGGGTTGACGCTCAAAGTTACAAAATTTTTAGCAGGTGGTTGTTTATGACAAAAGATTCGAAAACTCAATCGATAGGCACTGAAGCCGAAGCCAGCTTTAAATCGGATGGGGAAAAATTGGGACAGGGTCAAGGCTTGGTCGATGGTGAAAGACGGCGCCGACTGGCAAAGCTGGGCTTCGGTGTTCCCGTTTTAATGACCCTGGCAAGTCGTCCCGTGTTGGCTGGGCAATGCTTGTCAAACATGATGTCGGGTAACTTGTCCGACCCGACGCGCGGTCAATGTGCTAAGGGTTGGAGTCCCGGTGGTTGGTCAGGCCCGGGAGGTTTTCCAACACCAGCTACTTGGACGAAGGTCAGCTTGCTTTATGGCACCCTAAAACCAAATGGAAATTCAAGCAAGTTTGCGGACTACACGGGAGGGGCAACGCTTCAAAACGTGCCATCAGTGCTGAACAAAGACAGCCTACCAAGTGCCACACTTTTAAGAGTTGTGTTGCAGGATCCGAACACACCAGGACTTGATCTCACTATAAAAAATTCTAATTTAACGCGGCATTTCCTGTGCGCTTACCTTAATGCTTTATTTAGTGAACTGTCTCCAAGCAGCCAAATGCTTAGTAGTCCGTTCATGTATATACTTAAACCTCAGCAGGTTCTCGATTTGGCAGGAGGTCTTGCGATTCCGGCCGGTGCTGCTGGGGCACCCAGCAACTACAACACTTTCTTCGATAGCACCTGGGTATAGTACTGAGCAAATGGCACCTTTACAAATTATTAGTTTCCATACAAACGTGGCAGACCGCAAAAATTGAAAGGAGACAGGTTAAAGTTAGGGTTCGGTTCGTTTGTGAAATATAGCCTTGCAAAACTTTAGCCTTGCTCCAAATCTAGGAATTCTCCAACGTACTTGGGATGACCAATGCGTGGTCTACCTCACTGCGTCCAGGCAGACACATTTGCTCAGCGCTTCCGCTGGATGGGTACTCCAAGTTCTCGAGCATGGCCCGACTCACATGCAAGCGTTGCAGAAACATCTGCAGCTTTCTCTAGGGGACATTGAGAGTGACGATGTGTCAAGTCTCACCCGCGAGATTGTCGATACGCTCGTTAAAATTGAAATTGTTCAAGCGCTTGAGGTCCTATCCTGAGCCTCTCCTCTCTAAGCTCTGACGAAATAGTTCGTCGCCTTGCTGGTGATGGGTTAAACCTTTCGATTGGTCGATTTGATGTTTCTTTGACATCAAGTCTTCCTCAGGTCGATCGCGGTATTGCTCAGCTTTATGCCGACTTCCCACTCAGCCAGGACGGTGAATTGATCGACTTTCGAATCGATATTGACTCGCCAACCCGGCTTAGGCGCTGGTTTAGACCCCAGGTTACTTTCGACTTTGATGGTGTGCGCCCTTTCAAACCCCTGCCTATCAATCAGGCATTCGCTATGTTCGAGTGGGGTTTGAACTGGGTTGTTGCGAATCACGCCCATCAGTTTGCGATTGTGCATTCGGCGACACTTGAAAAAAATGGTCGCGGGTACATTTTTCCTGGCGCACCAGGAAGTGGCAAAAGCACGCTGTGTGCCGCTTTAGTGTGTCGCGGCTGGCGGCTCCTGTCCGATGAAATGGCTCTGATATCAATTGTTGACGGTCTTATTTGGCCAATCCCGCGACCCGTGAGCCTTAAAAATGCTTCTATTGACATCATTCGCAATTTTTCTAACGACGTATTTTTGGGCGATGTTGTAGCTGACACAGCCAAAGGAAACATCGCTCATATGAGACCGCCCAAAGCCAGTGTGAACGCAGCAAATGTGCCTGTAAAGCCTTTTGCAGTTGTGTTTCCGACTTATCGCGCGGGTGCAACTACGGAATTTATTGAGATTACCAAGGGGCAAACGCTCATGCGCCTCGCCGAAAATTGCTTTAACTACCCGGTCTTGGGCGCTGACGGCTTCAACTGTTTGGCTGATGCGGTATCGCAAACGCGTTGTCATACAGTTACTTACTCCGATTTGAACGAAGTAATTGCCTTGCTTGAGCGTTGACGCGATGTTGCCGGCCGCCTTTGAGAATCACCCTCTCGTAAAGTATCTGCGTGACCCAAGTTTTGCGCTGAAATTTGGCACAAGTGACTGGGAGCGCTTAATCCGCGCGGCACGCCACGGAACCCTTTCGAGTCGTATCGCCTGGCTTGCAAAGCAGCATTCCTTGTTGGCGCAACTCCCCGAAAAAATTCAGTTTCATTTTTTAAGTGCACTGCAGGTTTCCGCAAGCCAAGCGATCAGCGTGAACTGGGAGGTCTCTCAATTGCACAAAGCCCTGGGTTCTGTGTCAATTCCTTTTGCGTTGTTGAAGGGCGGTGCCTACATCAAGGGCAATTTCGCTCCTGCGCCGGGGCGGTTGCTTTCGGACGTCGATATCATGGTTCCTAAAGAGCAATTGAACGACGCCGAAAGGGCTCTGTATGTCAGTGGATGGTTTCCAACCAACATCAACGCCTACGACCAACGCTACTACCGCGAATGGATGCACGAGCTGCCTCCTATGCAACATCTCGGGCGCGGGACAACGCTTGATTTGCACCACACAATATTGCCGCCCACAGCGTTGCTAAAGCCAGACGTTGCAAAGATATGGGCAGCAGCCAAGCCGATAGAAAACGAACCTGGCGTGTTCGTTTTGTCTCCGCTTGACATGCTGCTTCACAGTGCGACCCATTTGTTTCACGACGGTGAGCTTGAGCACGGTTTGCGCGATTTGGTTGATATTGATGCGCTTATTCGCCAGTTCTCTGGGCGCGAGCGGTTTTTTGAGGAGCTAATCGAGCGTGCAGCAGAGCTCGATTTAGGCCGCCCGTTGCATTACGCACTCAAATATTCGAAACTGTTTTTAAGAAGCCCAATTCCTGATTCAATAGTTTCCCGAGCGAGCACGCTAGGCAGCCAGTCGGTCATGGTCAGGAAATTGATGGACTTTGCGGTCGTGCGCAGTATTGGCGGCATTCTTGAAGAGAGCCCTAGCGCCAGGTCCGCCCTTGCACAATTTGCCATGTATGTCCGCTCACACTACTTAAGAATGCCATTGCGGCTCTTAATTCCTCACTTGGTACGCAAACAATTTACTGCCAAGGACCTGGGTCACTAGCAAGCCATTGGGGCTAGATGCGTTGAACATTGTTGAAAAGGCTAGCCTTTATGAGTCAGTCTACGTCGCTGTTATGGTTTGATACAACCGATATAGTTAGAAGGGGCCGCTGCTTTGTTTCACGCCGCGGTCTGTGCGTGGCGGGCTTTGCGTTACTGGCCAGTGCAACCTATGCCCAAGCCGACTTGCCAAACACCATTGCCAAAGTCAAACCTGCAGTGGTGATTGTGGGCACCTTCAAAGCCACCAACAGCCCACGATTCAGGCTGCGCGGCACGGGTTTTGTGGTGGGAGAGGGCAACTGGGCAGTGACCAACGCGCATGTGATACCTGAGGGCGCAGACATTGACCCTGATGCCAAAATTGTGGTGCAAGTCAAAATTGGCGCAGGCGACCCCCAAGTGCGAACCGCCACGGTGCTGGACGTGGACAAACTGCACGATCTGGCACTTTTGCAGTTTGACGGCCCCGCCTTGCCCCGCCTGAATTTGCGCGATTCTGACACCGTGCGCGAAGGCCAGGCCGTTGCCTTCACGGGGTTCCCAATTGGTGGCGCCTTGGGGTTTTCTGCCGTGACGCACCGCGGCATGGTGTCGTCCATCACCCCCATTGCGTTGCCATCGTCCAACGCCACTCAGCTCAATTCACGCAATGTGGCAAGCCTGCGAAGCGGTGGGTTTAACATTTTTCAGCTTGACGCAACCGCCTACCCCGGCAACAGCGGCGGCCCGTTGTTTGACGTGGACAACGGCGATGTGCTGGGCGTCATCAACATGGTGTTTGTCAAAGGCACCAAAGAGTCGGCGCTGACCAACCCTTCAGGCATCAGCTACGCCATACCGTCCAAGTACGTGATGGAATTGTTAGGGCGGCAGAAGCAGCGGTAACCCGCGCAGTGGGCCGCGTGGGCATGCAGGCAGAGTTTGCGGCTGTCACCGTCACTAAAAACGCTATTATATAAATAGCAAACTATCCATATAATTCGAGAGCTAGAGGCGTATTTAATTAAAAATTGGGGCTTAAAGTGTTCAAGAGACTCAATTTTACCACAAATGTAGTAAGCCCGAGCCTTTTGAGCTCTTTGGGTATTTTGCCCCGATCGCTGATCAGCCATGAAAAAAGCACCGACTAGCGGTGCTTTTTGTTTGACGCAATATGTGCGTAGGGCGGTTTACGCCTGCTTCAAGCTTGTTTGCCGGCGACGTGAAGCTACCAAACCGACCAAGCCGAGACCCAAGAGGGCCAGAGAGCCAGGCTCGGGCACTTTGAGTTTAGGGGTAGCAGTACCGGCTACGGAAAGCACCTTGAAATAATCGTTGCCGTTGCCCAGGGTGCCGACGCCATCCGCAGTAGCAGTCCCAAATGTGCTGTTGTAAGCGCTAATTAACCACCAGCTGGAAGTTAGGTTACTCGAGTTAACGTTTTTGGAAGTGCCAGTCGCTAGGTCTGCATAATTACCTACCCATGTCCAGCCGTCACCGGCCAGCTGGCCTGCAGTCCTTGATCCAACAGTCGGAGGGGTTCCGCTGCCTGAGTAACGAAAAATACTGATGTCAGCGTCGGCCGAAGTACTTGAGGCTCCAGTGCTGTCCGCCTTGTAACCAATTTTTACGCTGTCCAAGTCGACCAAGTTCGCCCCGAAATTCAGCATTAGCAATTCGGTTCTCAAACTGTTGTCAGTCGTATGTTGCGGGCTACCCGTAGTTTCGCCGGAGTAAGCAACGCCCAAACCGCCGCCGTAAAGTCCCACATTGGCTGTTGCGAACGTCGCTGCAGTGTCGATGGCGAAGGTTGTAGTATTGTTCAGGATGGAGAAGGCAGTTATGGACACGCCGCCGCAACTTAGGCTGGCGTTGCTGGCTCCGGAGGCTCCGCCGCATGTGTTTGCACCATTGGCAGCATCCGTACCATCAGTAAAAGTCCACGTAGACGCGGCAAAAGTCAGGCCGCCCCCGCTGGCCAGAGTCAAAGCAGCTAAGGTCTTGGCAATTGTTTTCAAGTCGAATTTTTTCATGACCGGATTCCTCAAATTAGGTGAGCTTGTCTGTGCGTTGCCACACAAAAAACCATTTAGACAACCACATTAAGCGAATTTCATGCCAGAACAAAAAATTGTTACTTTTCAATGACTTAGGATGCCTGATGGTCGTTGACTGTTATCAAATGTAAAAATAATCGACAATAAAGTCACAATTCGGGGCACAGTTGGTCAAGTGACGGTCCCGCTCGTTTATTGCAAAGTCTTTAAAAGCGCAGCCGCGTCTGCGCTGCCTTCAAAGGCCTTGCCGGGTTTCAGGGCGACCAGAAGTTCGTCTTTGGCCTCGTTTTTTCGCCCCGTTTGGGCCAGTGCAGCCGCCAAGTGGTAGCGAATCTCGGCGCTGCTGGGTTCACGCAGGCGGGCGTCGCGCAGCAATTGCACGGCGCGGTCGCGGTCTTCGGGCTTGCCGCTTTGGAACAGGGCCCAACCCAGGGTATCGATGGCGTTGGCATTGTTGGTGTTTTTGGCAACCGCTTGCTCGGCCACTTTGATGGCGTTCGGATCTTTCAGCGTCAGCAACACATTGGCCAAGTTATTCAGTGCCGTGCTGTCGTTGGGTGCGATTTTCAAAAAGTCTTCGTAAGCGGCTTTGGCCTGCTTGAAGTTGCCCGCGCGGGCGTAGCTGTCGGCTAAGATGCGCTGTACCGCTGCGTCTTTGGGGTGGGCTTTGAGCCATTGCTCAGCCAATGGGGCGGCGGCTTTTCCCCCGTCTTGCGTGGCCAATACGCGAAACAGGCGCAATAAGGTGTCAGTGGATGGCTCGACCTGATGGGCTTTGCGGTAGTTTTCAAGCGCCACTGGCGTTTGGCTGCGGGTCATGGCAACGTCGCCCAACAGGCTGTAACCCACGGATTGCTTGGGACTTCTGGCAACAATGTCCTTGGCGCGCTTTTCGGCTTTGGCCGCTTCGCCTTGGCGCAGTTCAACTTCAGTCATTAGAGCCAATGCGGGCAAAAAATCAGGCTGGCTGGACAAGGCTTTTTCAAGGCTGTAGGCGGCACCGCCCAAATTATTAGCGGCCAATTGCAGCAAGGCGATTTGCACTTGGGGGCCGGGGTTGTAGTCGGCCACCCGGGTTGCGGTGGTCAGCGTGCCCCTGACCTTGTCTTTGTCGCCCATGGCCAGTTGGGCCCTGGCGTAAGCCAACAGCATTGGCAAGTCGTCTGGCGCTTTGGACGAGACTTTTTTAATGGCTTCCAACGCAGGGCCGGGCCGACCATTGCGCAAATGAAATTCGGACAGTGCCAAGCCCCAGCGAACCTCTTTGGGGCCAGCCAAATCGCTGGCCTTTTCAAGCCAGCGCTGAGCGTCGAGCGCTTTGCCCCTGCGTTCATCGATGGTGGCAAGTTCCACCATGGCTTCGGCGTTTTTTTCGTCAATTTTCAGAATCGCGTTCAGGCGCAGCAACGCCGCGTCGTAGGCCTTGGTAGCAATCTCAATGCGGGCAAGGTTGAGCTTTGGGGTGACAAAGGCATCGTCAAGTTTGGCTGACTGGGCGAAGGCCGCTTTGGCCCCTGCCATGTCGCGCGCGTCGCTTTTGGCCATGCCGAGCAGGTTAAAAAACCCGGCGTTGGTGGGTTGTTGCTTGACCAAAGTCTCAGCCACCACGACTGCTTTGGCAGGTTGTCCACCCCGCAGGTACAGGGCGATCAGAGACGTGGCCGCCTGTGTTTGGCGCGGATCGGCCTTCAAGGCGGCTTCAAGTTCAAGCGTGGCATTGCCAGTTTGGCCGCTGCGCAGCAGGCTTAAGCCCAGTACCGTGCGAAATTCGGGCAGGTCTTTGCTTTGCAATGCCCTCTGCATCAAGGTCGCTGCTCTGCCGTGTTGGCCTTTGGCCATGAGCGCGGAGCCCAAAAGGGTTAGGCCCTGGCCGTCGGTGGGCTGCGCTTTGAGGTAGGTTTCAAGTACTTCGACCGCGCGGTCTGTGTTGCCATCTCGAATGTAAATTTGTGCCAAGAGTTTGGACGCGGGCGTATTACCCTGCACCTTTTGAAAGGCTTCGAGGTATTGCTTGGCTTTTTCGCCTTCGTTCAAGCCAAAGTGCGCTAAACCGTTCAGCATTAGCAATTGCGGGCGAAACCGGATGAACTCCATGGGAACTGGGTCAAGCAGGCCAATGACCTCTTTCAGCGCTGTGCGCGCTTCTTCAGGCTTGTTGTCTTTTTCGGCCAGCAGCGCCTGCATATAGGCTGCCCTGGGTTCTATGGGTGCCAAGCGTTGTAGTTCGGTGACATCACTTGCCGCAGCTTTCATTTGCCCCAGGTCCAGATAAATGCCAGCGCGCGAAACGCGGGCTTCAATGTTTTCAGGGTCAAGCGCCAAGGCGCGATCGTAAGACGTTAACGCACCTTTCAAGTTGCCTGCGACGTGCATTATTGAACCTTTTTGGTAATGACCTTCGGCCAAATCTGGAGTCATAGCCAGTGCCCGATCCGCAGCTTCGTTGGCCTCACGCAATTGGTTAACTCGAATGCGAATAGGTACCTCAGCCAGCCAAACAGCCGATGATTTTGGGTCTAGCGCACGGGCGTCGTCCACGGCCTTCAATGCTGCTTTGACATCGCCCAAGTCGCTGCTGGCCGACGCGCGCACCAGAAGCAGTTGCGATTGCACGCCGGATGGCAGCCCCGCAACAGCCAATTGGGGTTGGTCAAAGATTAATTTTTGCTTGCCTTGCGCGGTGTAGGCCAAGGCCAATGGCACCACCACCTCGGCCCGGTTAACGCCCAAGCGTATCGCTTCGGTGAAGGCCACCTCTGCGCCAATTGCATCACCATTTTTTAGCAAGGCTTTGCCCAACAACACCTGCACGGGCAACATATTTTTGTCGATTTGCAGGGCGTTTTTAAGCTGAATAATCGCGCCGTCAACGTCTTTTTTCTCAAAGCGAACCAGCGCATCCTCGTAGAATTTCGAAGCTTTGCTGTCGGCACCTTGCACACTTGTGGCCAAAAGCAGCAGGCTGGCGGTGCACAAGATTGCCTTACCCAGTTTGTGGATTGCCCATGGGATCGAGTTGTGGGAAGTTGAATAGAGCTTCATGGTGTTTACAGTAGTCGCCGGCACGGAAGTACAGGGAAATTCATCGACAAATATTCAATCGGATACAGGCTGAATTATGGTTCAGAGTGCTTCGGTGGCCCCAGGGTTCCTTCAGTTTTGATCAACCAGCGCTTTAGGCCCCACAGGCCCACGCCGATCAAAATCAGCAGGCTCGCGATGATCGCGTAGGTCAGCGGGCTGGGCGTTTTGAGTGCCTCAATAATTTGATCGGCAAAAAACATCATGCCCAAGGTGCCGGGCGTCATGCCAATGGCGGTGCCAATCAGCAGGTGGTGCAGGTGCAGATGGGTCGCGCCGGCCACCATGTTCACCACGGCAAACGGTGCAATCGGCACCATGCGCACAGCGATGACCGACAAAATGCCGTGGCTGGCCAAGCGCTGGCTGACTTGGTTGACCCGTTCACCACCTAAACGCTGAAGCACCTCGCGCCCCAGCAGCACCCCAAGCCCAAAACTGACCGCAGCACCCAATGTCGCCGCCGCGATTGAATAGACAAAGCCAGCTAGCGGCCCAAACGCCACAATGGCCACAAGTGTCAAAAAAGTGAGGGGAACTGCCAAGGTTAGAGCGGCAGCGAACCCAAGAATCGCTGTAATCGCCCCCATCGATTGGCCCAAATATTGCAATGTGGACACAATTCTGTTGACATCAAGCCATGCCCTCATGGGCGACCAGCTCCAGGCTACTGCCAAAGCCACCAAGCCCACAAGCACCCCAACCAGCAGCCGCAAACGCCAGCGAAGGACTTTGGGGTTTTGCAACTCGACAAGCTGACCGGTCATGGAATTGGAGTGAGTTGGGACGGATTGCGCGCTTTTGGGGTCTCAGGAGCATTCTGAATGGCGTCTGCAATCGTTTGGGCCAATTCGCCCACGTGGGTGTCGTCAAACATCGAGCCATGCAGGCCACTCACGCGGTGCTCGATCAGATTTTTACCAAGCAAACGCCGCCAAGCCCGAAAAAGTAATCTGTCCCAAGTGCTGGCCAAACCGACAGATTTGATTAAATGTGTGGTACCTGCAAAAGCGCTGGGGCGGTAACCACTGACTGCCATCACCTGGCCGACCAGACCCGGGTCTTTGAGCATGGCACCCAGGCGGCGCCCATTCATGCTGAGGTCCTGAATGTGCAAACTGCGAACCAGCCAACCCAGCAATCGCCAAAAAAATGTACCGCCCCACAAACGACTTGGGTAAATTGTGTCGAGCAAAAACAGACCTTTCACCTCAACCCCCGCCTGTTCGAGTTGCTGTGAAGTCTCCAGCGCCGCCAGACCACCGACTGAGAAACCCGCAATATAGACGGCTTGTTTGCCTTGTTTGACGACATTGCCCACGTACAAGCGGGCCAGGTCAACCGTCCTGACAACAGTACTGGCGCTGGGGGGCTGCAGCATGCGCAGCTCGCAAGTTGCTTCAAGGGCGCGCGCCAGGTTTTTAAAGCGAATCAGATCGCCGTGCCCCGATGCAGCCAAATAGAGCAGGGCCCGTCCAGTTTGCAAGACGCGTTCGTTGTCAGAAAGCGCCCCTAATTTGACCAGCAGGGACGACTCGGCATGGTCCTCGCTCAAGGCCGATGCCAGGCCTTCAACAGTGGGCCGTTCGGTGATCAAATACATCGGCACCCGCCGTCCAATCAGTTTTTCGATACCGGTCAAGATGCTGACGGCGGCCAATGAATCGCCGCCTATTTCAAAAAAATTGTCAGTGACTAACAGCCCAGGCTGCTTCAATACATCTTGCCAAAGCCGCAGCAAATTGCCTTCTAACAACGAGCTGGGCGGCCGTGCGGCAATTGCGCGAACCACTTCGATGGGCTCTGGTAGAGCGGCATAGTCAATTTTGCCAGCGCTGCTTTGTGGCAAGGCTTGCAAAATATCGAATCCGTTGGGAATCATGTAGCTGGGAAGCCGTTGGCGCAAACTGGTTTGAAGGCGTTCCGCCAACTGCTGGTTTGATTGATTTGCAAGCGTAGCCACCCAGGCATGAATCACCGGTTTGTCGGCATGGGTGATCAACTTAACGGCGGCCTGAGAAACGCCCTCAACCCCCAAAATTGCGGCCTCAATTTCGCCCAGCTCGATTCGGTAACCTCGCAACTTGATTTGGCGATCTATCCGACCCAAGAAATTCAAATTGCCGTCCACGCCCATCCAACCCCGGTCGCCCGTGCGGTACATGCGCGAACCTGGCTGAAATGGGTCTGCCAGAAAAGCGTTCGCTGTCAAATCGGGGCGATTCAAATAGCCCAAAGCCACGGCACCACCGCCCAGGTAGATTTCCCCGGCTGCGCCAAACGGCAACAGCTGCTGGTTTTCATCAAGCACATAAATTCGCGTGTCGTCTACAGCACTGCCTATTGGCAGGATGGAGCCCACGGGTCTTGGCACACAGGCCCATGCACTGGCAAAAATCGTGGCCTCTGTTGGGCCATAAACGTTGTAGAGGCGCGCGCCTGTCTGATTCAAATACAGGTTCGACAACTCTGCCGACAACACTTCACCCCCGCAGCACGCCACCCGCAACTTCAATTTCGGCAAGTTAGCGGCAGCCTCTAAAAATCGAATCAACGTGGATGGTACAAAGGCCATGATGGTGACGCCATGAGTCAGCGCGAACTGCGCCAATGACTCTGGCAAAACCCGCCCTGGCGCGGGCAACGCCACACTGCCACCATGAATAAGCGGAAGACAAAGCTCGATCAGGGACGGATCAAACGTGATTTGCGTCGCTTGGGCTGACCTGTCAGCCGCAGTCACGCCATAGGTTTTGGACAACCAGGCCAGCCTCCGGGCCAAGGACGCGTGTGAAACCATAACGCCCTTGGGTCTGCCAGTCGACCCCGACGTGAACAGAACATAGGCCATGTCATGCGGCTTGGGCGAAAAACTTGGGTAGGATTCAGCGTCAGGGACAACCTCAGGCTCTTCATCGACAACAATGGTGAGCGGGTGCAAGTGAACAAGCCGCTCCTTGTTTTCGCGCTGAATGAGTAAGGCAAGGGCAGCGCTTTCCGCCAGAATCTCAGCGATTCTGGCAACCGGCAGGTCTGGGTCAAGTGGCAAAAATGCAGCGCCCAACTTGGCAATGGCAAGAATAGCGATCACGATGTCCGGACTGCGGGCGATCGCAAAAGCCACCACACTGTGCGCTGTGACTCCACGCTGTTGCAGGCGGCGCGTCAGCTTTTCGGCCAGATCGTTCAGCGCTGCGTAGTTTTGGTGTCCGCCCTCCCAAACCAAAGCCGTTGCGTTGGGGTTGGCCTTGGCTTGACGCTCAAACAAGCTGATAAATGGCTCGGTATCAGAGGTCACTGTGAGTTTGGAATGCAAACCAGTTAAAAGTTCGACGCGTTCGGCAGGTGGCACCAGCGAAATAGTGCTCAATTCAGCATCAGGTGTGGCAACCATGGTCTGAACCAGTGCCCAAAGTCGGGCGCCCAGGCGTTGCGCTTCTTCGGCCTCAAAATAGTTTGGATTGGCCTCCAGAATCATCTCGACGTCCGCGTCGTCATGGAATTCGCACACGGTCACGCCCAACGGATAGCGTGCCAGTCCCGAAAACATCTGGCGCGAGCTGATCGACTTGGCTTCACCAAAATTCAACTGGTAGTCTTGTCGTTCAAACGACAACAGAAGGTCAAAAAAGCCATCACGCCCGCTTCGAATCATCTCCAGTTTGCGACCCAGTTCACTAAGGGGAAACCGAGGATGCCTCAGGGCACCCCGCATAGCCAGACTCACTGACGCCACGAGATCTGCAAGGGTTGCGGTCGGTGAAAGCTTGACCAAAATCGGCATAACACCCACAAACATGCCCAAAGTGTCGCGGTACCGTCGGCCACTGCGGTTCAAACTAGGGACTCCAACCACCGCCTCGTGCCGGTTGTGGGCACGTCCGAAATAGAGCGCCAAAGCGGCTAAAAAGACATGAAAGGGCGTGACGTGGTTGTTTGTCGCATAGTGCAACAACAGCGCGTACTCAGTTCGTGAAATGCGCTGGGTCACCAAGTGCGCTTGGGGCAGCGACTCTTGTTTGGGAATGCCCGTCTTGCGGACAATCAGGGGCTCCGGAAGGGCTGGAAACTGGGCACACCAAAACTCAAAGTCTCGCTCAAAAGCTTCAGAATTTTGGTATCGGGTTGAATCTGCAATGAAGTCAAGATAGTCGGGGCTGTTGAGTTTGAGGGGTGACTTGTTTGCAGCCAGCGCGTTGTAAATTTGGCTCCAGCGTTGCAAAACCAAAGAAGTTCCCCAGCCGTCCATGACCATATGGTGAAACTGCATAGACACACCGTGAAGCTCGTCGGTGACCCGCAACAAGGTGAAGCGCCAGGGCGGATGCTCGCCCAATACAAAGGGCTCGCGAATGCTTTCATGCCACCACGTCTGCAACGCCAGTTCAGGGTTGCCAGAGTCAGGAAACTGAAGCGTCTTAAGCACAGGGACAAAGTGAGCCAGCAGTCGTTGCCCGCCGTCTGCCGATGGCACAAGCCTCAAAGCCTGGTTCTCTTCAACCAACAAATTTAATGCGGACTTGAAGAGTGCCAGGTCAAATCGGCCGTACAAAAAACCGCCGCCGCCAATGTTGAGATGAACACTGTTGGGCCAGGCACATTGATCAAGCCAAACTTCTCGTTGACTGAGCGATAGGCCAGGCGAAAGCTCAGGCTGACCATGGCTATGATTGCCTTCTGCTGGCGCTAATCCGGGCGCGTCCATTGGTCAATTTGCTTCATGGCGTATTGATAACCCACTTCAGCGATTTCATCGGCTTTGCGATAACTCATCATTGAAAACTCGGCAACCGGTGGTTCAAGATAGTGATCGGCTTGGGCAATGGTGCGGTTGCGCTGATTCAGCCCCCCAATGTGCCCGGCCCGATAGAGTATGTCAGCAATATTGGGCGAAGGGTGACTTTTGGGCGAAAAGTAAGCTTTAAGGGTGCTCAACACAGAGAGCCTGGACAAGCTTGGATCTACCCGCATGGGTTCCAGCACATCCACATCAATGGCGATGACCGTGCCATTGCCGCGTCGTCGTTCCAAGGGGTTGCCAAGGCGTCTGCGCATGGCGTCAACCGGCACGTTTTCGAGGATGGCACCGTCTACCAACATGTCACCGTTTTGCAAAACGGGTGGAAAGAGCCCGGCCGGCGAGTTGCTGGCCAAGACTGCGCGCCAAAGCGGCCCACTGTCTTGCACCGTGGTGCAGCCTTGGGTCAAATTGCAAGTCGATGCAAAAAATGGAAGCCAGAGACCATCGACCTCTGTGTCGCCAAACATTTTGCGCAGATCTCGCATGACCCGCTTGCCAGACACCAGAGAGATCAATGGCAATGTCAGGCGTTCACCCCCTTTGGCAAAGGTGCGCGTGCGCTGAATGATCTCGGACAGGGGCACACCGCAGGCGAACTGAGCACCTATCAATGCTCCCATGCTGTTGCCACCCACCAAATCGACAGGAATGTTGCGTTCTTTCAGTGCCCGCAACACGCCGACATGGGCGAAACCGCGCGCGCCGCCGCCGCCAAGCACGACTCCCACGGCCGTGCCTGTCAGAAACCGGGCGAGACGTTCAAAGTCCTCCCGCTTTTGGCTGCGAACCGGGTAGATTCGTTCAAACGAGCGACCCTTGTGCCACGCATTGCTGATCACTGGCGAGGCCGTACCAGCAGGGTGATGAACCACCAAATGCAGGCGCTTCATCAGAAAAGCCGGCTGCGCTTTCAAGTGTTTTTCAAGCTGTCCCTCGATTGAAGGTGACTCAGAATTGGTAACGAATATGACCTGATCTGCCTGCCGAAACGCGCGCAAAGTCCATTCCGATGTGGTGGCCTGCGCTTCGTAAACTAGGAAGTCTGAACCTTCCTCCAACGCATCCTGGTAGGTGGCCAAATCTTGATCGGTTTGAGCCCGAGGTGACGTAGATCGCTTGGTGATATCGACTGGTTTTGGTGGCTCAAGGTGATGGGTCTTGCCCATTTTTGAAAAGACGTGCGCCAAGCTGCTAGCTACATCGCTCGCGTCAGCGGATGCTTGCAAGGGGACGACCACGAAAGTTTGTGCGTGACGGCGGGCCACCTTTTCTTCACTGTGGCGCAAATAGTTGTAAATGGCGCGCACAAAAACTTGGTTGATCTGCAGGGGATGCTGGGCGATCAGAATTTCAAAATCAGCCCGATGCAAGACGGCCAGGATCGAATCTCGTACCGCAATCACGTCTGCGGCCCGCGGTTGTTGCAAGATCAGTCCGACCTCACCAAAGCTCATGCCGGGCCGAATCTCGTTGTACAAAAGGAGCTTGCCGTCGCCATCGCGGCGCGACACCCGCAAGCCGCCACTAATGACAAACATCATGTCGTCGGAGGGTTCGCCCTCTTTGACAACGGCGCTTCCACCTCGCACCGTGACCAATCGAAGCATATTGGCCAGCGCCTCAATGACATTTTTTTGCAAAGCACCAAACACAGGGCTGGCGTGCAAAACCTCAATGATGTTGGTGCGAAAATCCGTCAGGTTATCCATTGAAAAACACGGGCTCAGTCTTTCAGGAAACGAGTGGCGTTGTCCATGTCTTCATGAGTGGTTCCTGACTCTAGAGCCGCTACAAATTTGCGCCAAATTAAGTCGGGTTCCGCCATTTTGAAGCCGTAAAACCCCGCGTCCTTTTTTGCGCCCACCGCCAGTGCGCGCACCTTAGAAAGCTCGGAAGGCCCTAGCCTGATGACCGCATCGCCCCAAATTTGAGTGGTCACAGGCGTTTTGACATGGGCCAAAAAGCCGTGCTGAGAACAGTCAATCATGGTCAGTTCGTGAGTCTCCTGCTCGCCACCCATTTCGATACTGAAAATGCCAGAACACTTGAAGGAATACCGCTGTGACTGCCGAGCCGCATGGGCTGCGTCGGCCTCAGAAAAACCGACTGGAAGGTATTTGTGGTACTCGGGCAGGTCGTAAATGGAATACAAAAGCGCTTTTTCCCGGTCACCCAGGTCTTCAAAAACATGGGTTCGCTTGTTGAAAAAGTAGTCGAGCAGTTCCGCCGTCATGACCGGGTCGTTGGTGGTGTAGAAGCGCCGTCCCGGGATGACGATATTGGGCAGTTTGAGCTTGGTGAAGTAGTGGTAAAGATTCTTGCGCTTGGTTTTGTGGTTGTAGGCCTTTTTGAGCAAACTTCTGGCTTCGAGTAAATCCAGTGTCGCGCCAACGGCGGGGGCGCCGTTCGCAAAATCATAGTTTTCGACCTCCCGCTCTGTCAATCGCTTGAAAAAAAGCAGCGACTCGTACATTTCGATCCGATTGGGATTGACCGCGATCACAAGGTGGCGCGTGTCGAAAAAGGTCGTGCAGTATTCGTACATGAACTTCATCAACGGAAACAGGATGGCGCCCCCAGTTTTGCGAAATTTGGGATGCACGGCCAGGGCTGAAACTTCAGCAATTTTTCCCTTTTTGGAACGAACGTCACTCAGGTCAAAAATCGCCTGCAGCGGAAATCCAAAGACGCTTTCGCGGATCAAGGACATGGTGCCCACGACTTCGCCATCGAACTTTGCGCACAGGGTGGTGGTGGTTGGCAGTGCGTGGTAGATGGTGACCCGCATGCCGGATGCCGCAGGTTGCATGAAGCCGCTGCTGACATAGGCGTCATGCAGCAATTTGAAGCAGGCTTCCAGTTCCTCCTTCGTCTCTGCAATTTTTAGAACAAGACGCGAATCGGGGCTGGGGTCGCAATCGACAAAGGAACGATAGATGCCAAAACGCAAAGAACGGGGGAAAAATGAAAAAAGCTTTCTCAGGGAGAGATGAATCGTCTTTTTGACATTGGAATTTTTCATGGTGCCTTCCCTTTGTTGAGTTAACTCAACTGCTTGGCATTTTGACAGGTAATTCAACGGCCATAAACATCTTCAAATCTCACAATATCGTCTTCGCCCAAATAGGATCCAGATTGAACCTCGATCATTTCCAGGGGTACGCGCCCCGGATTCTCAAGCCTGTGCGTAGTTCCCAATGGAATGAAGGTTGACTGGTTTTCTGACACCAGGAAGGTTTCTTCACCGCGCGTCACTTTAGCGGTGCCGCTGACGACGATCCAATGCTCGGCACGATGATGGTGCATTTGCAATGAAAGAATGCCTGCGGGCTTGACAACAATTCGCTTGACTTGAAACCGCTCACCCGCATCCACGCCGTCGTACCAGCCCCAAGGCCTGAACACTTTGCGGTGAATTTGGCCTTCGCTGCGGTTTTGCACCTTCAGGCTGTCCACAATCTTTTTGACATCCTGTGTTTTGCTTTTGTGCACCACCAAAACGGCATCGGCGGTTTCCACCACGATCAGGTCGTTAAGCCCCACGCACGCAACCAGCCTGCCTTCTGACACCGCCATGGTGTTTTGGCAATCCTCCATCAGGACGTCACCCTGCAGCACGTTGCCAGCCGGGTCCTTTGGCAAAACCTGCCAAAGCGCATCCCAAGACCCCACGTCTGACCAACCTGCTGACATGGGAAGCACCACGCCAATGGGTAATTTCTGGCCTGAGCTTTCATTCCCTGCCAACCGCTCCATGACGGCGTAATCAATTGAGTCGCTCGGACAATTTGCAAAGGCGCTGGCATCAACGCGTACAAATTCGCCGTCGGTGAAACCCTGGTCAAATGCGTTTTGGCAGGCCGACAAAATGTCGGCACGACAGGCGCCAATGGCGCTTAGCCAGACCGAGGCTTTCATCATGAAAATGCCGCTGTTCCACAGGTAAGAGCCATCATCCAGGTAGCTTTGGGCTGTTTTCGAATCGGGCTTTTCAACGAAACGGGCAATCAAACAGGCTTTGCTTTCATGGCTCACTTGGCTGCCTTGCGTGAATTTTTTTCCCGCCTGGATATAGCCGTAGCCCGTTTCTGGCGCGTCAGGAGTGATGCCAAAGGTCACCACAGCGCCTTGGAGGGCTAGGTCAGCGCCCGCCCGAACGGCTTTTTGAAACGCCACTTTGTCAGTCATCACGTGGTCAGCCGGCATTACCAAAAGAACGGGATCTGACTTTCCCTTGAGCGCTGAAAGTGCTGCAATGGTGAGAGCTGGCGCAGTATTTCGACCTTTGGGCTCCAACACAATCGTGCCGGGCTTGCCCATCACACGCAATTGCTCGGCGATGACAAAACGATACTCTTCATTGCTCACCACCATGGGTGCTGCAAGCTCTGCGTCGGGAATGCCGTCGACCCGCAACAAGGTCGCCTGAAGCAAGGAATCATTGCCAATCAGAGGCAGCAGTTGCTTGGGGTACTTTTCGCGCGAAAGTGGCCAAAGCCTGGTGCCTGAGCCGCCGGACAGGACGATAGGTTGAATCAACATAGTCTTCAATTGTCAAAGTTGGTAGTCAAAGAGGGTGGTGGCTTTGGCGCTGGTCAGTCCGACAAACCCGTCAGAACGGGTCATGCGCGGGCGTCACCCCAACGCAATTGAGCCGTCTCGTCGCCTCTGTACAGCGTCTCTGCGTGACGGTCAACGCAATAGCTGGGCGACACGATCATTTCGCTGAAATGCATGTCAGCAGCGATCCGGGTGTATTCAAACAAAATACTTCGCGTCACGCGGGCCCCCGACCTGACCAAACTTCCGTGCCCAATCCAGGCCGGGCCTGTAATGACTGCGCCAGGTTCGATGCGGACGTTAGAACCCAGGTAAACGGGGCCAGTAATCGAGACTTTGTCCCACGGAACTGAGGTGTTGAGCCCAACCCAAATGCCCGGCCTGATCTCGCGCCCTGGCATTTTCATCTCGGCTACCTCTCCGCGCAGCACACGTTGCAGAATGGACCAATAGTCGCCCACCCGGCCAATGTCAAGCCAATTGAAAACTCGGTTTTGTGCAAAGAAGGGCAACTTTTCAGCCACCAATTGAGGGAAAAGTTGAGAGCCAATGTCGTAGACGGTGTTTGGCGGGACTTTTTCCAGAACTTCAGGTTCAAAAATGTAAATACCGGTGCTGGCCAGAGTTGATTTGGCGTCAGCCGGGCTGGGTTTTTCTTGAAACGACTGGATTTGGCCGCTCGCATCTGCCACCACAATACCGTAGCTGCTCACATCTTCCCTAGGAACGTTCAACGTCACCACGCTGGCGATGGCACCTTTGGATGTGTGCTCGGCCAGCGCGGCGGTGATGTCCAGGTCGATCAGCGCATCGCCACAAAGCACCAAAGTCGGTTCATCAAAAAAGCCACCAAAGTCCTGGATGCGACGCATGCCACCGGCCGAACCAAACGGCTTGGGAATGATGTCGCCATGCTCGCGAACGCCTTCGTAGGCATAGCCAATTTCGACGCCCCAGCGCTGACCGTCACCAAAATACTGTTCGATTTTGTGGTGGTGGTAGGCCACATTAACCATGATTTCGGTGATGCCGTGGCGAGCCAAGTGCTCGATCAGGTATTCCATCACCGGCTTGCCAAGAATCGGCACCATCGGCTTGGGCAAGTCCCGGGTCAGGGGGCGCACCCGCGTGCCCTGGCCTGCCGCCAATATCATTCCTTTAGCCACAGCGACCCCCCGTAAAGATTTTATTGATCATCCGGGTGAATACCCATTGGGGTTCATGCTTTGCCAGCGCCAGGCATCGGCACACATGGCCTCCAAATTGCGCTCGGCTTGCCAGCCCAACATCTCCAACGCCTGGCCAGGGTCGGCATAACAGGCGGCAACATCACCCGGACGGCGCTGGGCGATTTTGAAGGGGACGTTTTTACCGCTGGCCTTCTCAAACGCCCAAACCATGTCCAGCACGCTGTAGCCCGTGCCCGTTCCCAGGTTCACCGCTTTGCATTCAGCATGCCGCTCTAGGCGATCAAGTGCTTTCAGGTGGCCCAATGCCAAGTCAACCACATGAATGTAGTCACGCACGCCGGTTCCATCGGGTGTTGGATAGTCATTTCCCCACACGTTCAGCGCCTCACGGCGACCCACGGCGACCTGGGCCACATAGGGTAATAGATTGCTCGGAGTACCCCGGGGGTCTTCGCCAATCAGGCCCGAATGGTGGGCGCCCACAGGATTGAAGTAACGCAAAATGCAAATGCGCCAGGTTGGGTCACTTTGGTGCAACGCACGCAACATGTCCTCAATCACCAGCTTGGTTTGGCCATAGGGGTTGGTGGCTGAAAGCTGGTGGTCTTCGGTCAAAGGCAGTTTTTGGGGGTCGCCGTAGACCGTGGCAGAGGAGCTGAACACCAGAGTGCCGACGCGACATTCAGTCATGGCTTCTAGCAGCCGAACCGTGCCCACCACGTTGTTGTCGTAATAGCTCAATGGCTTTTCAACCGACTCTCCGACGGCCTTCAAACCCGCAAAATGAACCACAGCAGTGGCGCGGCTCTGGCGCAATGCCAACAGCAAGGCCGGGCGGCTGCGTATGTCGCCGTTGATCACCTGAACCTTTTTGCCCGTGATTTTCTCGACCCGCGAGACAGCTTCGAGCTGGCTGTTGCAAAAATTATCGAAAATGGTGACTTCATGCCCTGCATTGAGCAGTTCAACACAAGTGTGCGAGCCGATATACCCGGCGCCCCCGGTGACAAGAATTTTGGCCATTGTGGAAATTTGCAGGTTGGGCTAGCAGTTTAGCCTGCTTGCCTTGCACGGTGACCGAAATGACCTGCCCCGTGAGGCAATGCGCTTTAAGACCCGCAAAATCACTGCTTCGGGTGCTACGGGTTGGCTTGAGGGCTAACGCTCATCAAAGCTGACCGTCACTTCTGCCGTTAACGCGCGGGCTTGGCAGGTCAACACAAAGCCCTTGTCGACTTCCCACTTTTCAAGCGTGAAATTTTTCTCCATTTCAACCTGGCCAGACAGCACCCGGGCGCGACAGGTGCAGCAAACGCCACCCCGGCAGGCATAAGGCAGGTCCAGTCCGGCTCCCAACGCGACGTCCAGCAATTTGTCTTGCGCACCCATCTCCAGCGTGTGAGTTTTGCCGTCTAAAACGACTTGCAACCGGGTGGCGGCTGACACTGGCGTGTTGGTTTTGCTCAATGCGTCGACAGAATTCAAGGCTGGCGACAGTCTTTTTGGACTGTCAGCCACAAAAAATCGTTCGGTGTGAATGCGGTCTTTGGCAACGCCAGCCAATAGCAAGGCGGCTTCGGATGCATCGATCATGCCTTCAGGGCCACAAATGAAAAACTCGGAAATTTGATCCAAAGGCGGCATCAACGCGATCAGTTGGGGCAGCTTGTCAGCGTCAATTCGGCCGCTTAAAACAGGTGTTTCCTGGGCTTGGCGAGACAGCACGTGCATCAGGCTGAGGCGAGCTGGAAACTGGTCTTTCAGGTCTTGCAGCGCTTCGTTGAACATGATGCTGGCAACCCGTTGATTGCCATAAATCAAAGTAAAACAGGATTTGGGATCGGCCGTTAAAACGCTTGCAATGATGCTCAAAACTGGCGTGATGCCCGACCCCGCCACGATGGCGACCCGGTGATTAGCGTGTGTTTCCGGGCTTTTGGCGTCAAACTCGCACGGCGAAAAACGGCCTTCCGGCGTCATCACGTCAATTTTTTCGCCGACTTGTCGCAGAGTCGCCCAGTTCGAAAACTGCCCTTGCGCGACCGGCTTGATGCCCACTTCGATCTCGTGCTGGTGGGTGTAGCGCTGTGCGCTGCTGCAAATGGAATAAGAACGGCGAAGGATTTCGCCATTCACCTGCGCACGCAACGTTAAAAATTGCCCAGGCTTGAAGGAATAAGCATCCCGCAATTCGGCTGGCACCGCGAATGTCAACGCTACAGCCCCCGCTTCTTGGGCAATTTTGTGAACAGTGAGTGCGTTAAATTGGGGAGCGGACATAGCGGGCCAGTTTCAAATTCAAGGGATTCAGCGGCTTCAATAGGGTTTGAAATAGTCAAACGGCTCCGCACAAGCCAGGCATTTGTAAAGTGCCTTGCAAGCGGTCGAGCCAAAGTGGGACGTCTCGGTGGTGTCGTGGGACCCGCATTGGGGGCATTGCACCGCTGCATCAGCCCCAAACCCCTGCTTGCCGCGCTTTTGGGCCATGAAGTTGGGGGCGAACAGAACAACGTTGCCATTGGCGGCACTTGGGTCTGAAACGTTCGCATTCCCAATGGCGTTTCCGTGCGGTGGTGCAATGCCATAGGCGCGCAACTTTTCTTTGGTGGCCTGCGACATCCAGTCGGTCGTCCATGCTGGGCTGAGTTGCAGGGTGATGCGTGCGGCAATGCCATGGGGCTTCAGAGCCAGGCGAATATCGTCGCTGATTTGGTCAATCGCCGGGCAGCCGCTGTAGGTGGGTGTGATCACGATTTCGACCGCATCGCCTTCAACCCTGACAGCCCTCAAAATCCCTAATTCACGAATGCTCACGACCGGAATTTCAGGGTCTGGAACAGCGCTTAAAAGGTTTTCGATCCAGGCTGCAGTGGCCGACAGCTCGGGCGATTTATTGAGCATCTCCTGTGGCAATGCGTCTGGTGTCGGGCTGAATGCGGGAAAGTTTTGCATTACCTGCTCGGGTTTACCAAATCGCCCCGGGGTGCTGGCGCGCCAAGCTTTGCATTTCTTCGAGCAAAGGCGCTATAAAGGGCGAATGGTGGCCTTGTTTGCCTGATGGAATGGCTGTGCGTCGCGCCGCGGTGGCTTGGCTGCCCAGAATGGCTGGCAAAGACAGCGTTGCTTCAACCGCGGCCTGTTGCACCAAGCTTAGCCAGTTTGCCTTCAGGCTGGATGGCAAAATTCCGACGTCATCGACGCTTGCGGCAATGTCCATGGGCGTGTCGTCCCAAAATTCGGCGGTGTAGGGCCACAAAAAATTCAGCGCTGCCTGCGTGCGCCCATGCGACTCGGTTGTGCCGTCGCCCAGTTTGACGAGCCAATCGCGGCTGTGGCGCAGGTGGTAACGGGTTTCTTTGACAGACCGTTCGGCAATGGCCGACAGTTGCGCGTCGCTGGACTTTTGAAGCCGTTCCCACAATGTCAGCATGTGGGCGCTGTACAAAAAATTGCGAACGATGGTGACGGCGTAGTCGCGCTGGCTGGCTGGGGACGCGGTGCTGGCGGTGCTGGCGGACGTGCTACCGCTGCCAATGGCGCAGTGCGGAAGTTCTAACAGCGTGTAATTTAAAAACGACTCTGGCTCGCGCAGGTAGGCCAGGCTGTCTTCTGTGGCGCCGTTGCCCTGCAAATTTGCACAGTGCTGGTACAGCATGCGGGCTTGGCCGACGAGGTCCAGGCTGATGTTGGCCAGGGCTATGTCTTCCTCAAGCAGGGGACCGTTTCCGCACCATTCTGCGTTGCGCTGGCCCAAGACCAGAGCGTTGTCTGCCAAATGCAAAAGATAGGCTGGGTGTGCGGGGGTCACATGTGGCCCACTTCGTTAGGAATGACATAAAACGTGGGGTGGCGGTAGATTTTGTCGCCTGCTGGGTCAAAAAACTCGCCTTTGTCGGCGGGCGAACTGGCGGTGATGGCGCTGGACGGCACGACCCAAATGCTCACGCCTTCCTGGCGGCGGGTGTAAACGTCGCGGGCCATCTGCAGGGCTTGCTGGGCATCGACCGCGTGCAAACTGCCGCAATGTTTGTGTTCCAGGCCTTGCTTGCTGCGAACAAAAATTTCCCACAATGGCCATTCGATCGGTATGCCGGCCCGGTTGGCCGTCGTTTGTGCGGTCATGCGGCAGCTTTCAATTGGCGCTGGCGCTGTTTGGTAGCGTGGGCCAGCGCGGCGTCTCGCACCCATTGGCCGTTGTCGTGGGCGTTGACCCGGTTGGCCAAACGCTCTTGGTTGCAAGGGCCGTTGCCCTTGACCACGGCCCAAAACTCGTCCCAATCGATAGCGCCATAGCTGTGTTGCTGAGTTGTTTCGTTCCATTTCAGATCAGCGTCGGGCAGGGTGACGCCCAAAATTTTGGCCTGAGGCACGGTGGCGTCCACAAAGCGCTGGCGCAGGTCGTCGTTGCTGATGCGTTTGATGCCCCAACGGGTGGTTTGGGCGCTGTTGGGGCTGGCCTCGTCCGGCGGGCCAAACATGGCCAACACGGGCCACCACCAGCGATTCACGGCGTCTTGCACCATGTCGCGCTGTTTGGGGGTGCCCTGCATTTGCGTCATCAGGCTCTCGAACCCTTGGCGCTGGTGAAAGCTTTCTTCTTTGCAAATGCGAATCATCGCCCGCGCGTAAGGCCCATAAGTGCAGCGGCAAAGCGGAATCTGATTCATGATGGCTGCGCCATCGACCAGCCAGCCGATCACGCCCACATCGGCCCACAGCAAGGTGGGGTAATTGAAGATGGAGCTGTATTTGGCTTGGCCCGTGTGCAGCGCGTCCAGCATCTGGTCGCGCGAGGTGCCCAGGGTTTCGGCGGCGCTGTACAAATACAGGCCGTGGCCGCCTTCGTCTTGCACCTTGGCCAACAAAATGGCTTTGCGCTTCAGGCTGGGCGCCCGGCTGATCCAGTTGCCCTCGGGTTGCATGCCGATGATTTCGCTGTGGGCATGCTGGCTGATTTGGCGCACCAAGGTCTTGCGATAGGCCGCTGGCATCCAGTCTTGCGGCTCGATTTTGCCGTCCACGTCCATGGTGGCTTCAAAGTGCGCGGCACCCGCCATATCGGCGCGACTTTGGGTTGGTGGGGCCATTGATGGCACGCTAACCACTGCAGGGCTGGCGTCGGGTAAGTCAAGTGCTTGGGTGTACATGAACGACTCCAAATGAGGCGTTTTACCTCGGATTTTGGCAAGTATATCAATTAACCGACCGTTCGGTCGGTTAATTTGGATTCAAACTGGCGTGACTAGCCAACGCGGCTCAACTGGAGCGTGATTGACGACTGAAAGAGGCCCAAATCAGCCCCGAGCGTCACTTCAACTCAAGCGCCAGAACGGCCACGATGCGTTCTGCCGCAGCGCCGTCCCACAGGTGCGGGCGGCGGCCTTGTTTGCCTTCACCGCGAAGCACTTTGCGGGCTTCGGCCTCAATGCGTGCGGGGTCGGTGCCGACCAGCACATTGGAGCCTTCGTCCACCGTGACCGGGCGTTCGGTGTTTTCTCGAATGGTGATGCAAGGCACGCCCAGCGCCGTGGTTTCTTCTTGCAGACCGCCGCTGTCGGTCAACACCACGGCGGCGTCTTTCCATAAATTCAGAAATGCCATGTAGGCCTGTGGGCCCACCAAAGTAATGTTGGGCCCCAAATCGATGCCAAATTTCGTCAAATTGTTGCGGGTTCTGGGGTGCATCGGGAAGATCAGCGGAATGTCCACCGCGATTTTCTTCAGGGCGCCGCCAATTTGGGCCATCATTTCGGCGCTGTCCACGTTGCTTGGGCGGTGCAGGGTGATCACGCCATAGCGCTTGCCCGCGCCCGTGTGGGCCGCTTTGAAAGCGCTGGTCTCGAACTCACTGGTGTCGGTTGAGGTGAGTTTGGTCGCTTGATACAGCACGTTGTCCACCATGACGTGGCCCACATAATGAATCGCAGAGTCGGGTTTGCCTTCGCGCTTGAGGTGGGCCAGGGCTGCCGGTTCGGTCACGAAAAACCAGTCTGAAATGCTGTCGGTCACCAAGCGGTTGATTTCCTCGGGCATGCTCATGTCGCCACTTCGCAAGCCCGCTTCGACGTGGGCCACGGGAATATTGAGTTTTTTGGCGACGATGGAGCAGGCCAGCGTGGAATTGACGTCGCCCACCACCAGCACGGCGTCGGGACGCTCGGTTTGGCACAGAGCTTCAAACCCGGTCATGATTTTGCCGGTTTGCTCAGCGTGGCTGCCACCGCCTGCCGTCATGAAAACATCGGGCTGCGGAATGCCGAGCTCTTCAAAAAACACGTCGTTCATCTCCCGGTCGTAATGTTGCCCCGTGTGGATGATTTTGAAAGCCAGCCCGCCGTGGGCTTGCAAGGCGCGCACGATGGGCGCGATTTTCATGAAATTGGGCCGGGCCCCGGCCACCAGGTAGATAGTTTTCATTGTTGGGATGGGAGTTGTCGGTGATTTATTTTAGGAGCCAGCGCGTCGCGAGGCGCTGCCAGTTTGGGCTGCTGCAGGGCTATCTTGGCGGGGCAAAAAAGGATGGTTCTTTTAGAAATTGACTCAAAGTCAGGAAAATGTGTGATTTTAGAAAAAAAGAACCTACAGGTTCTTTTTTTTCAAAAACCCGTCAAAAATGCCAATTTATGAACAAAATAGACCTCTAGTTCTCAAGTAATATCAATAGTATGCTATAAATATCGTAGCATTCGACAGCATCAACCCGCCGACTCCAGGGTGAACGCTGCGTGCTGGTCTTGTCGCAAACGGCTCACCATTTCAGGCAAGGCGGCTTGCAGCGCCGCTTTCAACGTATGGGGCGGGTTGATGATGAACATGCCGCTGGCGGGCAGACCAGGGCGCAACACCTCGCCCTGCGCGTCTGCCAAAAGTTTCGATGACTTGACCGTCAGCGTCGCGTGCAGCCAGGGCCGCCCCGACTTGACCGCCAGGGTTTTGAGCTTGCGCGGCACGTCATGCGCCTCGGGCCTGGGGATGATCGGGTACCACACCGCGTAAGTGCCCGTGACAAAGCGCTTCAGGGCGTCGGCCACCATCTCGGTCACGCGCGGGTAGTCGCTTTTAACCTCGTAGCTGGGGTCGCACAAAATCAACGCGCGCTTCACCGGCGGCGGCAAAAATTTCTTGATGCCTTCAAAGCCGTCTTCGCGCAACACCGCAACCTGGCGGCCGACCTTGAGCTGGGCAATGTTGGCAGTCAGCGTTTTGGAATCGGTCGGGTGCAGTTCAAACGCTTTGAGCTTGTCGCGGTCGCCCAAAAAGTGCTGAATGATGAAGGGCGAGCCCGGGTAGACCTTCAAGCTGTCTTTGCTGGTGTTGAATGTGGCCACCAAGTCCAGATAGTCCTGCACGGCGGGGCTGCGCGATACCACAGCAGCGGCTTTGGACGCATTTTTGGCGGCGCTCTGAGATGCGCTTTGGTAGGCACTCGCGTTGGCGTTGGCGATCCCTGCCTTGGCGGGCAAGGGCCGGGCCACCGCGGCTGCAGGCAAAGGTGCTTCGGGCACGGAGACCAGGCGAAATATCCCATTGGCCGCTTCGCCGCTGGTTTCGGCATAATCACCATCAAGCCGGTACAAGCCAGCGCCAGCGTGCGTGTCCAGCACGGTCAAGGCCGCGTCTTTTTCTGTCAAATGTTTGAGAATGGCAATCAAAACCGTGTGTTTGAGCACATCGGCATGGTTGCCAGCATGAAAGGCGTGGCGGTAACTGAACATGGGGCAATGGTAACGAGGCTTGTGTCAGCGCGGGCCAAGACTTGCCTCCAGGCGTGTGAAATACCTGTTTTTTCCATTTGGTTTGGGCAGGTCCGTAGCAAGCCATGGGCCAAGCTGCCCAATTCGTGTAAAAATTTAAAACAATGTTTGACCCGACTCTGCCGCTGAACCCATCGCGCGTTGCCTCAGACGCAAGCGCCGGGGCAGGTGTGACCGGGCCACACGGTGCCGGGTCATCAGACGTCACGCAGCCTGCCATGGCACACGCCGACGCGCTGCCTGCGGGCACAAAGCTCGGCGAGTTCGAAATTTTGAGCCTGCTGGGGGTTGGCGGTTTTGGCATGGTGTACCGTGCCTACGACCACTCGCTGCACCGCACTGTCGCTATTAAGGAATACATGCCCTCGGCCATGGCGGGGCGCTCGCTGGGACTGACCATTGCCACCCGCTCCTCGACCGACCAGCAGACTTTAGTCACGGGTTTGCGCTCATTTGTGTCCGAAGCCAGGCTTTTGGCGCAGTTTGACCACCCGTCTTTGGTCAAGGTCTATCGCTTTTGGGAAGACAACAACACGGCGTACATGTCGATGCCGCTGTACCGTGGCCTGACCTTGCGCCAGGCACGCGCCATGCTGCTGAGCCCACCGTCTGAAGAATGGTTTCGCACTGTGTTGTGGGCGATTTTGGGCGCCCTGAAATACCTGCATGAGCACAACATCGTGCACCGCGATGTTTCGCCCGACAACATATTTTTGCAAGAACTGGGGCCGCCGGTGCTGCTGGATTTGGGTGCCGCAAGGCGCACCATCAGCGACAACAGCCACAAACACACGGCCATCCTCAAGGTTAATTACGCCCCAATCGAGCAGTACGCGGGCGCGGGTGACATGCGCCAGGGCCCCTGGACTGATCTCTATTCAATCGCCGCTGTGGTGCACGGTTGTCTGTGCAACGAGCCACCGCCGCCTGCTACTTTTCGGGTTCTGCGCGACCGCATGCCCACCTTTGCCAGTGTTGCCAAAACGGTTGAGTCGCACTTTGGACAGGTCTTTTCGCCGGAATTTGTCGCGACGATTGAACACGCCATGGCGATTCAGCCGCAAAACCGGCCGCAAAGCGTTCAGGAATTCAGCGAAGAGATGAAGCTGAATCCACCCAAAGACATTCAGCGCTTTGCCTGGGCGTTTGGGTTGCCATTGATTCCGCCAACTTCGGCTTCTGTTGCGGTTGCGCCGCAATTGGTGTCCAAAAAGTCAGAAACCACCTTTGCCGACACCATGCTCACAGTCGACATGAGCGAAGTGCCCGAACGCACAGTGTTGATGCCGCCTGGCGCGCCCAGCACCCACCCAGGCGCTTTAACAGGCGCTGTCTCAGGCGCTCTGACGGTCCCAAACCACCATCACATTGACGTGCTGGACGACATGGCACCGGTGTCGGACCTCGATTTCCCCAGCGCGGGCGACGCGACCCGAGCGCCTGTGGCTGTCAGATTGGCTGGAAAAAGACGAAAAGCAGCGTCCAAAAGCCCCAGAAAATGGGTTTTTGCGGCGTTTGGGTGCGTGGCGTTGCTGGCGCTGGGCCTCTGGAAGATGAACAGTCCCAGCACCGAACTTTCGGCAGCGAACGCGCCCTTGCCCGCTCGGGCTGCCGAAGTGCCGGCCACGGGCCCGGGGTCTGAAACCATCGTGGGCGCGGCACCTGCGCCACTTTCAAGTTCGGCCAGCCCGCCCCCCGCCAGTGCGCCTTTGGGGGCTGCCGCCAGCCAAATTGGAGCAAGCACCGCGGAGGCAAAACCAGGTGTCCCAGCCAGTGGCGCGGGCGCAACAGGTTCTGGTGCCGTGGCCGTAGGCGCACTGCAAGGCGCGTCGGCAGCGGCTAAGCGCCCAGCGGGCGCAGCTGTCAAACCGGTTGTGGTTGCCAATGCGGCTTCGCGCCCAGATCCAGCAATTACATCACCCGGCGCCTCAGCTTCTGTGGCTGCCAAAGAGCCCGAAGCCCGCCAAGAAACCCTGGTGGCAGCGGCTCCGGCGCGACCCGCCGCACCCGTGCCAGTGCGGCAAGGTCCGCAAGAAATCTGCGCCAACGCCGGCTTTTTGGCCAAACCCATGTGCGTCTTCAACGAATGCGAAAAACCCGAGTTTTCACGGCTCGCGTTCTGCGTGGCCAACCGCAAAACACTGCAAGACACCAGCCGAAGCCAACAACCCTGACATTTTGTATAATGGAAGGCTTCGCAGCGAATCAGTGGTTCCGCGGCAAGATGGCAAACTGGACTTTCGGGCGCGCTTTTCAAGTGCTGTCCTGGGAAAAAGGCAAGTCAAACCCCACCTAAGAGATTCTCACTAGAAGAACGCCGACCGTGGAAAAGAACCCAAATCAAGCCAAGCTCTAGGTTCAAAACCCCCGCTTTTGGGTAGTGGCAGCGAATCGAAAGACTGGACAAACCATCTTTTATAAAGACGACTCATGACCAAAACTTTCAGCGCCAAACCCGCTGACGTGGTGCACGAGTGGTTTGTGCTTGACGCGACCGACAAGGTCCTCGGACGAGTAGCCAGCGAAGTTGCTCTCCGTTTACGCGGCAAACACAAGGCCATTTACACGCCTCACGTCGATACCGGTGACTTCATCGTCATCATCAACGCAGCTCAATTGCGCGTCACTGGTGCCAAGCCCATTGACAAAATTTACTACAGCCACTCTGGCTACCCTGGTGGCATTTCCGCCATCAATTTCCGTGACATGCAAGCCAAGCACCCTGGTCGCGCGTTGGAAAAAGCCGTCAAAGGCATGCTTCCAAAAGGCCCTTTGGGCTACGCCATGATCAAAAAGCTCAAGGTTTATGGCGGTGCAGAGCACCCTCACACAGCCCAACAGCCCAAGGTACTTGAAATTGCAGGACTCTCGGGACCTAACAACAAAGGGGTGGCCAAATGATCGGTGATTGGAACAATGGCACCGGCCGCCGCAAATCCAGCGTCGCCCGCGTGTTTCTGAAAAAAGGCTCAGGCCAAATCGTTGTCAATGGCAAGGACATTGCCGCGTTTTTCGGCCGTGCTACCTCCATCATGATCTGCAAGCAACCGCTTTTGCTGACCAACCACGCTGAAACCTTTGACATCATGGTCAATGTGGCCGGTGGTGGTGAATCGGGTCAAGCCGGTGCAGTGCGCCATGGTATTACCCGTGCCTTGATCGACTACGATGCGACGCTAAAGCCCGAGTTGAGCAAAGCTGGCTTTGTGACCCGTGACGCCCGCGAAGTCGAGCGTAAAAAGGTCGGCCTGCACGGTGCTCGTCGCCGCAAGCAGTTCTCGAAGCGCTAAGCTTTACCTGCCTCCAAAAAACCGCACGCACTGCAAAGTCCGGGCGGTTTTTTACTGGCGGGACCGAATTGCGCTTTGCGGGCCGCGTGCCTGATAGACTCGC
>JANNCN010000200.1:0-3309 GCA_031386665.1 Rhodoferax sp. | reverse complement strand
GAGTCCGGGTTTTGCGCCGCCGCCCGCATGGCCAGGCCAATGGGGGTGAAGCGAAAGAAGGCGTACAAAGCCAGCAGCACACACAGCAAAACGCCAGCCGAGCCCAAATCATGCGCGGTGAAGTAGCTGCTGCCCATCCAGGAGTCTTTCGGGAAGGGGCTGGGGAATGACTTCAAAGTGTGGTCAAAAATCCAGCCTGACAGTGCGTTGATGATCAACAGCAAGCCAATGAAAACGATGACGTTGGTAAGTACCGGCGCTTTTTCGACCGGGCGCAAAATGAGCCGCTGAATCAGCAAACCCAAAATAAACGACGCCGCCACGGTTGCAAAAAAAGCGCCCCAGTAGGGCCAGCCACCCTGTATGAGCGCCCAAGCCATGAAAGTGCTGAACGTCGCCATTTCGCCCTGCGCGAAGTTGATGTGGTGCGTGGCCTGGTAAATCATGACCAGCGCCAAGGCCACAGAGCCGTAAATACAGCCGTTGGCCAAGCCAGAGAAAATTTGGTGTAGGAAGGCTTCCATGATTTTTTCTAATAGCCGAGGTAGGCTTTGCGCACCGACTCGTCGTTTTTGATTTGTTCACTCGGGCCAGAAAGCGCCACACGGCCAGTTTCTAGCAGGTAAGCGTGGTCAGCCAAGTCCAGCGCCAAGCTGGCGTTTTGTTCAACCAGCAGCATGCTGACTTTGTCTTCTGTGTTGATGGTGCGCATGATGCGAAAAATCTCGGCCACGATCAACGGGGCCAGGCCAAAAGACGGCTCATCGAGCAGCAACAGCTTGGGGCGCAGCATGAGGGCGCGGCTGATGGCCAGCATCTGCTGCTCGCCGCCCGACAAGGTGCCCGCCTGCTGGTGGCGGCGCTGTTTGAGAATGGGAAAGCGGGTGAAGGCTTTTTCCATATCGAGCGCCAGCTCAGCCTTGTCGCCCCGCACGTAGCCGCCCAAGCGCAGGTTTTCTTCGGTGGACAATGATGTGAAAGTACCGCGCCCGTCAGGCACATGCGCCACGCCCATGCGAACCACGCTTTCGGTGGGTTTGCCCACCAATTGCTGGCCGTCAAACACAATGCTGCCACTGGTTTGCACGGTTTGGCACAGCGCGCGCAGCGTGGTGGTTTTGCCAGCGCCGTTGGCACCGAGAATGGCCGTGATGTGCCCCACTTCGAGGGAAAAACTCACGTCGTGCAGCACCTTGGTGGCACCATAAGCGGCATTCAGCCCGCTGACTTCAAGCAGCTTTGTCATGCGCTGGGGTTCCCAAGTAGGCTTCAATCACGTCGGGGTGACTCTGGATGTGGGCCGGATTGCCCTCGGCGATTTTGCGACCAAAATTGAGCGCGACGATGTGGTCAGACACGCCCATCACCAGGCTCATGTGGTGTTCCACCAGCAGCACGGTGATTTTGAGGCGATCCCGCACGTCGCGGATCAATCGGGCCAGGTCTTCAAGTTCTTCGTGGTTCAGGCCAGCGGCGGGCTCGTCCAGCATGAGCAGCTTGGGGTCAGCCGCCAAAGCCCGGGCAAATTCAACCCGTTTTTGAGTGCCAAATGGCAGGCCGCCCACGGGGCGCTGGCTGAACTGGGTCAGGCCCAGGTACTCCATGATTTCGTTGGCGCGCTCTTGCAGGCGGCGCTCTTCTGCGCGCACACGGGGCAGTCGCAGGGCGCTGGATGCAAAACCGCAGTGCGAACGCGAATGGGCACCGACCATGACGTTCTCTCGCACCGGCATACTTTGAAACATGGCCAGGTTTTGAAAGGTACGGCCCATGCCCAAACCAGCCACTTGGTGGGTGGGCGTGGCAGTGATGGATTTGCCTTCAAACAGAATGTCGCCGCTGGCGTAGTTGTACAGGCGGCTCATGCAATTGAAGAGCGTGGTTTTGCCTGCGCCATTGGGACCAATCAGCCCGCAAACGCTGCCTTTGTCCACATCAAAACCTACTTTGTCCAGCGCTGTGATTCCGCCGAATTTGACGGTGACGTCGCGCACGCTGAGCAGCGGGGGCGGTCGGTCTGTTGCAGTTTGGGTCATGGGTTCAGGCGGCTCATAAAACAAGGCGTATCAAGTCGTGTCATGTCGGCGTAGGCGTGAAGGTCATCAGGATCTCGGTGAGCATACCTGAACGAAAAGTGATGGTAGACACGGCTTAGCGCAGCCCGTACCCGGACATACCCTCAAGCTATCACGCAGGCGACTGCATCAGTAAAATCGCATGGAACCCGTAAGATTTTTAAGGGATTGGCGACTGCCCGAAGGCCTTGCGTTTTAATTTTTTATCCTGCGTTTTTCTTCACTTTATTAGCATCGGAAATGTCATGTCGGATTCACTTCAAACCATTGTCTTGGGCGGTGGCTGCTTTTGGTGCACGGAAGCGGTGTACGTGCGTGTGATGGGGGTGACCGACGTTGAGAGCGGTTACTGCAACGGGCAAGCCGCTCAGCCCAGTTACGAAGAGGTTTGCTCGGGCCGCACGGGAAGCAACGAAGTGGTCAAACTGGTGTATGACCCAAGCGCGATCAGCACGCGCGAGATTTTGGAAATCTTTTTTGTGGTGCATGACTCAACCACCCTGAACGCGCAGGGCAACGACGTGGGTACGCAGTACCGAAGCGGGGTTTACTACACCACGGACGAGCAAAAACAGGTGGCGCAAGACATCATCACCGAGATGGGTGGTGTGGGTGGCGTAGGCGGATTTTTCAGCCGCAAAATTGTGACTGAAGTGCTGCCGCTGGCTCACTATTGGCCCGCTGAAGAGTACCACCAGGACTTTTTTGAGCGCAACCCGAACCAGGGGTATTGCATGGCAGTGGCAGGACCTAAAGTGGCCAAATTTCGCAAGACGTTCAGCCGCTTGGCCAAGCCTTAAGAGTTTGTGCTGGATCTGCCGAAGTAGCCACGGAAAACTTGAAAACCCTATTTTTACCACAATTGTGGTAAAAATAGGGGTTTTGGCCTGAAAATCAAACGTTTTTAATAAAATAGGCCTCTAGCTCACGAATAATATCAATGATTTGCTATATAAGTTATAGCATTTTCACGCGGTCAGTCCCGTCAGTCTATTGGCTTGTCAGTCCGCCCAAACCCCCGCTCCCGCAGTTTCATGGTCAAACCGACCGGGTTCATTGTGAAGGCCAACAGCTCGGCGGCGATTTGGCCGTCTGGCGTGTCAACTGCCGCCACGTCAAAACTGCTCAAGAGCATGGCCATGGCCATTTTCATTTCAAGCAGCGCCAAATAGCGGCCAGGGCACATGCGCGGGCCAGAGCCGAAAGGTATGCTGGCGCGACGGGCCTCAGCGCT
>JANNCN010000157.1:0-3865 GCA_031386665.1 Rhodoferax sp. | reverse complement strand
TGGCGTGTCAACTGCCGCCACGTCAAAACTGCTCAAGAGCATGGCCATGGCCATTTTCATTTCAAGCAGCGCCAAATAGCGGCCAGGGCACATGCGCGGGCCAGAGCCGAAAGGTATGCTGGCGCGACGGGCCTCAGCGCTCAGGGGTTGCGCCTCATCGGGCAGCCAGCGCTCGGGTTTGAAGTCGTTGGGGTTGTCAAAATACTGGCTGCTCATGCTGTCGTGGCGCAAAACGGCCCACACCAAGCCGTCTTTTGGAACCGCCACGTCGCCCACCACGCTGTCGCGCAACGCGACCAAGGGCATGAAGGGGGCCACGGGTTTTAGTCGCATGGTTTCATTGGCGCAAGCGTCCAAGTAAACCAGGCTATCCATCATTTCCATGGTGAATTGCTCGGGCTCAGGGGCCAGATTTCGAATTTCTTGTTGCAGGCGCTGCAAAGCTGCCGGGTTGCGGTGCAACATGTGGATCATCCAGGCCAGGGTGTTGGCCGTGGTGTCTTCGCCTGCCAACAGCATGGTCAGCACATTGCCCACTACCTGTTTGTCGCCCAAGCCACTGTCAGGCTGGTCTACCGCGACGATCATCGCGTCCAGCAGATTGCGCGGTTGTTCGCGCAGGCTCGGGTCAGCTTGCAAGCGGCTGCGGGCTTGCACCACGTAGTTGCCGATGGTGGTGTTGATGACAGCCACGCTTCGGTCCAGTGCACGGTCTTTTTCCAGTTTGAAATAGCGCCAGTAGGGTAGTTTGCTCAACGCCCTTCTAAAAATCGACGGCAAAACCTGATCCAGATGGCGCTGAATCACGTCTTCGCCCGCCTCCAGAGTGTTGATGTCTTTGCCAAAAGCCAGCCCCGCAATCGCATCGACGGTGTAGCGCATCAAATCAGCTTGCAAATTGATGGCGTTGCCCGCCCGCGCTGCCCGGGTCCAGCGACCCCGAAGCCGCAGTGTGACTTTGACCAGCGACGGGAAATAGGCTCGCACATGGCCCGGTGCAAAACTGGCCATCACCATGCGCCGCTGTTTGCGCCAGTCGTCGCCTTCAGCGTTAAAAACGCCCTGCGGCAAGCCCATTTCGCTGGCGACGCGGCCGCTCAAGGGGCTGCGCCGAAAGCCGTTAGGCCGGTCACGCAAGATGATGGACAGCAGCTCGTGGTCGGCCACCACCAGCATCTGGGCTTTGCCAAGCCGCATGCGAAACAGCGTGCCAAATTGCTTGGCCCAGTTTTCAACGTCCAGGTGAATGCGCGACGGTTTGATTTGCAGCAAATTGCCAACCAGGGGCCACCCACGCGGGCCAGGCAGGTCGTCAATTTGGCGCAAAGTGGCAGGGGGCGTGGTCGGGCTGGGTTCGAGATCTGCGGAATTTTGCATGCGTGAAAGGCCCTTGATCTGGTGTGCTGCGTGTTAGCGTCAAGTGTGTGTCGAGTGTGCGCCAGGTGTGGATTTAGGCCTTGACGGCCCAGCGCAGTTTGGTTGAGCTGGAGCGCGGGTTGGCACGTTGCTCTTCAAAAGTGGGTCGAATCAGCTCTGGGGCCACGCGGGCATAGGTGCCATTGCGCTCGCCCGACTGAAAGGCCTTTTTCACCCGGCGGTCTTCGCCGGAATGAAAGCTCATGATCGCAACGCGACCGCCGGGTCTGAGGCAATTGGGCAGGTTTTCCAAAAACTTCTCCAGGGTGCCAAATTCGTTGTTGACCTGAATTCGCAGCGCCTGAAAAGTACGTTGCAGGGCTTTTTTGGTTTCGGCGTCGCGCTCGTCTGCGGGCAAACTGCGCTTAAAGGCCTTGTCCAACGTGGCACTGACCAAGGCGGCCAGCGCCGTGGTGGTTTCAAGGTATTGGCCTTGCAGGGCGTTGGCCAATTCGACAGCAAACGGTTCGTCCGAGTTGTCGGTCAACAAATCGCGCAGTTGGGGCCGGGTCACCGACAGCAGAAGTTCTAACGCCGACTGACCCTGGCTAGGGTCCAGGCGCAGGTCCAATGGGCCGTCCAGTTTGAAGCTGAAGCCACGCGCCGGGTTGTCAATCTGCATGGAAGAGACGCCCAAGTCGGCCAGAACCACGTCAAAACCACCGCCTGCGTCGGGCAGCAAGGTCGCAATCTCAGAAAAATTCATGCGCCGCACGATGAGCGAAGCGGCATCAAAGCCCAATTTGCGCAATCGGGTTTCGGTGCGGGGTAGCTCAATCGGGTCAACATCTACCCCAAACAGGCGACCCCCAGGCAGGAGGCGCGGCAAAATTTGCTGGGTGTGGCCACCAAAGCCCAAGGTCGCGTCCAGGGCCACCTCGCCAGGCTGCGGGTTCAAAAGCTGCAAAATCTCAGCGACACAAATCGAGCGGTGCATGCCAGCGGGCGTTTGGCCTCGGGCCATGACTTTTTCGAGCTCTAGGGCGTGGCGGGCGGGGTCAAGCTCTTTGTACTTTTCGCCAAATTGCCGTGGGTGCGTGCCCTGGTAGCGCACGCGCCGCTGGTGGGTTGCAGGCGCGAGCGCCAAGGCGTCGGGCAGGGCGCTTGGAATCGCGGGGAGTGAATGGGGCGGCGGGGGCGAGGCTTCGTCAGACATGGCGAATTATCTGCCCTGGCGACCAACAGGCCGTCAAAACTTCGGTTCATCGCGGGGCATGAGACATGTTGAGGCTTGAATGCGTCAATAATTCAGTCCGATGATTCGCACCCGGCAACTTCAGTACACCTACCGCAATGGGCCGGAAATCCGGTTTCCGGACATTGACGTGCCCCAAGGTGCGGTGCTGCTGCTTAGAGGGGCCTCGGGCACTGGCAAATCGACCTGGCTGGCGCTGGCAGCGGGCTTACTTCGAGCGGGTGGCGGCGAAATTACCGTGGCGGGGCAAGACTTGTCTCAACTTCAAAGCGTCGCAACCGATGCCTGGCGGGCGCGAGCCATTGGGTTTTTGCCGCAAAAGCTTCATTTGAGCGAGGCCCTGACCGTGCAAGGCAATTTGGCCATGGCGCAATGGGCGGCCGGTGTTGCCCACAATGATGTCCGCATTGCCGAGGTGTTGCAAAGCCTGGGCGTGGCTGATTTGGCGCAGCGCAAGCCCTCGCAGTTGTCGGGCGGGCAGGCGCAGCGGGTGGCGCTGGCGCGGGCCGTGTTGCTGTCGCCCCAAGTCATTTTGGCGGATGAACCTACAGCCAGTCTGGACGATGAGGCGGCTGAGGCTGCATTGAAGTTGATGCAAACCAGTGCGAAGCGCTGCCATGCCACTTTGGTGATTGCCACACACGACGCGCGGGTCGCGCGGGCCCTGCCTGATGCTCAGCGTTGCAATTTGACGGTGCAGGTGGCTTCGTGAAAATTATCGGCATTGCCCACCGCTACCTTTGGTCTCGTCCGCTGGCTTCTGCCTTGAATTTGCTCTTGCTGGCGCTCGGGTTGGCGTCCATTACCTTTGTTCTGTTGGTCGCCGAGCAAATGGATCGAAATTTTGAGCGCGATCTGGCAGGCATCGACCTGGTGGTTGGAGCCAAAGGCAGCCCCATGCAATTGATACTGGCAGGCGTATTCCATATTGACGTGCCGCCAGGCAATGTGCCTTTAGCGGCGATTCAGACTCTGAAAAAGAACCCGCAAGTCGCCAAATTGATCCCGATTAGCCTGGGGGACACGTTCATGGGGTTTCGTTTGGTGGGCACCGAGCCTGCCTATGCTGAGCATTACGCAGTTCACTTGGCGCAGGGTGCCATTTGGGTGGCGCCCATGCAGGCGGTTTTGGGCGCTGAGGTGGCACGCGCCACGGGCTTGAGGGTGGGCGCGACATTTGCGGGCTCGCACGGGCTGGGCGGCAAAGGCCATGCCCATGGCGACAACCCTTACCGCGTCTCGGGTGTTTTGGCT
>JANNCN010000125.1:0-44883 GCA_031386665.1 Rhodoferax sp. | reverse complement strand
CCGCATTCGGGTCAATACCGTGTCGCCCGGCTGGGTGATGACCGAGCGCCAGATCAAGCTGTGGCTGAACGCCGAGGGCGAAGAAGCCATTAAGCGCAACCAGTGCCTGCCCGACAAGCTGCTGGCCGGCGACGTGGCCCGAATGGTGCTCTTTTTGGCGTCTGCCGACGCTGCCATGTGCACAGCGCAGGAATTTAAGGTGGATGCGGGGTGGGCTTGAGTTGCGCCTTTTTGGGTCGTGTGACAACGACTGCGCGAGCTTGACCCGCCGCAGACGCCGGGGCAAATAGCTCCGCGGCTGTCCCCCGCCCTGCGGGCTCCTCCTTGATGCCGCTGCGCTATTCACCCCAGCATCTGCGACTACCGTTGGTTCTCGACAATGAACTTGGATTCGGGGGCCGGTGACCTCAGCCCCATTCAACAGGAACAGGTCGGCGGCGCACGCAGCGCAGCGGCAACAAGGGGGCGCCCGAAGGGCGGAGGACAGCCGCGGAGCTGAGTGCGCCGCTGGCCTGATCCCGCCAACGAATCGCTCAAGAACCGTCCGTGAACAGTAACGCAGCATGTGAATTCAGGGCTTACCGCACTAACAACAACGGCACCTTGCAGTGCGCCAACACCTGGGTGGCGACTGACCCCATCACCAGGCTGGCAATGGCCCCGTGACCGTGCGAACCCATCACCACCAGGTCGAACTTTTGGCTCTCGGCAAAGCGTGCAATGCCCGCGCCCACATCGCCTGCTTTCCAGCTGCTTTTGGCGTCAATACCATGGCGCAGCAAAAATTTGGTGACCGGGGCGATGACCTTTTCGGCCTCTTCAACGTGGTACCCGTCCACCACGCCTTTGCCCACCACTTTGATCGCGCGATCCGGAAACGAAGGGCGCATGGTGAACACCGTGAAATCGTTTTGCAGGGTGAACAAATCAGAATGCGTGGTCACATAGGCCAGCATTTTTTTGGTGTACGTGCTGCCGTCAACGGCAAGAAGAATTTTCATGGCGGCCCCAATTAAGTGATGGTTTCCACTCTAGCGCCCGTGGGGCTCAGGCTTGTTGATGCAGATCAAGTCGCCCCGTGATCAGGCCGCCTTGCGATCAGCTTCGCATTGAAACCTACGGCACCAAATCAATCCGAAACCGCAGCTCTTTGAGCCCACCCGATTCTGCCGAGGAAATGAATTCTTCAACCAAAAACCCGCCATTGGCCAAAATCACCCGCTGCGAAGGCTTGTTGTCGGGCTCAGTGGTGATTTCGACAAACGTCAGCCCCTGCTTTGGCGCCTCGCGCAGCAACTGCGCCAAGGCTTGGGTGGCGTAACCGCGGCGCTGGTGCCAGGGCACCACGGCATAGCCAATATGGCCCAGACAGTAGGGCGGCAGCGCGTTGCTGCCCTTTTGCCACCTGAAACCGATGCTGCCGCAAAATTCGCCTGCTGCGTCGCCTGCCGCGCCTTCGACGTCACTGGTCGCCCACATCCAGCGGCGGTAACCCGGCAGGCGCTGCACGAAGGAGCCGTTCGGTTGTTTGACCGGTGCGCCGCGGCCTTCGATGTCCACCAAGCTGGCCAAAAAGGCATCAGGATCGGCCTGAATTTGCACCAGCTCTTCGCGGCCCGCTTCAGGCCGCAAGTTGTTGGGCGACCAGCCACGCTCCAGCGCCGCGACGTAGCTGGCCAAGTGCGAACGGGCGGGCCAAACCAGGGCTATGCGGCTGGCGTGGGCGGACTTGGCGGATTTAGAAGCTTGTGCCGCTTGGCCCGGTTGCGGCGAATTGATTGGCGCGGATTGACTTGGTTTTTCAGCGGCGTTCAAAGCAATCTCCTGGGGTGGCGAGGTGAAAAGGGCTTGGGTGGCGGGCGTGTTTTGCCAGGATCTGGCGGGGCTTCAAAATGCTATGCTAATAATAGCAAACTATTGAAATTATTCGAGAGCTAGAGGCTGATTTGATCATGAAAATGACCAAATTTGAACTTGGGGACTAATCTCATATCACCGGTGATATCAAGTCATTCAAAACGCCTCGGTGCATCACACGGTAACCAGGCACGTCGGCAAAAACGCTGCTTGCTCATTTTTGCGTACATAACCCAGCGGATTCGCCACCACGCGGCAGTCGCCAACTCGGTAATCGCTGGGTGAATGCAGGTGGCCATGCAGCCATAGCTTTGCCTGGGGCAGCAGCTCGTCCAGCGCGTTGCAAAAACCAGCGGTGCCGGGCGTCATGCCATAGCGCGGGTCGCTGCTTTTGAGGCTGGGCGCAAAGTGGGTGATGGCCACGGTGATGCCATCAAACGGCTCGGCCAGAGCCTTGCGCAGCCAGTCTTGGCAAATCAAGGCCTGATCGCGCAACTGTTCGGCCAGCCAGGGCGTGCCGTGGCGCGTGGTGCCGGCTTTCTTAAGGTAAAAATTCGCCGCTCTGAACGCTTTGTCACGGGCCTTCAACTGGTCGGCCAGGGCGTTGACAGACCTTTCGGCCTGTTCGTCAGTGGGGCCCAGGGCGTCAAAATCTGTCCACAAGGTGGTGCCAACAAAGCGCAGCGGCCGGTCATTAGGCGACGTAGTGCGCAGCGAACGGGTGCCCAGAACGTCTTGCAGGGTGATCACCTCGCGCTCTAGCCAAATCAAACCGAGGCGCTGGCAGGTTTCGCGCAGGCGCAGGTGGGTGGCGTCAAAGTCCAGCTGATCGTATTCATGGTTGCCCGGTACGTAAATGACCGGCGTGGGCCAGCCGTTGTAGGGCGAAAAACGCGCCAAACCAAAGTCGCTGTCTTGTAATTTCGAACCCGGCTGGTACGAGCCCACATCGCCCGCCAACACCAGCACATCAGCCCCTGGCGCGGGCGTGGGGACGAAGGTGGGGTGAACTTCCAGGTGCAAATCGCTTAAGAGTTGAATGTTGCAAGTCATGAGAGGGGTGGAAAACTGTCTTGGCAAAACGGCTGTGCTGGGCGGCCTGGTCAAGCTGTCAAATCATTCCTTGAAAACCGCCCGGGCCAAGGCCAACAGTGTTGAGCGCAGCCACACGTGGGCACCGTCGCCGTCAAATCGATGGTGCCACAGCGCGTCCACATGCACTGTGGGCACGGCAAAGGGCAGGTCGCGCAGCACCAGTTGGTCGGCAATGTTGGTCACGCCGACAAAATGGCGCGGCAAAACAGTGAGCAAGTTGGAATTGGCCACCACCCGCCCCGCCGTGAAAAATTGGTTCACCGTCAGCACCACACGGCGTTTTTCGCCCAAAGATGCCAGTGCCTCGTCAACAAAGCCAAATGGCCGCCCCGAAAAGCTGACCAGCAGGTGCCGCGCGTTGCAAAAACGCTTCATGGTAAGCGGGCCAGACGCCAACGGGTGGCCTTGGCGCATCACGCACACGTAAGAGCCGTCGTACAGGCGCTGGTGCGAAAACGCCACGCCTTTGCCCACCTGGGCGCGGGCGGTCAAGTCGGCCAGCGCCGCCGGAAAGTAGCCCAGCGCCAGGTCGGCGCTGCCGTCTTCCAGCATGCGCCGTGGGTCGCGCGTGGTCAGCGGCACGACCCGGGCCGACACGCCGGGCGCTTCACGTTCCATCACCTCCACTAGGCCGGGCACCAGCTCGGCAGCGGTGGCGTCGGCCATGGCCAAAACAAAGGTGTTGGTGGCGCTGGCGGTGTCAAAATTTTGCGGAACCAGGGCGCTTTGCAAACCAGCCAAAGCGTCGCGCACGGCCGGCCAAAGGGTGAGCGCCAGCGGTGTGGCCTTCAAAATCTGGCCTTTTCGCTTCAGCAAGTCGTCGCCCAAAGTCTCGCGCAGACGGCGCATGGCGTTGCTCACGGCAGGCTGGGTCAGCGCCAGGTTGTGGGCGGCGCGGGTCAGGCTGCGCTCGGTCATGACTTCGTCAAACACCCGCAACAGGTTCAAATCCAGGGTTCGGAAGTTGACTTGGCTCATGCGCAATTATGACAAAGCCCGAAAGGGAATCACTGTTGTGAATGTCGTCAATCACCAATCTAAATTGGAACAACATTAGTATTTACCCTAATATTCGTCCCATGTCATCGCAGTTCGATGGCGAAATCAGGAAAGAAAGGTAAATCACCATGACCAGCTTTGTCCACATTGACTACGCTTTAGAGCACCCCGGCGTCAAGCGCGTTGAGGCCGCAGCAGCCGCCATCAGCGAAATGCGTCAAAACTTCAACTCCGCCCGCACTTTGGCCACCATGTTGTTGGCGGCTGTGGTTTCAGCCTTCGTGGTGGTTGCAGACCGCTTGATTGACACTTGGGCCGACGGCCACCTGCTGACCGCCTGGGTCGCCTTGTGGGCGGTTGCCTTTGCCGCGATGGGCCTGTTGGCACCCCTTGCCAAGCAAACTTCGCGCAACATGATCGCAGGCTATAAGGCGTATGCGCTGCGCAGTGCCAACGCACGCGAGGAGGACGCCTTTTGGCAAAGCGCCCTGAATGACCCGCGCGTCATGGCCGAATACCAAGCTGCAAAGTTGCGTTTTGAAGAGGCTGAATTGGCGCAGTTGGGCGAGTCAAGCGCGAAGCTACAGTCCGTTGAGCCCATGGCCACCTTAGAGCGGGTGTCAAACCCAGCATCCGCAAAAATGCCAGCCAAAGCAGCAGCCAATCTGGGGCACCTGGCTTACGTTTAACTCAACCCGCATTGAAGAAAAAGCCACCGGATTTGGTGGCTTTTTTTGTGTAGTGCCCGCATTTCTGGCGGAAGTAGAAGCATCTGCTCGTCACTTCGTGGGCACCTTTTGCCCTGAGCCTTGGGTGTCGCAACCCAAGGAGTGTGCAGGGTTAATGTCGCGAGGCCCAGCCCGGTGCAAAGGGCGGGGAGCGAAGGTTTGCGGGAGCGGTGAAAGCATGATCCATCTGTCGGCCACAGCCACAACGGTAACTGCAACATTAGCGCCCGGCTTCATGCCAGAACTATTTCGCCCGCAGCACCTCGACTTGGGGCAGCCCGCCCATGCCTTTGTCAAAGGTCACGGTCGCGTCGCACCCCAGCTTAGCGTTTTGCACCGCAATAAGACAATCAGAAAAGTCTGCTGTCCCGTGGGCGGTATCGCAAAAAAGCTCGGTTGCCTGGCTGACCGTCGCTCGGTCTTCAAAGCAAAACGTGCTGACCGAAAGCAACTGGCCCAGCAAGTCTTGCAATTGCGCACGCTCAAAGCCGTAAAGTCGGCGCAAGGTCCAAAGCGACTCTACCAAAACTATATTGTTCAGCAGCACCGACTCGGCCACGCTGTCCAACGCTGCCAGTCGTTTGCGCACCTGCGCTGCTTGCGGGGCATCGTCTTCGGTCAGCAGCCGCAGCAAAGCGTTGGTGTCTAAGCCAATCATGCTTTGCGTCTGCCGCCTACACGGGTGGCGCTGGCAGGCAAATTCAACTCCACAGCCGTGCGCTCAACAGCATCGGCCATTGCCTCAACCGACACAGGCTTTTGCATGGGCCGGCGCATCAGACCCGCCAGACCCAGCGCTGTGTTGGTCACCGGGCGCGCCAGCAGCCAGCCACGCTCGTCAACCTGGAAATCAAGCCGACTGCCGGCCTCCAAGCCTAAACGTTCACGAATTACTTTTGGCAAGGTCAATTGCCCCTTGCTGGTCACCACTGCAAGCATGGTATTTCCTTTCGTGGTTGATTTTGAAGTGAATTCTGAGTTTCACTTCATTTTACGCGATTCGCTCAATATTGCGAGAAAACAAGTTCTGCATGCCCTCCTTAATTGAGCTCACCCGTGCCGAGCATCAGCTATTGCACAGCTTGGTAGCTAGTGCGAGCAACAAAACCATTGCTGCGCAGCTTGGCAAAAGCAAGTTCACTGTGCGCAACCTGCTAAGCCACGTTTTTAGAAAAATTGCAGTCTCTATCCGGATGAATAGACAGGGACCGTATTTCTACGGCCCCTCAATAATCTACTTAGAAGTCGAAACTAAGTTGATTGGGGTGATAAAGCAACTTCTTTTCTGTAAATTTAGAAATGGTTATGGGAGCGTTGCGTCAAAGAGGTGAATAGCACATAAGTGCAAGGGCGCAATCGTGAAGCCGATCGCAACCTTGGAGCGGGTGTTGAACCCAGCATCCGCCAAAATGCCAGCCAAAGCATCAGCTAATTTAGGGTACTTGGCTTACGTTTAAGCCAACCCGCATCGAAGAAAAAGCCACCGGGTTCGGCGGCTTTTTTTGGGCTATCCCACCTCGTCTGACTGCGAAGGGGGTCACCTTAATGTGAAATACACTAGCTATGCAATTTATAGCAATTTATTCAGCATATTCGGGAGCTAGATGTCTATTAGGCTATATTTTCCAGCCAATACGCAACTGGGGGATAAAAATTAACCTGCAGGTTAATTTTTATCCCCCAGAGCTGTTTTTACGCCGCCAGCCGCTGCTCCAGCTTCAACCGCGTCGCTTCCAGCTCTTGCGGCAGGTGGTGTTTAAGCTGCGTGAACAGCTCGGTGTGGAGTTTCAGCTCGGCCGTCCAGGCGGCTTTGTCAAAGCTGGTGACGGTATTGAACTGGTCTTTTGTGAAGTTCAAGCCGGTCCAGTTGAGTTCTTCGTAAGTGGGGCTCACGCCAAAGGGTTGGTCGACTCCGGTGGCCGTGCCTTCAATGCGGTCAATCATCCACTTCAAAACGCGCATGTTTTCGCCATAGCCGGGCCAGACGAATTTGCCGTCTGCGCCTTTTCTGAACCAGTTGGTGCAGAAGATGGCGGGTAACGTGGCACCTTTGGCGGCCAGCTTTTCGCCCATGGTGAGCCAATGCTGAAAATAGTCGCTCATGTTGTAGCCGGTGAAGGCGATCATTGCAAACGGGTCGCGGCGCACTACGCCTTGCTGGCCCGCGATGGCCGCCGTGGTTTCTGAACCCATGGTGGCGGCCATGTAAACGCCTTCCACCCAATTGCGGCCCTGGCTGACCAGCGGCACAGTGGTGGAGCGGCGGCCGCCAAAGATGAACGCGTCAATCGGCACGCCTTTGGGGTCGTCCCAAGCCGGGTCAAGGGCCGGGTTGTTGGTGGCTGCCACGGTAAAGCGTGAATTGGGGTGGGCGGCTTTGGCACCGGTTTCTTTGGCAATGGCGGGCGTCCAGTCTTTGCCTTGCCAGTCGATCAAATGCGAGGGCAGGCTGCCACTGTCGTGCTCCAGGCCTTCCCACCACACGTCGCCATCGTCGGTCAACGCGACATTGGTAAAAATCACGTCTTGGGTCAGGCTCAACATGCAGTTGGGGTTGGTCAGCATGTTGGTGCCTGGGGCCACGCCAAAGTAACCGGCTTCGGGGTTGATGGCGTTCAGCTTGCCGTCCGCACCGGGTTTGATCCAGGCAATGTCGTCGCCAATGGTGGTGACTTTCCAGCCTTCAAAACCAGCGGGTGGCACCAGCATGGAGAAATTGGTTTTGCCACAGGCGCTTGGGAAGGCGGCGGCGACATGGTATTTTTTGCCCTGTGGGTTGGTGACACCCAAAATCAGCATGTGCTCGGCCAGCCAGCCCGGGCTACCGAAGGGCCCCTCTGAGGCCGCTCGTCCCATATTGGACGCAATGCGCAACGCAAAGCATTTTTTGCCCAACAGCGCGTTGCCGCCGTAACCCGAGCCATAGCTCCAGATTTCGCGGGTTTCGGGGTAATGAACGATGTACTTGGTGGTGTTGCAAGGCCAGCGCACGTCTTGCTGGCCTGGCTCTAGCGGCGCACCCACGGTGTGAATGCAAGGCACAAAAGCACCTTTGCCGTCCAAGCCATCACCCAGCACGTCGTACACAGCGCGGCCCATGCGGGTCATGATTTTCATATTGACCGCGACGTACGGGCTGTCTGACAGCTCAACGCCAATGTGGGCAATGGGGCTGCCCAGCGGGCCCATCGAAAACGGCACCACGAACATGGTGCGCCCGCGCATGCAGCCGTCAAACAGCGCTTTGGCAGTGGCCGTGCCCGTTTGCAAGGTGGCGCGCATGTCTGCAGGGGCGACCCAGTTGTTGGTGGGGCCGGCGTTCTCTTGTTTTTCTGAGCAAATGTAGGTGCGGTCTTCGACCCGGGCCACGTCATTTGGGTCTGACAGAGCCAGAAAGCTGTTGGGGCGCTTGGCCGGGTTGAGCTTCTTAAACACGCCCGAATCCACCAGCAACTGGCACAGGCGATCGTATTCAGCTTGCGAGCCGTCACACCAATGAATGGCGTCGGGCTGGGTCAGCGCCGCCATGTCGGCAACCCAGGCGATCAAATTCGCGTTTTTGACATAACTTGGGGCTTGAAGATTCAAGCCTTTCATCACGGGTGAGTTCATAAAAAAGCTCCTAGTTTAAAAATCGTCTTGTCAAAGTCGCAGGACTTGGAGAAAGCGATTTCAGGGCTGGGAAGCACGCACTCAAACCGGTGGATTTGCTGCTGGGATGATGATTTTATGAACTCAGGGCTCAGTTACCAACCAATTACTGCCAAAAGATATGCAAAACATGCATAGGTTTATGTCGGATTTGGAGGGGTATCGAGAGAGTCGGAGGGAATGGGTTGGCGTCGTCGGTTGGCGCGGTGGGTTGGAAGGCGCGTTCAATTGGCGTCGCCCATTGGTGCGGCACTCAGCTTCGCGGCTGTCCCCCGCCTGCGGCTCCTCCTTGATGCCGCTGCGCTGAGTGCCACACCAATCGGCTAATTGGCGGACGTTGGCTGTTCAACCGTTGCCAAACACGCAATTGCAAAGCCAAGGAGGCTGGGTTGGGTGGCGCAGCGAAATCAAGGAGGAGGCCGTAGGCCGGGGGACATTCGCGTAGCTACCCAATCCAGCCTGCGCTGGCCGCCTACGGACTGAACCAATGGCGCTTCAAGTCGCGATCAAAAATTTCAGACCCATTCAAGCCATTGAAACAGCAATAAACGCCAGCAAAAACATCAACACGCCGCCCACGATGGGCAAGACGATCGGAATCAACGGAACAATGGCTTCAGTTGCTTCCATGGGCTCGGCTGCATGGTCAGCGCCGTGGCTTGCTGCGGTGTGGGGAGCGTGACTTTTGGCGGGTGCTGACATGTTGGTTCTTTCGGAAATTCTGCGAGGATTGCGCGAGATTTTACCTTTTTGGAGCCGCCTCGTAAGGCTTGGCCTCTTGCAGCATGGCAAACGTGGTGGTGGCACGGCATACGCTTTTACCGTCATTGGCACCGCGAATGTCAATTTCGCCAAAGGCCAAGGACCGGCCGGAGCGGATCAGCCGGGCGGTTACCAGGCAATCTTGATCGGTCACTGGGCGCAGAAAAACCGTGTTGAGTTGCACGGTGGTGCAGGGTTTCAGTTCGCCAAAATAATTGATCAGCGTGAGCACCATGGCCGTGTCTGCGGCGGCCATCAGGGCTTGGCCGCACAGTTGGTTGCCCGTGCGCGACAAACGCGGGCTTAGGGGCAACCTGAGCGTGACACTGCTTTCTCCAAAGGTCTCTACAACCATTTGCATTTCTTGAATCCAAGGTGCGAAATAGGCTGGAATGGCATCTTGAAGGGTTTGTGTGTCCATAGCCCCCAATTATGTTCAATGCCATGCCCGGGCCTGTCGAAAAAGTCGCCTTAAAGCGTCTGGCCTTCAAATCCTGCGGTTTGCAGTTGCGCCAAAACATCGGCGATGTGGGCGCGGTTGCGGGTTTGGATGACCAGCTCAATCTCGACATTTTGAGCAGCCAGCGTAGTGAAAGCGCGTTGGTGGTGCACCTCGTCAATGTTGGCACCTGCTTGGGCCACGGTGGCGGTGATGGTCGCAAGCGACCCCGGTACGTCGCGCGCGCTGACCCGAATGCGCGCCAGCCGCCCGGCACGCACCATGCCTCGCTCAATGATCGACGCCAACAGCATCGGGTCAATATTGCCACCGCACAGCACCAAGCCCACTTTTTTGCCTTTAAAGCGCTCAGGGTATTTCAGCAGGGCGGCCAAGCCCGCAGCGCCTGCGCCTTCGACCAGCGTTTTCTCCACCTCCAGCAGCATCACAATGGCTTGTTCGATATCGCCTTCATCGACCAGAACAAAGTCATCAACCAGGCGTTTGACAATTTCTTTGGCAATTTCACCGGGCGTTCCCACCGCGATGCCTTCGGCAATGCTGTTGCTGCCCTGCGGGTGCTGTGTGCCTTTGATAGCGTTGAACATGCCCGGAAAACGCGTGGTTTGCACCCCCACCACTTCAATGCCCGGTTTGATGGCTTTCGCCGCCGTCGCCATGCCCGCAATCAAACCGCCGCCACCCACCGCGACGATTAAGGTGTCAAGGTCTGGCACCTCGTGCAGCATTTCCAGCGCTACGGTGCCTTGGCCGGTCACGATGTCGGCATCGTCATAAGGGTGAACAAAGGTCAAGCCTTGGGCTTTGGCGAGTGTCAGGGCGTGGCCGCGGGCTTCGTCCAGCGTGTCGCCATGCAGCACGGTTTCGGCACCAAAGCCCCGGGTCCGTTCAATTTTGACGCCCGGTGTGAAGCGCGGCATCACGATGACGGCCCGCATGCCCAGGCGCTGGGCATGGTAGGCCACGCCTTGCGCATGGTTGCCCGCACTCATGGCCACCACGCCGTCTTGCGGGTTTTTAATTTGCACTAACTTGTTGCAAGCGCCCCGCTCTTTGAACGACGAGGTGAATTGCAAATTTTCAAATTTAAGAAAAACCTCGGCTCCGGTGATGTCAGACAAGGTTTTGGACGCCACGCACGGCGTGTTCAAAATTTGCCCTCGCAGCCTTTTGGCCGCATCCTGGATGTTTTTTAGTTGAATCATTTGGCACAAGTGTTGCAGATTTCCCAATGCATGTCTTCCAAGTCGACCCGGACTGCGTTAAGGTAAAACCAGAGGGTGTTTGGACGGGTCTGGTGTCGCGTTTCTAGCTTTAGGGTTCTTCGCATTATCAGGAGGTCTTGATGGTCAAGCGTTTGTTGGCAGCTGCAGTCGGCGCGAATTGTCTGGCCTCGCCAGGGCTTAAAGATGCCCCCGTGCTGGACCTGATGTGTTCACACTTTGTGCTGACATTGGCCGTGCGACAAGGGGCCACTTTCAATGCACGGCGCGATTTGAACAGTTTGATTTCGCTCTCTGGCAGGCACCTGGTGTGGCCGCTGTCGGTGTTGGCTCGCGTGCGCGAGTTTTTGGGCCGCCGCTGCGCCACCAACGAGAATTGGCGCGGTCACGAGGCCCTGAGTGGCCCCGACTTTTTGGCCAAATACGGTATTTGGCGTGGCCCCTATGAAGAAGGCACGTTGTTCTTTTATCTGGACGAGTACGCCAAAGACCAGCCCAAAGATTTGATCAGCCTGCTGTCTGTGACAGGCGATTGGCTGGCCCATTTGCTGAAAAAGCAATCGACCCTGGTTGAAAAAAACATCGACGCGCTGGCCGGTTTGCTGCAATTGAACAAAGCTGAGCGTGCGCTGCTGCTGTACGGCACGTTGGCGCGCTACCAGCGGGACTTGCGCAGCATTTTGGTCGAGTTCAAGGTCAACAACGCCCCCGAAGCCTACGCGGCCATTGCCGAAGTGGCGGGCGTCAAAGCGTCAGAAGTCGGCGAAGCGCTGCGGGCTGGTTCGCGCCTGGAACGCATTGGCATGGTCGAGAATTTAATTTCTGAGCACAACATCACCGACCTGGCCGACCTGATGAAAGTCAGCGAAAAGCTGCCCCCCGTTTTGATGCGCGAGTACCGTGACCAAGCCGAGCTGATGGCGGTTTTCACCCGGCCATCCAGCAAAAGCCAGTTGACCCTCAATGATTTTTCTTACGTCAAAGAAGACGCTGACGTGCTGTGCCGCCTGATTGGCAACGCCGTCGCGCGCAAAGAATCAGGTGTGAATATTTTGCTGTATGGCCCACCCGGCACCGGCAAAACGGAGCTTGCCAAAGTGATCGCGCAAGCGGCCAATTTGGAGCTGTACGAAGTTGAATACGCTGACCGTGACGGCAATTCCTTGAGCGGACGCGACCGCTATCGGTCTTTGCAAATTGCGCAGGTTTTTTTGAAGGGCAGTTCCCAAGCCGCTTTGCTGTTTGACGAGGTGGAAGACGTGTTTCCGCCCATCTCCAACGAAGCTGCGCAAATGCTGGCGCGCGCCGAGCAAGTGGCCGCACCGACCACAGGCAGCGTGAATGGCAAAGCCTGGGTGAACCAGATTTTGGAGTCCAACACGGTGCCCACGATTTGGGTGACCAACCGCATTGAGCAAATTGACCCGGCGTTTCGGCGGCGCTTTGCCTACCACCTTGAACTGAAGTCGCCCCCGCCCGGTGCGCGCGAAGGCGTGGTGCGCAAAACGCTGGAAGGCTTGGCCGTGTCAGACAGCTTTGTGGCCAAACTCACCTCGCGCAAGGGCCTGACGCCCGCGCAAATACGCACGGCGGTGCGCTTTGCGGGCTTGGTGGGTGTGCCTGAAGAGACGCTTGAGCCTCTGGTCACTACGACGCTGGCGCCCGCAGAGGCTGCCAAAGAAACGGCTCAAGTGGCAGTTGCCGCAGCCCCCGTTTCACCGCTTGAAAAGCTGATCGAGCGCCAGCTTAAAAACGCTGATATGGCCTTGGGCAACCGCGCTGAACTGCCGCCCGCTCGTCGCATGGTCACGCAATACGACTTGTCGATGCTGAACACCGAAAGCCGCTATGAAGTGCCGCGCATTGTGGAGGCGCTGAAAGCCCGTGGCCACGGCGCTTTGTGTTTTTATGGCGCACCGGGCACAGGCAAAACAGCATTGGGTGAGCACATTGCCACAGCGCTGGAGCGGCCCCTCATCATCAAGCAAGCCAGCGACCTGATGAGCAAGTACGTGGGCGAAACCGAGCAGCAAATGGCGGCGATGTTCCGCGAAGCCGAGGCCGAAAAAGCCGTGCTGCTACTGGACGAAGCCGACAGCTTTTTGATGGATCGCCGCGGCGCACAGCGCACCTATGAAGTGACCGAGGTGAACGAAATGCTGCAAGGCATGGAGCGGTACAACGGCATTTTCATTTGCACCACCAACTTGCTGGATCGGCTGGACCAGGCCGCGCTGCGTCGCTTCACTTTCAAGATCAAGTTCATGCCCTTGACTGCGCAGCAGCGAGAAAAAATGTTCGTGGTCGAAGCCTTGGGCGGCGACGCCAGCCGGATAACGCCCGAGATTCAAAGCAAGCTGGCGTTGATGGACCAGCTTTGCCCAGGCGACTTTGCTGCGGTGAAGCGCCAGGCGGTGATTTTGGATTCTGCGCTGGAGCCGATGGAATTTGTGGAGCAACTGCAAGCTGAACACCGCATCAAACCCGAGGTTCGCGAGAATCGGGGAATTGGGTTTTTGAAATAGCTTGTGAGGTGCTGACGAGTGACGATAAATTGCTATTATATATATAGCAAACTATCTATATAGTTCGAGAACTAGAGACCGATTTGATTGATAAATTGGCCGTTTTCGAGGTTTTTGAAAAATCTCATATCACCGGTGATATGAGATTCTGAATAACTCGCTTTTTAGTCCTCGTTTTACCACTCGTTTTTTAACCCGCTATTTTACCCACAGGCGGATCGAGTCCCACGCTCGCCCCAGCAGACCGGCTTGCTCAACCGCTTCCAGGGCGACCAGCGGCACGTCACCCAAGGTTTGCTCGCCGACGGTAATTTTCAGGCTGCCCATGGTTTGGCTTTTGGCAAATGGGGCGACCAGCGGCTCGGCCCGCACCACTTGGGTTTTGATTTTGCCCGCACTGCCCGTTGGCACGGCGACGATGATGGCTTGCGCACTGCCGATTTTGACCGTGGGGCTGGCACCTTTCCAAACGGCGGGTGTCACCACCGCCTGGTTGCCATCGAACAGTTTGACGGCTTCAAACGCGGTGTAGCCCCAGTTCAGCAGTTTTTGTGATTCGTTGGCGCGGGCGTTCTCGCTGGCGGTGCCCAACACGATGGACAGCAAACGCCGACTTCCGGGCGCGCCTGGGGTGCCCAGTGCGGGCGATTCGCGCTTGGCGGTGGCAATCAGGCAATAGCCCGCAGCGTCGGTGCGGCCGGTTTTCAGGCCGTCCACGGTCGGGTCGCGAAACAGCAGCAAATTGCGGTTGGTGTCATTCGTGGGCGGCGTGCCCTCGTAGTGGTATTTTTTGATGGCGTAGTAGCTGATGTACTGCGGAAAGTCGCGCATCAGACGGGTGGCCAAAATGCTCAAATCACGCGCGGTGGTCAGGTGACCTGGCTCGGTCAGGCCCTCGGGGTTTTTGTAGGTGGTGCCCTTCATGCCCAGCACTTTGGCCTGGTCGTTCATCAATTGCACAAAACGCTCGGCCGTACCGCCCACGCCCTCAGCCAGGGCCATGGTGGCGTCGTTGCCGCTTTGCACGATCATGCCTTTGATCAGGTCTTCAATCGGCACGGCCATTTTGGGGTCGATGTACATGCGCGAGCCGGGCATTTTCCAGGCGCGCACGCTCACGGGCAGGGTTTGCTTCAAGTCGATTTTTTTGTTGCGCAGCGCGTCGAACACCAGGTAGGCAGACATCAGCTTGGTCAGCGACGCCTGCTCGATGGGCGAATCAATGTCTTTTTCAGCCAGGATCTGGTTGGCGGTCACGTCAAACAACAAGTACGACTTGGCAGCGATTTCCGGGGCTTGAACCGCTGCTTGCACGGTGGGTGCAGGCTGGGCCTGTGGCGCGGGTGGGGCAGTTTGGGCGAAAGCCGCGCAACTGACAAACAGGGACGCGGCGAAAACGGGGAAAGAAATATTCATAGAAGAGAGGTTACAGGCTGAAACACCTTGAAATAATTGATTGGCTTGCTACTTTAATTATAGCTTTTGAGCGGATACGGTGGTCCCAAACCGGGGGGAAGGGCATTTTAAAAATGGCCCTGCCTTTGTCGATGGCTGTGGTTGCGCCTGTAGTGGAAGAGCGGGCAGACCCATGGTGAATCTGCCAGCTTGGCCAATTTGCGGCTAGTTTGACCCAGTCAGCGCCCGACGCTGACCGGCACCAGCAGGCGCTCGACCACTTTGCCTTGCATCAGGTGCGAGCTGACGATTTCGTCAATGTCATGCAAATCGACATAGGTGTACCAAACGGCTTCGGGGTAAACCACGGCCACGGGGCCAGCGGCGCAGCGGTCCAGACAACCTGCTTTGTTCACCCGCACTTGGCCGGGGCCTGACAAACCCGCGGCCTTGACCTGAGACTTGCAGCGGTCAAAACCTGCCTGGGCTTGGTGCTGGGCGCAGCTTTCTTCGCCATTTTTGCGTTCGTTCAGGCAAAAGAAGATGTGCCGCTCGTAATACGACGAAGCGGTTGCTGGGGCAGCGGGCGCAGGGGCCGAACCATTCAAATTTGCAGGGGGTGTCAGGTCGTGTTGCATGGGCCTATTGTAAGTTTGGCTGCGCTTGCCCGTGCCGCACGCGTCAGGCGTCTGCGCGGGTGACGAGGGTCAGCACGTAAGCCAGGCTGGCGTAGGGCCAGAGCCAGGCCAGCCATTGGGCCACGCCGTTGAAGCGAATGAAACGGCCTTGCTCCCAGGCGTGCAGGGTTTGTTCAAAATACGGGCCATTGGACGCCTGATTGATGACGCTCAAGTAAACGCCAATGCACAAAATGGCCAAAGCCGCGTTCACACGCCTGGGGGCCAGCAGCAGCACGCAAGACGTTCCCAGCGCCATCGCCAACCCGACTTTCACGGGCAAGCCAAACCAGGACCAGGCCAACACCGGGCCAAAGCTCAAGGCGTGGGACAAGGCGGTCACGCCAATGGCGCTGGCCATCACCAGCAGGACAAAAAGCCCACGCCGTCGGCCACCGCGAACCACGCAAAAACCCAGGAGGCAGGGAATCAGCGCGCCCAGCCAAACGCTGATCATTTCGGCGCTGGGCGTCATGGGTTGCAATTCGATGGCGCGCACGGGCAGCCAGTCTAAAAATGGGGTGTTGCGCAGCCAGTCCGCCAGGCGTTCTTCAAGCCGCTCCATCACCTGTCCCAGCCCCAAAGGCACGGCGGCTGGGAAAAGCAAAGCAACAGGCCACAATGCCAACAATACCAAGCCGCCCCGCGCGTCCGCCACAAACCAGCGCTGGCGAAGCTGGCTCCAGCGGTCCAGAGCGCCCGCCTTTTCAAGCAACGCGGCCAAAACCGCACCCGACCACCCGCCCAGCGAATTCAACGCAAAGTCCACATTGGACGCCACGCGAGAGGTTAAAAAAACTTGGGCGGTTTCCATCGCCAAAGACACGACCAGGGCAATCAGCGTGGCCCACAGCACCGCACGGGGTGCGCCGCGACCTGACCGCAAACCCGCCAAAGACAGCAAAAAGCCAAATGGCGCATAACCCAACAGGTTGATGCCCACGTCGAACCCGGTCCAGTACTTGGGCCAAGGTTGCCACAAAAAACTCAAGGCAAAAATACCCTGATCGCGCCACTCGCCAAACGGGTACAGGCTGGCGTAGACGATCAGGCTTGCATAAATGAATGACAGCGGCCAGGCAGAGGTTTTGTGCATCGAAGGCTGAGTGAGACAAGCCCGGCTTCAAAAAGGTTTCACCACCACCAAAATGATGGCGCACAGCAGCATCGCCACCGGCACTTCATTGAACCAGCGATACCAAAGGTGGCTGCGAGTCGCCGTACCTGCAACAAATTTTTTGAGCAAACTGCCGCAAGCGCCGTGGTAGCCAATGATCAACACCACCACCACCAGCTTGGCATGCAACCAGCCATTGCCAGGGCCGCGCCCAATGCCGTATCCGATCCACAACCACAGGCCAAAAATGATGGCCAGAAGAGCCAGCGGCCCCATAAAACGCAGCAATTTGGTCGCCATCAACAGCAGCCGCGCCCGTTCGGCAGTTGAGTCAGCAGGCACTTGGGCCAAATTGACAAAAATGCGCGGCAGGTAAAACAAACCAGCAAACCAGCTGGCGACGAACAGAATGTGGAAAGATTTGACCCAGAGCATGGGTGGATTATGCAGACGTGTGCCACCCAAAAAAAAACCCCAGCCGAAGCTGGGGGGTAAGCCTATTTGCTGTCACACATCAAGGCCCCGCTCAGGGAGGAAAAGCGGGAGGTGGCGAACCACCCGCATGCAATTTAGCAAATTTAGCCGCTAGATTCAAGAGGGTTTACTCAAAAACGGGACGTTCAAGCGACAATAATTCAAGTTAACCGCTTGATTGGTCAACCGGCTTTGTTTGGATATTCACCATGCTTCAACCTGCAGCTTTCCCTCTGGCGCGCCCGCGCCGCTTGCGTCGAGACGAATTCACGCGCAATCTTGTGCGCGAGCACGCACTTACGCCGCACGACCTGATTTACCCGGTTTTCGTTGTAGACGGAAAACAACATCGCCACGCCATCGCTTCGATGCCGGGGGTCGAGCGCCTGAGCCTGGATTTGTTGTTGCCGGTGGCCGAGCAATGTGTGGCGCTGGGCATTCCGGTGATGGCGCTGTTCCCGGTGGTGGATGCCAGCCTGAAAACGCCCGATGGCAAAGAGGCGACCAACCCCAAGGGGCTGATTCCGCGCGTGGTGGCCGAGCTGAAAAAGCAGTTTCCTGCCTTGGGCATCATGACCGACGTGGCGCTGGACCCCTACACCAGCCATGGCCAGGATGGTCTGCTGGATGACGCCAACTACATCATGAACGACGTCACGGTGGCCGTGCTGGTGCAGCAGGCGCTGACGCAGGCGGCGGCGGGCGTGGACATTGTGGCCCCAAGCGACATGATGGATGGCCGCATTGGTGCCATTCGCCAGGCGCTGGAGGCGAACGGACACATTCACACCCGCATCATGGCGTACAGCGCCAAGTACGCGTCGGCCTTTTACGGCCCCTTTCGTGACGCGGTGGGGTCGGCCAGCAACTTGGGCAAAGCCAATAAAAAAGTCTACCAAATGGACCCCGGCAACAGCGACGAGGCACTGCGCGAGGTAGCCATTGACATTGCAGAAGGCGCTGACATGGTGATGGTCAAGCCCGGCATGCCGTACCTGGACATCGTGCGCCGCCTGAAAGATGAATTTCAGGTGCCGACCTTCGCCTACCAAGTGTCGGGCGAGTACGCCATGCTGAAAGCCGCGGCCCAAAACGGCTGGCTCGACCACGACGCGGTGATGATGGAAAGCCTGCTGGCCTTCAAACGCGCGGGTGCTGATGGCGTGCTGACTTACTTTGCAATGGATGCGGCGCGCTTGTTGTACGCCAAGTAGGCGGCAAAAGACTCGGCGATTAATCTTGGTCAGCTTCAAGTCAAACTCAAATTAACCCATGCGCGTTTTTAATATTTCCAACACTGTCGTCACCGAAAGCAGCGAGCTGCCCGCCGCTTTGCCCGAGGCCGGCTTTGTCTGGATCGCCTGCGCAAGGCGTGAATTTGAAGTACTGCAAGCGCAGATTCAGGCGTCGCTGTTGGCCCTTTGCGGCATGCAGCTGGTGGACTTGCACATTGCCGACCTGATCAACAACCAGTTGCCATCGCATTACGACTACACCTCGCAGTACGACATTCTGGTGTTCCGGCGCTTGGCGGCGGGCAACAGCGAAACCGACATCACCCAGCCTGGCGTGCCGTTGCAGCGGCCCAGCCGCCCGTCCGCCCGAGGCGGGCCACCCGTGTTGAAGCGCATTGACACCAGCCCGGTCGGGTTTGCCGTGTTTGACCGCATTTTGCTGACCGTTCACCCCACCGACTGCACCGTGCGCGATACGTATGCGGGCAAGCTGTTGCACTCGGCGTCCAGTGAATCCCGAGCTGCAGGCGCGCGCTTGCCCACCAGCCCGGCGGACTTGATGCTGCGTGTGGTGAACCAAATGGTGGACGGCTTTTTGGAATTGCGCCGCGAATTGACGCACCAGTTGGACCATTGGCAGAACGAGCTGATCAACCCGCGCAGCCGTTTTAACAACTGGAATTCGCTGCTGGACACCCGGCTGTCTTTGCACCATTTGGACGAGATTTGCGAAGATCAGCGTGCCGCCTTGCAAGACTGGATTGAAGCCCTGAAGACCTGGCCCGACGCCGCCACCGCCGCCGAAAAGCGCGAGCGCGACCTGCTTCATGTGCGCAGCCGCGACGTGCTGGAGCACATAGAGCGCGTGGTGCACCATGTGCGCCGCCTGGAGCAAAGCGCCGAAACCGCCGTGCAAATTCACTTCAGCGTGCAAGGCAGCCGCACCAATGACATCATGCGCACGCTGACGGTTTTGACCGCCATTTTCTTGCCGCTGAACCTGATCACCGGGTTTTTTGGTATGAATTTTGATGGCCTGCCGCTGATTCACCAAGCCACTGGCGTGTGGTGGGCGATTGGCATCATGCTGGTCGTGGCGGTTGGGTTGATTGCGATTTTTTGGCGCAAACGGTATTTGGCGCGGTCATCGCGATAGGGTGACATTTGCTATACTATATATAGCATACTATCGATATTATTCGGGAGCTAGAGGCTAATTTTATTCATAAAATGGCCTTTTTGAGTGATTTCTGGAAAAAAAGAACCTGCAGGTTCTTTTTTATCAAACCAATGGCGCGGTGATTTTCTCGGTCGCCAAAACGCGCTGCACGGCGGGGCGCGCCAGCATGCGATGCAAATAGGGCCCCAAATGTTCGTAACTCCGGGCGGGTTGGGCCGAAAAGTTTCGCGTCCAGCGGCACAGCGTGAAGGCATAGGCGTCCAGCACGCTGTAGCGCGTCCCCATCAGCCAGTCGGGCAGGTCTGCCAGATCGTCCACCGACTTGCTGCGCGTTTTCACCCGCGCCAGTTCATCGTCCAACTGCTCCAGGTAGCCGCCAATGCGCGCCTGCGCCGCTCGTTTAACCTCCAGCGCGCCACTTGCATTGCCCGCGTTCACATAGCGTTCAGGGTAAAAATAGGTGATCAGACTGGGCTGCAGCGTGTTGGTCAGCCAAAACAGCCACTTGTAAAAATGGGCTCGCTCTATGGTGCCCAAAGCGGGGGCCAACTGGGCTTTGGGGTGGGTGTCACTCAAATGCAGGCAAATAGCGGCCGACTCGTAAAGCACCAGTGGCGGCTGGCCTGGTTCGGTTTGGGTGAGCGTAGGAATCAAGCCATTGGGGTTCAGCGCCAGGTAGTTCGCCGATTTGTGCGCCTGCTGGTCGCGGTCGACCAGGACCAGTTCAAACGGAATGCCTAGTTCTTCCAGCACGATGTGCGGAATCATCGACGCGTTGCTGGGGTAATAATGAAGTTGAATCATGGTCAGGGCCTGTCTGGCAGTTCAAAACTTGGGGGTCAAGGGGGCTTTAATCCAAACAGCGCTGCGCCATTGCCCCAAGCGATTTGCCGTGCCACATCGGCAGGCAAATCGCCCAGCCAGGCGCGGTAGCCCTTCATCAAGTCATCGTAATACTGCCAGCGCTGGTTGACCCAAGTGTCTGACCCAATCATGAACCTGCCGGGGTACTTGATCAACAAGGCGCGCCATTCGGGGCACAGTTTGACGTTGCCTTGGGCGCTTTCGCAGGTCAAGCCAGGGCGGTAAGACAGCTCGCCCATCAGGCGGGGGTATTTGGCCATCAGCGCATCGATCCGCGATGCTGGAGCACCGCCGATGCTGGTGTGGGCCCATACGAGGGTAAAGCCCCCACGCTCCACCGCTTCGCGTGTTGCTGCCCCAGCGGGCTGAACCGTCTTTTGTCTTTTGGACAACGTGTTCGCCATCAGCAGGTCAATCGCCACATCGTCCACATGGGCCAGCACGGCCAGGTTTTTTTCTTCTGCCAGCAGCATCAATTTTTTGGCCACCGGGCCATTGGCGTTGGCGCTGTCGTACAGGTGGAATTCGCCGATGCCTTTGAACGGCCCGCCGCCTGAACCGCGGACCAGTTCGGTTTGCACCATGTCGTAGATCGACTCGTCTTTGAACCAGCTGTCGTAATCAGCGCGGTTGCGGTACAGGCGCACAAAGGGCACGACCTGCAAATCGCCCTTGGTTTTGTCTGCCGCCAGAGCCTTGCTGCCGTCGTTGGGACGCGAGTTGGCCAGCACGCCTTTGACGCCGTTGCGATGGATGCGCGCCAATATGTCGCTCAAAGGGTGCGGCCCCGCCTGACCGTTCCAAGCTTCTTCGTTGTAATGCAGGTGGGCATCGAACAAGGGGCCGGTGTAGTCGGCGGCCGCAGCCAGGCTGCAAATAACCGCGCAGCAGACGGCCGTCAACAGGGGTTTGATAGCGCCAAACAGCCCGCGCACAGCCTTAGCCCACGTGCCTGCGAAAGAACGCCAGTGTTCTTTCCTGCGCCAGCTTGGCCGCAGGTGCATCGTAAGAGCCGCGCTGGTCGCAGTTGAAGCCATGGTCAGCCGGGTAAATTTGCACCTCAACGCCGGGTTGCGCCGCCTTGAAGGCATGCACCGTGGGCAAGGTGATGTGTTTGTCTTGATCGCCAAAATGGCACAGCACTGGGCAAAGTGGTTTGCGCGCGGGCTCGTCGCCCACGGTCATGCCGCCACCGTAGTAAGGCACGGCGGCGCTGATGCCTTTGAGCAAACAGGCCGCGCGCCAAGTCAACAAGCCACCCCAGCAGTAACCCACCACGCCCACCTTGCTGCCACTGCCGCCCATGGCTACGGTGTCTTCGGTGGCCATGTTGGCCGCGACCGATGCGTATTTGACTGCCGCCTGAATGTCTTGCATGACCAGGGGCGTGATGGCGTTGCCACCGGTTGCCATCAGCGCCTCTACAGCCGCTTTCAGCGCCATGCCCGCGCCCATGTCCTCGCCGGTGTAGCCTAAGTTAACGTCTTCTTTCACCCGGTGAAAAGTGGCGGGGGCCACCGCCAGATAGCCGGCCGCTGCGTAGCCATCGGCGACATTGCGAATGTGCGAATTCACGCCAAAAATTTCTTGCAAAACGACAATGCCACCGCGTGGGCGGCCTGCGGGCAAGGCCACGTAGGCGGGCAAATTGAAACCGTCTTCACTGGTGAGTTCAATGTTGAGGTGCTGGGTGTCTGACATGGGTTTCCTTAGGTTGTATGACGAGTTGCGTTGCAGTTTAAAGGGCGGCTGAAACTGCAACTAAAGGGGCGGCGGCGGCCTTCACAATGTTTGCGTCAATTTGCGTTGCAAAAAATCGAGCCTGTCCTGGCCCCAAAAAATCTCGCCATCCAGCACATAGCTGGGCGCGCCAAATACATTGGCGTCAAGCGCCGCCTGGGTGTTGTCATCGTAACGCTGTTGCACTTTGGGTTGGCGCGACTGCTCTAGCCGGTCGGCGCTCAGATCGCACTGGTTCAGCAGCAGGCTCAAGGTTTGGGGGTGGGCAATGTTCAGCTCTTGCTCCCACACGGCGGCAAACACTTTGCCGCACAGTCGCATGGCGGCATCAACCCCGTCGTGCATGTCCACCGTGGTGATCAGGCGCGAGGCGTCGTCCCCTGCCACCGGAAAAAACTTGGGCTGGATGTACATCGGCAAATTCAAGGCATCGCGAAACCGGGCCAATTCAACCAAACGGTAAGCCTGGCGCTGCGGTGCGCGCTTGGGCAGGGGCAGCCCGCCTGATGCGGGAAAGATGCGCCTAAAATCCACCGGCAGCACCCGCACGCTGGCGCGCGCGTCGGCTGCAATGGCGGTAAAGCGGGCGTGACCAAAATAGGTCCAGGGGCTTTGCGGCGTGAAGTAGTAATCAATCGTCTGCGTCAAATGAGTCTCCCAAAATTTTGTTATAAAACCGGGCCTATCGCGCCAATCCCGCCAAGCCGCTTTAAACCGGGCGCAAATTGGCTTCGATTGGGAATCGACTTGCCCCCAAATCGGCCCCAATTGGGCCAGTGTCCACCGTATTGCGGCTAACATCATCCTGATGGGTTGCTGCAAACCAAAGTGGTCACCCTATTTTTAACCTGATTTTCAAAACTTTGCAGTAAACCCCTATGAAACCTGTTGTTCTGATCACTGGCGGGTCGCGCGGCATCGGGGCAGCCACGGCCTTGCTTGCGGCACAACGCGGTTACGCCGTAGCGGTGAATTACGCCAGCAATTCTTTGGCCGCAGACGAAGTGGTGCGCCAAATTCGCGCAGGCGGCGGCAGCGCCATCGCCGTGCAGGCCGATGTGGCGGTTGAGGCCGACATCACCGCCATGTTCGCCCACGTGGACGCCAAACTCGGCCGCTTGAGCGCTTTGGTCAACAACGCGGGGGTGGTCGATGTCGGTGCCCGGGTGGATCAAACCACCACGGCACGCCTGCAACGCATGTTCAACATCAATGTGGTGGGTAGTTTCTTGTGCGCCCGTGAGGCGGTGCTGCGCATGAGCACCCACCACGGCGGCTCAGGGGGCGCTATCGTCAACGTGTCCAGCGCCGCCTCACGCCTGGGCGGGCCAGGGCAGTACGTGGATTACGCTGCCGCCAAGGGGGCCATTGACACCTTCACCCTGGGCTTGGCCAAGGAAGTCGCTTTGGAGGGCATTCGCGTCAACGCCGTGCGCCCCGGCATCATCGACACCGACATTCATGCCAGTGGCGGCCAGCCCGACCGCGTGAAACAAATGGCTCCGCTTGTGCCCATGCAACGCGCGGGCAGCGCCCATGAGGTCGCCAAAGCCATCCTGTGGTTGATGACCGACGACTCCAGCTACACCACTGGCTCGTTCATCGACGTGGCAGGGGGCCGCTGATGGACTACAAACCTCTGGTCACGCTGCTGGCCATCGTCAACCCGCTGGCCATCGTGCCGTTTTTCATTCACTACACGCTGGGTTTTACCCGCGAGCAGCGCCGCCGCACCATCTGGATCGCCTCCTTCAGCTCGTTTTGCGTCATTGCCACCAGCGCCTTGTTAGGGCTTCAAATCCTTAACTTTTTTGGCATCACGCTGGCCAGTTTTCAAGTCGGTGGCGGCATGCTGCTCTTGATGTCGTCGCTGTCCATGCTGAACGCGGAACCGGCCGAGGCCAAGTCCAACGTCAATGAGATGAAAGACGCGATGGACTCCACGCTGGGGGCTGATCTGGCCGAGTCCAGAGCCAAAACCCAAGTGTCGGGCCAGAGCCTGGTGGATATTCAGGAACTGAACGCCGCGCGCACCAGCATTGCCGTGGTGCCGCTGACCATCCCCTTGCTCACCGGCCCGGCCACCATGTCCACCGTGGTGATTTACGCTGAAAAAGCCAAAACCTTCCCGCAACTTGCCACCCTGGTCGGCTACGGTTTGGTCATCGCCCTGGCCACCGCGATTTGCTTTGCAGCGGCCCAACCGATTGCCCGCCTGTTGGGCAAAACCGGCATCAACGTGATGACCCGCCTGATGGGTCTGATTTTGGCGGCGCTGGCGGTTGAGGTGATGTCGGAAGGGCTGGTCAAGCTGTTTCCGATGCTGGGGCGGTAAAAGTCCAGCTTCCAAACGGAAAAAAGCCCGACCTCTTTTGAAGTCGGGTCAACCGGCTTGGCCGGGCTTGCTCGGCAATTTAGTTTGCTTGCCTTGCTTACTGAATTCGCTGAATCAGCTTCCGATCACGCCGCCATCGTTTTTGGTGACCACAATCGTGGCTGAACGGGGCCGGGCGGTGGTTGCTCCGCCCGCGCCGTAGCTTGCGTTGGCAGGCCAGTGGCTCAGGTACTTGCTGGGGTCGGCAATATTGGCTTTGCTGATGGTCTCTCCCGGGTGCTGAATGTTGATGAACACCGTTTTGCCATCGGGCGTTTCGGTGCAACCGGTGATTTCGCAATCGACAGGGCCCACCAAAAAGCGGCGCAGGTTGGCTGCGGTGGGCTTGGCCCCCACGCGGGCGGTGATGTCAAGTTTGCTGCCATCGGCCTTGGTGTACGACAAGACGGGCGTGGTGCCGTCGCCCACCTGGCCAGGGCGGCCAATCAGCATCATGCAGTTGGTGGCGTCGGTGTAGGCACCGTCATCGGTCTGAATGAAGGCAAAGCCGGTTTTGGGGCTGAACCAAAGGCCGTCGGGGCTTGAGAAGTCTTGGTCGTTCGACAGTGCTGACAGGTTGATTTTGGCCAAATCTGCATCGGCTTGCGCACCAAACAGGTAAACGTCCCACGTGAAGGCAACGGCTGCGGGCTCGTCGGCCAGTTCGCGCATGCGCACAATGTGCCCGTTGACGTTTTGGGCTGCACCCAATGCGCCACCGTTGAACGAGTCCTGGTAGCTGCGCGGGTTGGCCGCGTCCAGACCTTGCTGGGCAGCCGCTGAACCTGTGGGCTCCAGCTTGCGGTTAGCGTTGTTGGTCAGGGTGTAATAGATTTCGCCGTTGGCAGGGTTCACGGCGCACCACTCGGGGCGGTCCATGCGGGTGGCGCCTACCAGGTCGGCGGCCACCCGGCTGTTCATCGCAACGTCACCGTTGTCGGCAAATTTGTAGCTGGTGGCGGCGGCCAAAGTGGCGTTGGACAGGCTCAGTTCAATCCATTGGCCCGTGCCGTCGGCGTTGAATTTGGCCACGTACAGTTTGCCGCTGTCCAGGTACTTGTCACCGGTGGTGATGCGGTTGGCCGGGCTGGCATCGTCTGCCGACCAGCTGGTGGCCGAGACAAATTTGTAAATGTATTCGCCGCGCGAATCATCACCCATGTAAACAGCCAAGGGCTTGCCCGCCGTCACTTTGCCGAACACGCCGCTCTCGTGCGCAAAACGGCCCAGTGTGGTGCGTTTGCGAATCGCAACGGTTTTGTCGTAGGGGTCGATTTCGACCATGTAGCCAAAGGTGTTCAGCTCGTTGCGGTAGTCGTCTGTGCCCTCGGTGGAGTCACCGGTTTGGCTGATGATCCAGCGAGCGTATTTGTCTGCCGTGCCAGCGGTTTCCCATCCATGGCGGCTGGCGGCACCTTGCGCGCGGCCATAGCGCAGCAACGACACGACGCTTTTGGCAGTGGCACCGCCACGGCGTGCGTCGTCCGTTGCGGCGCGGGTGAAGTAGCCCGCCCAGTTTTCTTCACCTGTCAAAAACGTGCCCCAAGGCGTGTAGCCCGTGCCGCAGTTGTTGATGGTGCCGCGGCACAAAGTACCATCGGTTGAAAACTTGGTTTTCATCAATGCGTTGCCGCGTGCCACACCGTTGATTTGCATCGGGGTGAGTGGCGTGATGCGGCGGTTCATCGCTGAAGCTGTTTGGTTCTCAAACTTGCCTAGCGCGTTTTTGCGCACTTCCACAATCGACACGCCGTGCGCTGGAATTTCTTTGTCGGCTTCGCTGGCGGGGCGTGGGTTAGCGGTGGTGCCTGCGGCATGCAAAAACTGGTCGGTGATGGCTTCGTGGTTCATCACCAACAGGCCACGGTCATTGCCGTTCATGTCGCGGCCTGTGCCTGCGGCGTTCAGGCCAAAGTATTCCATGCCGTCGGAATGGTCGCCACAGCGGTTGTCATAGTCGGTGTCGGTGCCGTCGTTTTTGAATGCAGGTGTGGCAGCGGTCAGCGGGTCGCCCAGCGCGTAGATGGGGATGGCGGTGTAGCCCGCCGCAATCAGCACGGTGTCGGCTTTGGATTTGGGCACGGCTGTGAATCCCAGCGCAGCATTGGCCACGGGGGTTGGCGTGATGGTGGTGACGGGCGGTGTGACGGCTGCTGCCACTGGCGCGGCGTCGCTGCCACCACCGCAGGCGGTCAGAGACAAAGTGCCCAAAACAGCGGCACCCGCTGTGCCAAAACTAGCCTTGAACATGCTGCGACGGCTCAACCGCACGTCGATCATGTCATTCAATGAGGGGTTGCTGCTGGTGTTGCAGTCTTCGCTGTCGTGGCTTTGAATGGCCAGCATTTGCGCGCTTGTCGAAGCGTTCATGAGAGGTTACCTTTAAGTGGGTTGCGTAATAGCAACCCAAAGCTTAAAAAGCATTGATGACGTCTTGATGGCGGGGCAATGACGGTTTGATGACAGCGACGTCACTGGGCCAGGAAGCCAGCGAGCCCGTATTTGGGCTGAAACGGCCTTTTCGTACCCAAATTGGGTATATTGACGTTTTTTTGAGCAAATTGCGAATGAAATAGGTCTCTAGCTCCCGAATATGTTAAATAGTTTGCTATTTATATAATATCAAATATAGGCGCGTCGCTGCAATGCTGAAGAAACAGCTTGAGTCCAGCCGACAAGCCAAACCACCCTCAAGCAGACAGGCTGGCCCACTGCGACACAGTGGCATTGCGCCCTTGGGCTTTGGCTTGGTAAAGCGCGGCGTCAGCGCGGCTGATGGTGTTGTCAATGCCTTCGCCGTGGCGGTGCGGGGTCAGGCCGACTGAAAAGGTGACGATCAGGTTGGGGCTCCAATCCCAATTGCCGGGCTGGCAAAACATCTCGCGAAAGCGCTCTATGACGTGTTGCGCCTCGGTGTGCGAGGTGTCTGGCATGAGCAGCAAAAATTCTTCACCGCCCCAGCGCGCCAAAATATCGGCCTCACGCAGAACCGTGCTGGCCTGGCGGGCGAAGGTGCGCAACACGTCGTCGCCCGCGCTGTGGCCGTGGGTGTCGTTGACGGCCTTGAACATGTCCAGGTCAATCATGGCGATGCAGGCATCGACCGGCTGGCGAATGGCGCGGCGCTCTTCGTAAGCCAGCAGTTCCAGCGCTCGCCTGCGGTTGGACAAGCCCGTCAGTTCATCGCGCCCAGCCAACCACTGGTTTTCAATCAGAGCCTTTTTTAGCTCGCGCCGCTGAGATTTGAGTTCTTTGCGAATCGCGCTGATGCGCGCGGCAAGTTCTGCCACGCAGGCGATGATGATCACGGCGAACAGGTAAACAACCAACTGTCGGCCCCTGTCAAAATTCTCGGGTCGCTGGGTCACGCCAATCAGTATCGTGACTCCCAAACCCAATAGCGTGAAGCCTCCCATCAGGCGGCAGGTACGGGGCGAAAGCGTCAGCGCCCCGAGCATCAAAACCAGGGGAACCATCAACAGCATCAAGCCATGCAAGCTGGGGTTGGCCAAGTAGGCCATGGCCACCACGACCAGGCCCGTGCCCATTTGGACCGCGGTCATGGCCGGGTCCGCAAAGCGAGAGCTCCAGCCGCTGCGCTGCGCGATGTAGAAAACCAAGGCGCTCAAACCCAGGTAAATTGAAATTACCCAAGCGTCTTGCGCCAAGGTCATGCCCACAGACACCGCATACCACTGCAGGCACAGCAGCAAAACATAGACCGAATTAACCTCGAGCCAATAGGTCAGAATGCTGCGCTGAAACGGCGTGTGGCCCAAAAGCCAGGCCCAGGGTGGGGTGGTGGGCAAATTAGCCATAGGGCCATTGCCCAAAGCCATCGCCACCCTGCGCGCGCGCCAAGTCCGCAACTGCCGTCCTGGCGATGAGGCGAGTCCTGGTGCATAGCATGGTGGTGAAGATGCCGATGAAGTGGCAACATTAGATCACTGGATCGCTCGCCTTGCGCTACAAACAGGCGCTGTGGGTCATTTGACCCAAACTGAGGCTCGGCGTCCTCCAAGCGGATGACGCTATTGGGCTGCTGTGGCAACCAACATGACGCGAACCAGTTCCTACGTAGTCACGACTCAGTTTGCACCATGATTTCGCCCCCCACTGGCTATCCCGCCAGCAGCGCTGCATTCCCACCCGCTGCCGTGGTGTTCACTGTGATGGTTTGCTCCGCGCAAAAGCGGGCCAAATAGTGCGGCCCGCCCGCCTTAGGCCCAGTACCGCTCAAACCTTCGCCCCCAAACGGCTGAACCCCCACCACAGCGCCGATCTGGTTGCGGTTGATGTACACGTTTCCCACGTGCGCGGCTCGCGCCAGGGTCTGCGCGCGCGAGTCAATCCGGCTTTGAATGCCCAGTGTCAAGCCATACCCCAAGGCGTTGATTTGCGCAATGACCTGCAGCGGGTCGCCGCCCCAACGCACGATGTGCAAAAACGGGCCAAAGATCTCTTGCGTGACATCGGCTACGGCAGCCACTTCGAAGGCTTGCGGATAAACCCTGTTTTTGATCTGCGTCATATCGGCTTGACCTGCCGCCTGTCGCACCAGCAGCGGCTTGGCTGATTTGCCCAAGCGTTCAATGTGCTCTTGAATGGCGTCAAACGCACGGGCGTCAATTACTGGCCCGACGTCGGTGACCCACAGCGCCGAGTCGCCAGACACCAATTCATCGGCAGCGCCTTGAATCATCTCAATCACCGTGTCGGCAATCGCCTCATGCACACACAGCAAGCGCAGCGCCGAACAGCGTTGCCCAGCGCTGCGAAAGGCCGACTGAATGACAGCATCCACCACTTGCTCAGGCAAGGCCGTGCTGTCTACCACCATGGCGTTGATGCCACCCGTTTCTGCAATCAGCGGCACGATGGGGCCGTCCTTGGCGGCCAATGCGCGGTTGATGATTTTGGCCACCTGGGTGGAGCCGGTGAACACCACACCCGCCACGCCATGTGCGGCGACCAGGGCCGCACCCACGGTGTCGCCCGGGCCGTGCATCAACTGCAAGGCACCCGCAGGCACGCCGCAAGCATGCAGCAGTTTGACGGCCTCTTGTGCCACACCGGGCGTCTGTTCGGCGGGCTTGGCCAAAACCGTGTTGCCTGTGGCCAAAGCGGCGGCCACCTGCCCTACAAAAATGGCCAAGGGAAAGTTCCAGGGGCTGATGCACACCCAAGGGCCACGCCCCATCAGGCGAAGTTCGTTGGTCTCGCCCGTCACGCCAGGCAGTGAGGCTGCCGCCCCATTCCAGGGGCCGTCGGCTGTGCCTGCCAACGAGCCGCTGGGCATGGCCTGCGTTTGCATGATGCGTTCGGCCTCTGACGCGTAGTAACGCAAAAAGTCAATGGCCTCGCGCACCTCGCTCACGGCATCACCCCACGTCTTGAAGGCTTCTTTGACCAGCAGGGCGCAAAAATGGGGTAATTGTTTTTGCATTTCAACCGCTGCGCGGCGCAGCATGTCGGCCCGCACAGAGACATTCACATTGCGCCAGGTGTCGAAGCTTTGCAAACTGGTTTTCAGTGCGCTGGCGGCATAGTTGGGGTCAAACGGGGCCACCTCAGGCACTGTGGTGGTTAAAAGCCGGGCCAACAAAGGGTCGCGCGCAGTGGACACCGTCAAATCTAGCCCCTGGCTGTTTTGGCGTGTCGCCCCAAACAAGTCCTTTGGCAAGGACAGGGCGCTTAAGGGGTCTAGCCGCAGGGGCGAAACCAGCAAATCTTGCAGGCTGATTGTGTCGTCAGACAGTTGGTGCACAAAAGACGAATTCGCCCCGTTTTCAAGCAGGCGACGCACCAGATAGGCCAGCAAGTCCTTGTGTGCGCCTACGGGTGCGTAAATGCGGCAGGCGATCAGCGGGTTTTTTTGAACTTCGCGGTACACGCCTTCGCCCATGCCATGCAGGCGTTGCAATTCAAATTTGGCAGCTGTGTTTGGTGCAGTACTCGATGACGAAGACCCGACTGACGGCGTCATGCTGGCCATTTGCAAAATCGCCGCGATGGTGGCGGCATTGTGGGTTGCAAATTGAGCGTAAATTACATCGGACGCTGCCAGCAAGGCGCGCGCGCACGCCAGGTAAGAAATGTCGGTGTGGTGTTTGTGGGTGAACACCGGGTAATGGGGCAGGCCTTGCTCTTGAGCGCGTTTAATTTCAGCGTCCCAATAGGCTCCTTTGACCAGGCGGCACATCAACCGGATGTGGAGCACACGAGCCAAGGCTGCGACGTGGTCTATCAATTCCACCGCGCGGGTCTGGTAGGCCTGCATGGCCAAACCAAAACCTGTCCAGTTCGGGTGGTGTTGGGCTACTTTGGCGGCCAAGGCGTCAAAAATCACCAACGACAGCTCAAGGCGGTCAACCTCTTCAGCGTCGATGGTCAGGTTGATGTTCGCCTGCGCTGCTTGGTCGCAAAGTCCCCAAACCCGGGGCAGCAACTCCAGCATGACACGCGCCATTTGGCTGTCTTCATAGCGCGGGTGCAGCGCACTGAGCTTGATCGAAATGCCGTCATTTTGCTCACACGGGCCTGTGCGGCTAGAGGTCTGGCCAATCGCTTGAATCGCGTTTTGGTAGCTTGCCAGGTACTTTTGTGCGTCCCGCGCTGTGCGTGCGCCTTCGCCCAGCATGTCAAAACTGAAGCGCAGGTTTGGATTTTTCTTGCGTGCGGTAACCCCTTCTCCCATGGCTTCGTCAATGCTCTGACCCAAAACAAACTGTCGCCCCAACAATTGCACCGCCCTGAGCGTGGCCGCCACCACAGAACGCGCGCCGAGCTTCACAAACAGCCCGCTGGGTTCGTGCCCATCAGGCAAAAACTTCTTGCTCATTGCAATCGCCGTGCTGCTCAGGCGCGCCAAAGTTTTGTCGCCCGCGCGGTCAAAATCAGCCCGGCCCAACTGGTCTGCGGTCAGGGCGATAGCGGTTTCTGCGTCAGGCACGCGCAGCAAGGCCTCGGCCAGCCGCATCAAGGCCAGTCCCTCGGCGCTTGAAATAGGGTACTCCTTGAGCAAACTTTCCATCGCCCAAAATGGCGGCGGATTTTGCCGAACCGCCTGCACCCAGGGCGCGGCAGCGGTAGCCGCCTGCGCCCAATTGAGCGCGTTTGCCAATTGCCCAAGGCGCAGGGAGACGATTTCGGCTTCGGGGCGGTAGGGGTTGGGCAAGCGCATGGTGGCTCCTGATGGATAAAACTAAAACGCTATGATCTATCAAAATCATACAAATTATTATCTAAATATTGGAATATTTATAGTTAATAAATTGGTATCGATTCGAGATAATACCGAAAACCATCTACATCAAATATGACTGACTTGAGCTCCGACTTGGACCGGCTGGATCTGAAAATTCTGGATGCCTTGCAATGTGACGGCCGCATGACCAACCTCAAACTCGCTGAGTCGGTTGCCCTGTCGCCCACTGCCGTTTTGGCGCGAGTTCAGCGTTTGACCAAAGACGGCTACATCGAAGGGTATGAAGCCCGTTTAAACCCCCAAAAACTGGGCGCAGGGCTGATGGTTTTTGTCGAAGTTCTGCTGGACCGCACCACGCCCAATGTGTTTGATGCTTTCAAGGCGGCGGTGCAAGCCTGCAGTGAAATCCTGGAATGCCACATGGTCGCGGGCGGTTTCGATTATTTGTTGAAAACCCGCATGGCAGACATGGCGGCTTACCGTGACTTTGCGGGGACGGTGTTGTGGCAATTGCCCGGCGTGCGCGAAACCCGAACCTACGCGGTGATGGAAGAGGTCAAAAATTCTCATCGTTTGCATTTGATTTGATCGCCACGTGCAGGGTCGGTGAAATTGGGACTTTTCAAATTTGCCAAGTTTCACGACAATCTAAAGCGTACTCAACTGCCTAGGAGCCTCCATGCCAATTCGTCAAATGACCGTCATTGCCAGCCTTCTCGCTTGCGCGTTCAGCGCCAACGCACAAACCATGAAACCTGGCCTGTGGGAAATTTCGCAAAAGATGAAATTCGGTTCAGCAGAAATGAACGACGCCATGGCTGGCGTGCAAGAGCAATTGGCCAAAATGCCGCCCGAGCAGCGCAAACAAATACAAGAAATGATGGCCAAGCGGGGCGCAAACATTGATCTGGTAGCACCCACAGGAGCGGGTAGTCCTGGTGCGGTCACGCTCAAAACCTGCATGACCCAAGAAATGATAGACCGAAACGAATTGCCAGCGGCGCAAAACGGTTGCACCTCCACCCGGTCACCTCGCATCGGTAACACCATGAAAGTGAGCTTTGCCTGCACTAAGCCGCCAAGCTCTGGCGAAGGCCAAGTCACCTTCACCAGCTCAGACGCTTACTCCATGAAAATGACGATCACCTCGACCGTCAAAGGCAAACCTGAAAAGCTGGACATGGACGGAGCAGGCAAATGGTTGGGCGCAAGCTGTGGTGATGTCAAACCCATTGCTTTGCCTAAGGACCAGGCGAAGCAATAGCCATCCGCCATGTGGGCGTGCTTTTGTCGCTTGTTGTCAATCACCGAAAGGTGTATTTGAGTGTGACCGAAAGCGCGCGCGGTGCTCCAGGCGCATAAAAAGTGGAGTTTTGCCTCGGGTAACCCGTATCTGTAGACCCACCCAGTGGGCGTGACTGGAAGTTGCCGTTGGCATCAAAACCGTTGGCCCCCAACTGCGCACCCGTGTTGTAACTGGCATCGAAAACATTGTTGATTTGCGCAATGAATTGCAGTTGTGAAGTGACTCGGTAATTTCCCGTCAAATTGACAACCGCGTAGGAGCTGGTTTGGCCTGGGCCTTGGTAAAAGCTTCCATCGGGCTGGTGCGCGGCATTTTCATTGCCTCTTGCTAAAACGCCGGCAATGGCCACCAGACTCGCCCCCAATTTGAAATTGGATGTCACTTGGTAGTCTGCATAAGCTTTGAGTATTTGATCGGGAACCAGCGGGATACGGTCGCCACTGCGAATTGCAATCGTACCGTCCTGGCCTGGCACTCCTGCGGTCGCACTGGCGTTGCTGCTATTGCCGGCACCGTTCACGGTTTCTGGGCTTGCGTAGGTGGCGTCGAGGCGGCTGTACTGAATGCCCCAGTTGATCTTTCCGGTCTTGGCGTCCACTCCTAATTCAAGGCCTTGGCGGCGGGTTTTTCCAAAATTTTTGAAGTACCCGAATCCTGACTGGTTGTCAGCAACAAACAAAATGTCATTTTGATTCTCGGCACTGAATAGGCCTGCATTCCATTGCAAGCTATCGGCACCAAGGCTGCCGCCGCGCGCACCGATTTCAAACGTGCGGGTAACGACTTGGTCAAGCGGAGGATCACCTGCCAGTGAGTTGGGTAGTTTGCAGGGCTGCTCGGGGTTGGCGCATCCTAATTCGATGGCCGTGGGCGCGCGACTGCTCTCGTTGTAGCCTGCGTAAATGTTAAGCGCGCGGCTCGGGCTAAAGGTCACTCCGAAGGCTGGGTTGAAGCGTTCAAATCGATGATCGCCCCTGAGCGATGCTGGATCGTTGTCGGCATGCAGCGAGTCTCGATTCTGTACCAGGGTCGAATTAAAGCGGCCTGCAAAAGTCAGGTGCAGCTTGTCTTGCGGCGACCAGGTGTTGCTGGCGAAAGCGCTCCAAGTTTGAATCCGACCCGTTAGATGAACCCGAGTGTCAAAGGGCTGGCCGTCAACCGTTCCACCGGTTACACCGTCGCCAAAGGCAGAGATGCCTGTCACGCTGCGGTCTGGTTTGAGATAACCCAGTTGCGTGCTTTGTTTAAATTCAATTTGGCTGACGTCCAAGGCCGCACCGATTAAAAATTGATTGCGTTTTCCGGCCAAGGTGCCCGCCCAATTGAGTTGACCCGATAGGCCATAGTTTTCCTGGGCAGTTTGAGTTCGGTTGATCAAACCATTGCACTTTTCGGCGGGTTCGTCGTTTTGCAGGCCTTGAGCGATGCAGCGCCAAAATGGAAAAGGCATATTCGCGGCACTGGCACTATCTGCTGGAAACCCGGCGTACCCTGCTGCTGTCAAGGCATCTTGGTCATCCGCGCTGAGCTGGTAAAGCGATTGGCCGAGGGCCTCGTCATTGATGTCGCCATTCAATGTGGCGGAGTTGATGCGCCTGAAATACAGGTTGCCAGACAGCATCAATCTGTCGCTTAGAGCCTGCCTAGCAGCTAGGTTGAACAGGCTGGATCGATTCTGGGTTTCGTCTGGCTTGGTATAGACACTCGCTCGGTCACGCGCCAACATACTTTGCTCTTGGAGGCCATTGCCCGTCAGGGTGTTGTCAGCGTGCACCAAGGTCAAGCTCAAGTCGGTGGCATCATTGCGCCAGCCGAGTTTTCCAAAGAATTGCCGCACTTCAGAGGGCGAGTCATTGCGCCAGCCTCGCTCACTGAAAACGTTGGAGTTGAAATACCAGTCCAGGCCGTGCTGGTTGAATCCACCGTGTTCAAACTCAAAGGCGCGCCTCTGGTTGGCGCCTGCCGTCAGCCCAAGCACTGTGCCTGGGTCTTGCCTGCCATTTTTCGTTTGAATCGACAGGGCACCACCCAGAGTGTTCAAGCCAAATACTGGGTTCGACCCCGGCACCAAAGTCAGCGTAGAAATTGCGCCGCGGGGAATCAGGTCCCAACTCACCACGTCTCCAAAGGGTTGATTCATACGAACCCCGTCCATGTAAACCGACAGGCCTTGCGGTGTGCCCAGCAGCGACGACGCGGTGTAGCCCCTGTAATTCACGTCCAACTGAAACGGATTGCCCTGCATCTCATTCACATGAACGCTGCCCATTCGGCGGTTCAAAAAATCGCTTAGATCGAGTGCGCCACTGGCTTCAATATCGCGGCTTTTAGCGCTTTGAACGGGTGCCGCAATCTCGTGGCGGGGTTGACCCCAACCTGGCAAGGCAGAGGTGCCGATGACTTCAACTGTTGGCAGAGTTGCTGTCGACTGGGCTTGCGCGCCCACAGCTAGCACGGCGGTAAGCCCAAGCGCCACAGTGTTGCCTGCCAAAGGTGCTTTGGCAAACCAGTTGGTGTGTCGGACTGGTGAGTTTTTGAGCTTCATGGTGGTTGTCTGTTGATATCAAGAGCGTGTGGTTCATTCTCATAGTGAGGCCTTGATGGAACTCGCTACCCATATTAGGAAAAACCCTAGGCCCACAGCTTCGATCCGTTTTTTTCTCAAAATGAAACACTGGCGGGGCTATGCTTTGAAAATGCTTAAATCCGGTCGCACGAATCGCAGCCTTGCTCCCTTGGTCGAGCCGATTTGGCTGGAGTGGGCGGCATTGGGTGGCCTGCTGTTGTTTGCCGCCTGGCTGCTCGGTGTGCGCGGGGTTTGGGGCCTGCTGTTGCGATCAGACCCGACTGGTATCACGCTGGTCATCATCGTTTTATTTTGCTGTGCGACGCTTTGGTGTGGCGCGCGTTCGCGCGAACTGCATCAACAGAGGAAAGCGCTCAAAGAGGGCGCTGTCAATTTGTCATCTTTGGCGGGGGCCTCAACACCACGCAATCTGGATCGCAACGAAGAGGCGGTTGAACCCTTGAGTTGGGCCGCCGAGTATTGGCGTGGCGTGGATTCGCCACGTGGCGATACCGATGCGCCGCTTGACTTACTGCTGGAACAAACTCATGGCCCCCACAGCACGGCTTGGTGGGTCAATGGCATTCAGCTCAAGCTCGGGCTCTTGGGCAAAGTCATCGGGTTTTCAATCCTTGCCCTGAATATTGGGCAATTGCAAAATTTTGACCCGGCGCAATCGCAAGAGCTCCTTAAAAGTTTGACCACTGGGCTGGGTGTTGCCCTCTTAACCACCATGGTCGGCTTGGTGGGCAATATTTTGCTGGGTTTGCAGTTGACGCGCCTCGATCGTTTTGCAGATTCTCTGGTGGCAGACTGCCAGCGGTATGGGTTGCAACGCAACCAGCTTCGCAGAATTGGGCAGTCTTCAAACTTGGTAGACCCCTAAATGGGCAAACGCCGTTTTTCGCGCGAGCCGGAGGTCGATCCGTTTTACGACATGCTGTTCAACATGTTGATCGCCTTTGTTTTTTGTTTCTTGATCGCTCTGCTGGCTATGAACCCCAAGGCGCTCAAGGCGGGCGACATTCCGGCCAAGGCGGAATACATCATCACGCTGTCTTGGCCAGACGGGGACCCCAACGACATTGACTTGTGGGCGCAAGGCCCCACTGGCGATGTCGTTTGGTACCGCGCCCGTGAGGCGGGACTGATGCACCTGGACCGGGATGACCGGGGCCAATCGAACGATTCCATCGTGGTCAATGGGCGTACCATCGTCAACCCACTGAACCAGGAAGTCGTGACCCTGCGAGGCATCGCACCAGGCGAGTACGTGGTGAACGCCCACTACTTCGAGTCGAAAGAAGTCGATGCGACTCACCCCAAAGCAGGCCAGCCAGTCGAAGTGAATGTCTCGGTCGTGAAGGTCAATCCGCGCGCTGACGTGGTCTTTTATGGCAAACACCTGTTGGCCAGCCGGGGCGAAGAAGCCACTTTGACTCGCTTCACGATTCAACCCGATGGCACGGTCAGTGGCATCAATACACTGGCAAAACGCCTGGTAGGGAGCAGTACGAAATGAGCTTGTCCATCATTCTGGCCTTTGCGGCGGTGTTGTTTGTCACCGTGTTGGCACTCATTTGGTCGCACTGGCCCAACTGGTTAAAAGGTGTTTTGATCACATCGGTCACGGTGCTTTATTTTTTTGGACATGAGGCAGTGCATTCAATTTGGGGAATTCCCAGCACCGACGCGTTGCCGCCCAAGTTCGTCATGCTGGCAGCGGTGGTTCAAGAGCCGACCACCAAGACGCCCGGCTTGTTGTACCTTTGGGTCAGCAAAATCAGCGACAACGGCCCCACCCTGGAGCCGCGCGCTTACCAGTTGCCATACAGCCGCAAGCTCCATACGCAAATTGACGAGGGCATCAAAAAAGGCCGCGATGGCGTAAGCCAGGTTGGCACCGCAGAGGTCAAGGCTGGGAATGGTCGAGGCATGGGATGGTTGCGACCCGGCAATGATGAGCAAGAAATCAAAATCAGTGATTTGCCGTCACCCCAGTTGCCGGAGAAATAGCGTGACACTGCGCTTTGGTCAATTGAGTATCCCGCCACGCCCGGCGCTGAACTGGTCGCAAGCCGTCACCGCCACGGCGTTCTTGGGAGCAGCGCTTGGAATTTTGGGTGGCTGCGGTCAAAAGCCTGCGCAGGACAATTTCTTCCCCTTGGACGAGGGACGCACATGGACTTACCGTGTTGTCAAAAATTTAGACGAAGCCGATGAGCCGAGTGTGGACACGTTAGCGTTCTCTGCGCTGGGTGCTCAGGATGTTGACGGCAAACCCGCTCTGCGTCGGCACAGTGACAACGGCGTTGACTACTGGTTTCGCAATGATGAATCCGGGGTTTACCGCGTCGCCAGCAAAAATCCGCTTGAAAAAGAACTGAAGACTGACAATCCGCCGCGCTACGTTTTGAAAAGACCGCATGTGGTGGGTGCCCAGTGGGAAGCCAATACAGTGGCTTACATTTTGCAACGCAAAAATGAGGTTCCCAAAGAAATTCGATACACGCACAAACCTGTGATGATGACTTATCGCATTGACGCGCTGGCGCAAAAACTTGAGACGCCTGCAGGTACTTTTGAAGACTGCATCAAGGTCGTTGGTGAAGCCAAGATCAAGCTTTATGTCGACGCTCTGTTTTCATGGCGCGACATGCCACTTTTCAGCACTGAATGGTATTGCCCAGGCGTGGGCTTGGTTCGGGTTGAGCGGGTCGAAAAGTCCCCGTCCCGGACGCTCCGGGGCGGCACTCTGGTGTTGGAACTGACGCAGTGGCGCTGACCGCAACTGTGCCCATTGAAGTGTCGCAATATGCGATTAGTTACCAGACCCTAGGGCTTACCCGTAGGTAGGCGAGGGGCATCAGTTTTATGCTTACTGCACCGCAAGTGACATGACGCATTTTCGGCATCCACGCGATCCGTTCAATCAACGCACGAGACAGGAGACACAAACATGAGAAACTTTTTAACGCCGGTGGTATTGGGCTTGACGCTTGGCATGGCAGCCAGCGCCAGCGCTCAAAACTGGTCGGTTTACGGTGGCGACGCCGGCAACACCCGGTACAGCAAATCCACGCAGATCAATGCGGGCAATGTCAGCAAGCTGAAAGTCCAATGGGCGCTGCAGTTGGGCACCAATCGGTCGCAAGAGTCAACTCCCATTTTGGTGGGCGATACGCTCTTTGTCACGTCGTCCTTCGGGCCAAAAAATACGTTCGCGGTTGACGCCAAAACCGGGCAGGTCAAGTGGACTTACCAGCCGGACATTCCAAAAGGCATTGAGCAGTATGCCTGCTGCGACGTGAACAACCGGGGCGTTGCCCATGCGGATGGCAAGATTTTTGTCGGCCGCTTGGACGCACATGTCGTCGCGCTGGATGCTAAATCAGGCAAAGAATTATGGAAGACGCAAATCGTTGACTACACCCAGGGCTCGGTCATCACATCACCGCCCACGCTGGTTAAAAACCTTGTGATCACCGGCTTTGGTGGCGGTGAGTATGGTGTGCGCGGTTCCATTGTGGCGCTTGACCAAACCACGGGCAAAGAAGTATGGCGCACGCAAACCATTCCGCAAGCGGGCGAGCCCAATGGCGACACTTGGAAGGGTGATTCAGGCAAGCTCGGCGGCGCGGTGGCTTGGCACATTGGCTCTTATGACCCCAAATTGAACCTGGTTTACTACGGCACCAGCAACCCGGCGCCTTGGTCGGCGGCAGTGCGCGGAAATGACAGTTCAGACATTGGCAAGTTCAGCAATTTGTACTCTGCTTCCGTACTGGCATTGAACGCTGACACTGGCAAAATCACTTGGCATTACCAGTTCACTCCGCATGACGCATGGGACTATGACGGCGTCAATGAGTTGGTGTTTGCTGACTTGCCAGTGGAAGGCAAAAAAGTACCTGTGATCATGCAAGCCAACCGCAACGGCTTTTTCTACGTGATTGACCGTGCCAATGGCAAGCTGATATCTGCCAAGCAGTACATCGAAGGTGTCAACTGGGCTACTGGCATTGACATGAAAACCGGTACACCGATCGAAGCCGCAGGCAATGCAAAACGCCCTGGCATGAAACGCAAAGCCAGTGACATTTGCCCTAACCTGATCGGTGGCAAAAACTGGATGCCCATGAGCTACAGCGAACAAACTGGCTTGGTCTACATTCCGACCATGAATCTCTGTATGGATCTGGAAGGTATTCAGGCTGACTACAAGCGCGGCGCGTTCTACTTGGGTGTCAACTTTGATTTGGGCAAGGTAGGCCCTGGCGGTCACATGGGTGGTGTCAAAGCCTGGGATCCAGTGAAACAACAGCAAGTTTGGTTCAATAAGCAGGATCTGCCCTTCAACGGTGGCATGATGACCACGGCGGGTGGGCTGCTTTTCCACGGCGACATCAAAGGCATGTTCCACGCGTCAGATGCAAAAACCGGCAAAGAGCTGTGGAAATTCAACACAGGTTCAGGCATTTCAGCCGCGCCCATGACCTACACGCTGGACGGCAAACAGTATGTTGCCGTGGTGTCTGGCCGGACCCAATCGATCCCCGCGTTCTTCGGTGCTCTAGGCGAGAAAATGGTGGCAGCCAGCCCAGAAGGCGGCACCTTGTACGTCTTCGCCTTGAACTGATTGGCCAGTTTGGAATGCTTGTGTGCTTGTGCACACAAGCCCATTCAAACGCAACGAACCCGTGGGACACAACCACGGGTTTTTAATTTGTAATTTAGAAATTTGCACTTGAGAAATTTGAAATGACTACACGCAGGTATTTCGCTAGGCTTGGCTTGACCTCCAGTTGGGTTGCAGGGGTGTTCGCTTCGACACTGTTGGCATTGGCTGGACCGTCTGTGGCTGCTGCCCCTTTGCGTGTATGCGCAGACCCAGACAACCTGCCGTTCAGCAAATCTGAAGGACCCGAGCGCGGCCTTTATGTTGACCTGGCGGAGTTGGTGGCCAAACGCCTTGATGCACAGCCCGTTCAGTACACTTGGTGGCTTACCTTCTACCAACGGCGGGCGCTGCGCAACACGGCCAGTGAATGCGATGCGGTGTTTGCGCTGCCAACCGATGCAGATTACAAGGCGCGTGGCCTGCAAAAAACCGCTGCCTTTTTGGACGTGGGTTATGCACTGGTCAGTGCGCCAGGGTTTCAGTTCTCCAGTCTTGACGATCTCAAAGGCAAGCGGCTCGCGGTACAGTTTCAAACCAACCCTCACATTTTGTTGTCCCAGCGCAGCGACATGCCTTTTGTCACCTTCAAAACGTCCGATGAAATATTTGCAGCGCTGGCCAAAGGCGACATCGACGCTGGCTTCATGTGGGGGCCGGTGGCTGGTTTTGACAACCAGCGCCAACATGGGGGCCGATGGAAGGTGACCCCGCTTGCCGGGCCAGATCTGACGGGTCAGGTGTCCGTCGCGGTGCAACGTGATAAACCCGAATTGGTCAAAAACATTGACACAGCCTTGATCGCGCTCAAGCCTGAAATTGCCGCTTTGTCTGCGAAATATGGGTTTCCGCAAACGCCACCGGTCAAGTTAACTTTGGTGTCGAAGTCCGACACGCTGGCTGCCCCGCCAACACTGGCAAACCGAACCGATAGAGCGACGGTGCCAAGCCAATGGATCGTTAAGGCTCAAGCCAAACCTGAAGACACAGCCGCGCCTAAAACAGGTGCCAAGCCCAGTGTCACCCCTAAAACTACGCCATCTTCCACATCTGCCAACGCGACAAAAGCGGCAAAAGCAGGTGTGAATGCCCAGGGTGCCGCCAAAGCCACGGCGGCAGGGGCCGGCATGCAGGCGGCGGTTGAGCAAGCGCCAGCATTGAGCCCATCTGCGCAATTGGGTCGGGTGCGCTTCAACGACCAATGTTCCCATTGCCATGGCGCTGACGGTGCCAGCCCGATCCGTGAACGCGACATTCGCCGCCTGAAACTGCGTTACGACGCCAAGTGGCGTGACACCGCCCTTACCACCATCAAAAATGGGCGCAATGACTTGGGCATGCCGCCTTGGAAAGACATCTTGAAAGAGCCTGATATCGAGCAGTTGCTGAGCTTTATCGAAACCCTGCAAAAATAGTTGTGCGCTAACTCATTTTGAAGTTCTTTCTCGCTATAAATTGACCATGCTCAGCGTTAAAAACATCAGTAAAAAGTATGGTGAACGCTACGCTTTGCGCGATGTCAGCCTATATCTGGCATCTGGGCAATTTTGTGCCTTGCTCGGGCCCAATGGCGCGGGCAAGTCAACGCTGTTTCAGTTGCTGACAGGGCTTTTCGTACCTGACCAGGGCAGCATCTCAGTTGATGGAATTCTGCTTCAGGAAGCGCCAGCCAAAGCTTTGGCGCGCATTGGAGTGGTGTTTCAGCAGCAAGCCCTGGATTTGGACCTTTCGGTTCGGCGCAACCTTCAATTTCATGCTGACCTGCATGGTTTGGTCCGCGCCACCAGCCGGTCGCGCATTGACTCTGACTGCTCTGCCTTGGATTTGTCTGGCGATTTGGATCGACCCTGTCGAGAGCTGTCAGGGGGCACCAAACGCAAGGTCGAACTGGTGCGCGCCTTGCTTCATCGCCCCGGCTTGATTTTGATGGACGAGGCCACGGTCGGGTTAGACCCCAAGTCGCGCCAGGACATTTTGGCAACAGTATTTGCCGATGTGAAGGCGCGTGGCAGCGCGGTGCTATGGGCCACGCACTGGGTTGAAGAAGCGGCCAAGGCTCACAAACTGTTTCTGCTGCACCAAGGCCAATTGGTCGCCGAAGGCAGTCCGGCTGAGGTCACTTTGGCCCTGGGCCAACCCAGTTTAGAAGCGGGGTTTATTGCCCGCACCACGGCAGCGCCTGCGCGGGGCGACGGTCACCCTTCCGCAAAGAAAGATTCTCAATGAAGCTCACTCCCTCCAGTAGCCACTTCACCGGTTTCACGAGCCTCGCGAGCCTCACAAGGCTTACGCTCGTGCTCGCTTTGGGCACGCCTGCGGCTGCGGTCGCGGAATCTGTGGCCCTGGTGTCCAGTGAAAAGGACAACACGATCACGGTCATCAGCTTGAAAGATCAGAAAGTAGAGGGCACCATTGCCACCTGCAAACGACCCAGGCACATGCAAATCACGCCCGACCGCAAGCAGTTGATGGTGGCCTGCAGCGGGGACAACGCGGCCGACGTGATTGATCTGGCCACCCGAAAATCGGTGGGCCGCGTACCCTTGGGTGAATCCCCCGAGATGTTTGACCTGTCGCCTGACGGCAAAACTTTGTATGTGTCCAATGAAGACGACGCTGAACTGAGTTTTGTCGATCTGGCCACCAAAAAGATTGCGAAGGAAGTCAAGGTCGGCAAGGAGCCCGAGGGCGTGAAAGTCTCGCCTGACGGAAAAACGGTTTATGTCACGTCTGAAGTGGCCAGCATGGTGCATGTGATTGATGTTGCCGCTGCCAAAATCATTAAGAATATTTCGGTTGGCAAGCGACCACGCCGTTTTGCGCTCACGCCGGACGGAAGCGAGCTGTGGGTGACCAATGAACTGGGGGCCAGTGTCAGCATCATTTCCACCAAAGACATGAAGGTGGTGGCCACCGTGAAGTTTGCAGTGAAGGGCGCTCGTGCAGCAGACATCACACCCGTAGGTATCGTTTTGAGCAAGGACGGCAAGCATGCGTTTGTGGGCATGGGCAAAGTCAACCATGTGGCCTTCATTGACGTGGCCAAACGCGAAGTGACCCAGCAGGTGCTTGCGGGCAAACGGGCTTGGGGTGTCGCCTTGAACCGCGATGAATCCCAATTGTTGGTGGTCAATGGCCTGTCGGACGACTTGACGGTGGTAGACGTGGCCAGTGCCAAGGCGATCAAGACAATTGCGGTGGGCCGTGTTCCGCACACTGTCGTTGTGACCGATTGATCCATTGGGGCATGATCGCTTGAAACGTCGCATGCAAAGCCTGTTCTCCTTGGGCGTGTCTTGGGTGCTGGGCTTTGGCATGGCATTGGCTGCGGCCCCCAGCTTGGCAGCTGATTGGCAGGTCACCTTGATTGAGCAGACCGACAACCCCAAGCTGGATCGCACTCGGCTTGAACGTGCCTACCTGGGCCACCCTGGCGGGTCAGCGTCTGATGCGCTGGCTGTGGCCCTTGACGAGGCTCAGTTTGAATTGGCGCAAGACAAGCTTGCCATCAAGTTCAAGACTGTGAGCGTCGCAAATGCTGAAGCCGCCCGTGCGGCGGCCCAGCAAGCTGAAAAATCAGGCGCTGCCGTGCTGGTGGTGAATTTGCCTGCCGCTTGGCTGGGGCCGATGGCGACGGCTGTCAAACTACCAGTTTTGAATGTCGGAACCAGTGACGACGCTTTGCGTGAACGCGACTGCGCCGCCAATTTGTTTCATCTGCTCCCAAGCGACCGGATGCGGGCAGACGCCTTGGCGCAAGCGCTCATGGCACGCAGGTGGACGCAGGTTTTGCTGCTTGCCGGGCCAAGCCCCCAAGACGCCGCAAGGACTGTTGTCGCGCAAGCCGCATTGAAACGTTACGGCCTTAAACAAGTTGCCGTTAAACCCTTCAAGCTGTCCACCGACCCACGCGAGAGGGCCTTGGCCAACGTCGCGTTGCTCACAGTGAATATGACCTACGACGCGGTTTGGGTGGTGGACAGCGATGGTGAATTTGCCCGGGGGTTACCTTACAACACGGCGCTGGCACGACCCGTGCTGGGCGACGCAGGGCTGGTTGCCGTTGCCTGGGCAAGTCAGTTTGAGCGCTATGGGGCACCCCAGGTGTCTCGCAGGTTTGCCAAGGCCGCCAAACGTCCCATGACCGACCACGACTGGGCGGCTTGGATGGCGGGCAAAGCTATTGTGGCTGCAGCAGTTGCAGCCCCCAAAGGAGACGCGCCTGCGGTGAGCAAGGCATTGCTTGCGGCCAGTTTGGATGGCTCCAAAGGCGTCACTTTGCAGTTCAGACCGTGGGATCGCCAATTGCGCCAGCCGGTGCTGCTGTCAGACGGCCAAGGTGTGGTGGCCGCTATGCCGCTCGAAGGCGTGCTACACCCCCGCAATGCGTTGGACACCCTGGGCGCCGATGAGCCTGAAAAGCTTTGTAAATTCAATTCATGAGGCGAGCCGTGAACCAAAACTATCCATTGACGCCCAACGCCAACAGGGTTTTGCTTTGACTGAACCTGCCCGTTTGTCCCACCTGACGCAGGCACTCAAAGCCATCGTCGCGCGCGAGCTGTTCAAGTTTTCGCGCCAATACGGGCGGCTGGCTTCTGCCCTGGTACGGCCTTTGCTGTGGCTGGCGGTGTTTGCCGCAGGCTTCAGAAGCGTGTTTGGCGTGGCCATCATTGAACCCTACGACACCTACATTTCTTACGATGTGTACATCGTGCCAGGGTTGATGGGCATGGTGCTGCTCTTCAATGGCATGCAATCGTCACTGGC